>JAAUOP010000034.1 GCA_012034805.1 Synechococcales cyanobacterium CRU_2_2 | reverse complement strand
GGATTTGACTGGGTTACGGTGGTAGACCAAGCAAGTTCATCGTTTATTGACGAGTTTATCGACCTTAGAGACTCTATTTTGATTACATCAATAATTGGGATGATTAGCTCCATTGTAATTGGTGTTGTTGTGTCATTATTCATAACAACTCCTCTCAAGGAGCTTTCTCGCCTTGCAGAATCAATTTCCAAAGGGAAATTTAATGTCAAGGCAAAAAAAGTAGAATTACTGAGATGGAGTTAATTGGAGACTCGTTTAACGAAATGTCAGAGTCACTCCAAAAACTAATCGAGACTGAAAAGCAGCTTGCAGAAGCTCACATCAGAGTGAAAAATGAACGGTTAGTTGGTATTGGAGAAATTGCTGCAAGCATGGCACACAACATGAAAAACCCTCTTGGTACAATTCGAAGCTCAGCTGATATAGTAAAAAGAAATGCAGAAGGAACCAGTAAAGAGATAGACGAGGTTCTATTAAGGATGGATAGAGCAGTTGACAGAATGTCAAGACAAATCGAAGATGTCTTGAATTTTGTCAGAGTGTCTCCACTTATTGAAAGCTCTGTTCCTGTAAAATCATTGCTAGAGGAGGCTGTTGAATCAATAGATGTTCCAAAAAACGTAACAGTTGAAATTCCACAAACGGAATTGCAGCTAAAGTGTGATCCAAAAAAAATGGAGATCGTCCTTATCAACCTTATTTTAAATGCAATACAAGCCATCAGAAACAATCATGGTACCATCAAAGTTCAAACAAAAGAGGAAAACGGTTTTGCCATAATCGAGATAGAAGATTCTGGGCCAGGAATCCCAGAAGTTGTTTTTCCTAAAATTTTTGGTGCTCTAGTCACAACAAAGGAAAAAGGAACCGGTCTTGGCCTCTCAACTGTGTTCGGTATCGTCGCCCAGAGCGGCGGAATGAGCCGGTGCGCATTGCACGTTTCAGGCAGTGATTCTTTGATCTTTTCGCGGAAGAGTTCGTCCTGCTTGAAGGTTTCCAAACTCCATCATTTCTTGACGATGACTAAACTTAACTACGCTATTCTTCTCTTTGTTAATTCTTTAAAAAAAATTGAGAATGATTATCATTCCTTGAGAAAGTACGTTACTATACCGCGAGGAATCAAACCGCAGATGGCAGTTGAGCGGGCGATCGAATGATCAAGTGCCTCGGCTTCGCAGTGGAAATATTTCCTGGCAATCTACCAATCAGGCACAACAGTATGACTATGCAGCTTTTTAACGAAGCCATCTATTTAGCTGAAAATCCTCAAGTTGCGCAAGCGATTGCTGAGGGAAAGTACGCTTCAGGGTATGAGGAGTTCATGCAGGTGGGACAGTTTGCAGAACGTAGAGGGGTGATTTTTGGAGGCACTAATGGTAACGACACTGTGCTCTCATCAGGTCAAAAGTCTTCGGTGATTGGGGTAGGTGTTAAGACCGCCCAGGTAGGCAATCGGTTGATCAATGCTGAAGTGGAGTCTTTGGGCGTTGGAGAAGTTGATGTGTTGCAGGGTTCACCCGGACGCAATATTTTCTACCTGGGGGACAATGGGGCTGAAAATCCCTCGGATTTTTACCTGGGTAATGGCGCGCAGGACTATGCCACGATTCGCTATTTTGATTCGACCAGCGAAGATGCGATTTATTTGTCTGGAGGCCCGGAAGACTATACGTTTGAAACCATTGACGGCAGCGTTAATATTTCAAAGAATGGTGATTTGATAGGAGTCGTGGAGGGCGTTCCTAAACTCATTGCAGACGGATTGTTCACCGAGAATGGCTTGTTGCTGTTTGCGCCTCAAAATTCCTACTGGGCTTCGCGGACTCAGCCTTACTTTAATGAGCCTGCTTATCTAACAGCGAATGCTGATGTGGCAGCTTTGATTGATGCTGAAACTTACTCGTCAGGATGGAATCATTTCGTTAAGAAGGGTATTGATGAAGGGCGACAAACTTTTTTCAATGGCAAGGTGGGTAATGATAGCTTTTTCTATCCTCTGGGCAATGCTGTTGTCGTAAGCTTTCCGATTACTGAATACAATCCTGAAACGGGAGCTATCAAAACTGCGACAACGGGGACAGGCGATCGGGATCATTATCACGGATCATTTGGGCGCGATCGTTTTCTTCTGGGTAACGATGGGAAGGATTTTTATGTGGGTAAAGGCGACCAAGATTATGTATTGATTGGTGATTTCGATCGTCAAAAAGATCAGTTGATTGTGGCAGGGAATCTGGAGTATTACAAATTTGATATTTACAATAATGAGTTTCAGGGCATAATTTACAAAGAGTTTCAAATCTCCACGCTAGACGGCGATCCGATCGCTCGGATTGAGGATGCTGAAACGCTGAAATTGGTGCAGCTACCCAGCACTATTCTGGGAACCAGTGCGCTGGTATCTACTGAATATGAGCCAGCCTCTGGGAAGCCTATGCCTGGAACTGAGAACGCCGATATGATTAACCTGGGTGCTCAGGTGATTCTTGCTGGGGCGGGGGATGACTTCATCAATGCCACCTCTAGCCAGGGCATGAATCAATTGTATGGTGGTGTTGGGAATGATACGTTTAATCTGGGCAAGGATGATATTTTGTTTGGTGGGGCTGGGGACGATCGCTTCTTTGTACAGGCGGGCGGCGGTAATTGTCTCATTGGTGCACAAGGATCAGACCAGTTTTGGATTGCTTCGGCAGGTATTCCAGAATCAGCAAGTATCGTAGTGGATTTTGCGGCTGGAGAAGATGTAATTGGTTTATCCGGACTGGGTGCTAGTTTTGAGCGACTTGCTTTCATGCAAGAAGGTCAGAATACATTGATCTCGTTCAATGGTAATGCCCTGGCTGTTCTCAATGGCATTCAGGTTTCAAGTCTGAGTGCTGCTAATTTCGCGTTCGTTTAATTTTCAGTACGATCGCATTCAAGCAATGAGGACGAGTGTAGAGTAGATAAGCTGTCAAATTTGTTGAGAACGAATTTGACAGCTCATCCACCAGTCTACCGATCGCCTTGAATCGGATTAGTTGGCAACTAGATTGGACTGCCAATTCAATGAGGAGTAGTTCAATTACGCGGGTGCTGGAGAGAAAGAAGGGAGATGAGCTCGTTCGGCTCGCAATTGCTCATGGTAGTGAGGCGATACGGCCATTAGTAACGATGTGTAGATTGGCTATGAAGTTGAAAAAAATACGCGGAATCTGGAGAAGATAGTAGCGGCAGATATCGAAGCTTTGATAGAGTGTGAGTAGCAGCGCCGTAGAACCAGCCTGCTGAAGCAGACTAGTAGAAGATTAAACATTCCCCGACGACAGCAGTGGAGGTTCTGGAGGGATATCTACATCGATATACAACTGTTCGATCGCAAACCGCGCCCCCAAACTCTCCAACCGCACCTCATCCCCCACCCCATAACTTTCCAACTCCCAACGCCCCTTTGCTTTCCGCCGAAATACCTCCACACAAACTCGATCCTGCGCCACTAACACATACTCCTCCAGAGACTCAGTGCGGCGATAATCTTCAAATTTCTTGCCGCGATCGAACGCCTCCGTCCCCTCCGACAACACCTCCACAATCAGTGTGTAATGTTGTTTGACATAACGTTCTTCCCGATCGCGAGCATCACAAGTCACCAGAATATCGGGATAGTAATAACGCGACTTCTCCTCAATTTTTGCCTTCACATCCTGGGGATAAATCCGACAACCCTGCCCCCGCACAAAGGGGCTCAATACAACAAAAATATTGCCGACTAGTGAGGCATGATCAGAACTCGACCCTGCCATGGCAAAAATTTCACCATCTAGATACTCATGGCGCACATCTGCAGTTTCCTCAAAGGCCAGATATTCCTCTGGCGACAAAAATGGCATCGGTTCCGCAATCATGCTGCATTCCTCCGGTCAGTCTCAGCTTATCCTAGCGCGATCGCAAGCTCCCGACACCCTCCCTAAACCCAAACCGTTCCGGCCCCCAGAATGGGCGAGGAAAATGGATTTAATACCTTCAATTTTGAGGACTTTGGAGACGATTCACCCGGACAAACAGCACCACCCCATCTTGTTGATAATCCAGCCGCCAATCCGGAGCCGCCTGCAATCGCTGGGTGAGTCGTTGCACCGTGGCCGGACTGCTTTGCCAGCCGGGATGGGTTTGATTCAGCAGCACATAGCGGTAAGGCTCCAGCGGCATTTCTGCCGTGCCATCTAGCGCCAACGTCACCAGGGGGCGATGGGTCAAATGGGAAGCAATCTGAGCACCCGTGAGCACGCCGCCAGCTGGGTCGGTACGAGACACCTGAACACGCGTCACCGCCTGCCGAGTGGCCTGCCAGGTGTCTAGCTCCGTCAGGTAGCGCGAGCCAAAATAGCCCGGTTTGGCTAGGGCGACAAACATCACGATCGCCCAGATCACGATCGCCCGAGGCCGCTGAAACCAACTTTGTTTTGCGGCGATCGCCCCCATCATCGCCACCACAAAAAACGGCAGCATCGGCAACGCATACTGATGCACCAAATCCTTTTGGGCCGTGTAATCCGTCATCAGATTCAACAGCAGCGTGGGCATTGCCCCCAGCAACGGCAACAGATATCTCGGCGACAACGCCCAGCCAAACGGCACCAGCAACAAAACCAAATACTCCGCATTTTCCCGAGAAAACAGGTGACCCAAGACAAGCTGGGGCCGGAGTAGTAAGTTTCGAGCAATTTCCGGAACAGAGTTGCCTAGGTAACTGTAACGACCCACCGCTGCTGGTTCACCGCCGCTGAACTCGGGGATGATCACTTGGGTGCTGAGCAAAAACCAGGCAATACCGAGTCCGAGGGCGATCGCCCCAAATCGTTTTTTTGGTTGTTCTAGCAACAGCCAAATTCCCAGTGCCACCACCGTTAGCGACAGCACTGCTTTGCAAGACAAGACCAGGAGCAATGCGCCGACAAATCCCCAGGTTTTTGCGATCGCGCCGCCAAAATCGCTGCTAGTAAGGCGGGCAGCGCGATCACTTCCGGATGAAAATCAAACAAATTCAGATTGAAGACCACCGGATAGAGCCAGTAGCACCAGCTCAGGGCAGAGGCTTGGCCCCGGCGCAGCCCGGCCTGAACCGCCAGGTGCCAGACCGGAACCCCGCCCAGGGCGAGGGCGATCGCCTGCACCGCAAACAGCCAGTACACGCTCGGGGAAATTTTATAGAGCAGCGCCAGCGGATAGAGAATCAAGGCCGCATGATCGCCCAGGGCATGGAACTGAATCAGGGAGACGATCGGCTCAGCACCGGAGCCAATCAGATAAACTGCCTGATCAAAAATCCCGAGGTCAAAGGCCGTGGACTGAAATAAATGATGGCGGATGCTGCTACAGGCCAACAGCACTAGCGCGACGCCTGCGGTTGTACCATAGAGCCAGGAATGGAGGGCGATCGCCGCAGCGGCAGCATTATTCTGCATCGGATCAACCGGATCGGGCGGGGAGTTAGACATCGAGCCATGTTGACATACCTCACCGCCCTAAAAGTGCAGTGATTCCTTAACGCTTCACAGATCGATGCTTGTAAACAAGTCTTACCCAATCTCCACGCTCGTTTAGAGTCTCCCAATGCCCTATGGCGACTATGTTTCGTTTCTCAGGAACAAGTAAATACTTGTTTGCCGCTAGGGTTGGTTCGTCCATTGCCCATTTAGCCGTCTAGGTGCGCTCTCAATCCGCCTGTTTCAGGATGTAAGTATCGAGCCTGTAGACGACTACAGCGTAACTCAAAGCCGTCCTAGAAGGACGGGGTGTTTACCCAAATTTTTGATAAAACAAGCGCCCCCACTCCAGAAAGAGGCAGGGACGCTTGATGCACGCTCGGTCAAAGTCTCAGGTTAAAGGCCCAGGCCGGAAGAGGGGCTTCGATCGAGCTCCCCTTCTCCCTCGATGGGAGAAGGGGCTGGGGGATGAGGGTCGCTGAGGCGAGTCCGAAAACGTTCGCCTTGCTGGACTAGAGATTGGTCATGGAATTGTCATCGATCAGCTCTTCGTCATCGAGGAGCAGGTGCGATCGCCCGACATATCCAAATCCATCGATCGACTATCCAAACCGCTGTCCAGACCATAGGCTCGCGCCGTCGAATCATCCAATACCACGTCCTTGAGTTCAGTTTCGTCCGGCAAAATTCCAGGGCCGTCATAACCAAAATCAAAGTCCGCATTCGAAGAGATGCTCTCTTCGTAGGCATTGAAGCCCGTACCCGCTGGAATCAGGCGACCAATAATCACATTCTCCTTCAGACCGCGCAGCCAATCCGACTTGCCCTGGATCGCCGCCTCGGTCAGCACGCGGGTAGTTTCCTGGAAACTCGCCGCCGAGATGAAACTATCGGTGTTCAGTGAAGCCTTGGTAATCCCCAACAGCACGGGCGTATAGTCCGCCGGAGCACCCCCCGTAATGGCCATCGCCTGATTCACCTGATCCACCTGGCGCAATTCCACCAGCTCACCGGGCAGCATCGTTGTGTCGCCGCCGTCGTCGATGCGCGCCTTGGAGCTCATCTGACGCACGATGACTTCAATGTGCTTATCGGAAATATCAATCCCCTGGGACTGATACACCGTCTGCACCTCATTGACCAAGAACGACTGCACCTTCTCCAGGCTGGCGAGCGACGCTTCATAGGTCGCCATGCCCTCCCGATAGTGAGTAAAGAAAATGTCCAGAATCTCGTGGGGATTGGACGGGCCATCGGTCAGCGCCTCGGCTTCTCCCACCTGCTGGCCATCAACAACGCTGACGCTCTTTTGGTTGGCGTTAATCGGATAGTCCGACACGGTACCGTCGGCCTCGATAATTTTGACCTCGACCAAATCATCGTCGTCGTAGACCACCTGAGCCGTGCCGGGGCGAATCGCGAGGACGCAGGCTTCCTTGGGTTTGCGAGCTTCGAGCAGCTCCTCAATTCTCGGCAGACCCTGGATAATATCGCCGGTCTTGGCCCGCTCAAACACCAGCAGCACCAGATTGTCTCCCCGCTGCACGAGGCTACCGTCGTCCACGTGCAATACCGCACCAGGGGAGACCCGGTAAGGACGGGCAATGCGGAAGACTAGGCTGTCAGGCTTGACCTCGACGATGCAGCCCGATTCAGGCATGAGGACGCCTTCGGCGATCGCCATCCCCGATACCATTAAATCCCCCGGCTTCACCGTCGGTGTTTGGCCGTTCAAGGGCACTTCGATGCGATCGGCTTCCCGCTCGATCAACACCCGGCGCACCGCCTCCGCGCCCTCGCGGATGCCTCGAATCACGCCCGTTTCCTTGCAGAGGCTCTCGGTGCGAGCCACCACCGCACCCGACTCAATCACCTGGTCCGCCTCGACCAATAGACGAGTTTGGGTGCTGCCCTGAACAGTGTCGGCCACGATGTCGCGCCGTAGCACCAAGGACTCCAAAATCACCATTTGCAACCGCAAAATATCCGGATCAGACTCATCGGTCTTGAGCTCGATGTCCGCCAAAATCTGCGGCGTATCCATGTCCATGGACAGCACCAGTTGAGTCCGCATCAGGTCGAGACCATCCACAGACTTGACCCGCTCGCCATCCTTGTAGGGCAAGCGCTGAATGACGCGGAGGTTAATCGCCCGACCATCCCCGTCGCTGGCCTTTTGGCTTGGCACCGGGGGCTCATCAGGCACCTGATATTCCACCACCGGACGCAGCAAGATCGCGTCGCCCTCAGGCATCATCACCTGATCGACATAGCGCATTTCATCCACCGTCACCCCCGGCATGACTTCGTCGCCAGGGTTGGCGATCGATCCCCCTTTGATCTTCAGCGCCTTGGGGTCATCAAGCATGTGCAAGTCCCCAGGCTTGACGACGATCTCCCGCAGGATGTCGTTCTTCTGGGTGACTTCGACAATGCCACTGCTATTGCAGAAGACATCTTTGACCACTTCTGTGCCCGCTTCGACAAACTGGCCATCTTCCACCATCAGGAGCGAGATGTCCTTGTTGACTTCGTGGGCTTCCTCAGGAATCCACAGCAGCGTGCCACCCTTGATGACGCTATAGCCCTGCTTGGACTTGCCCTTTTTGCCGACTTCGACCCCAGCATATTTAATGATGCCGCCGGTTTTGGTGCGGTAGGTATCGCTGATCAGCTCTGCCACCACTTGGCCATCCACCACTTTGGTGCCGGGGGTGGTGTTGAGGTTGAACTGTCTGCCGTCATCGGTTTCGAGGATGTAGTGCTCGCGGCCCTGGGAAATTTCGGCGTGCACCTTGGCCTTGTCAAGAATCACCGAGGCCGTGATGATCTCGACTTCGCGGTTGGCTCCGTCCTTGTTGGGCAGGCGCACAATGCCGCCGTGCTCGGTGGTGAGTCGGGTCTCGGAGAGCACGTCACCGGCTTGGATTAGGTCACCGTTTTTGACGATGGGCTCGGCTCCAGGGGGCAGGTTATACACTTCGCCCGCGAGAACCCAAATCAGGCCGCCGCGCTGGGCGACGCGGGTGATGTTGCCCTGGCGGTCTTTCTTCTCTTCGGCGGCAATGTCAGCGAACTGGATTTCGCCCGCGAGGTCGGTGGTGACGTCCTTGGTGGCTTTCTCGGTCGAGCGGCGCGTGTTGCCGCCCACGGGCACTTCGGCGATTTTGCCGTTCTTTTTGATCGTGCCGCCATCGGGAATAAAGATGGTGGAACCCTGGAGGATTTTGACCACCTGTTTGCGGCTGCCGCCGACCACGCTGACTTCAAAATTGCCCTCGGCCATCATGGCTTCTTCCCCGTGGCGGGTGCGGAAGGGACGGGTGCGGGCTTTTTTGGAGAATTCGATCGTGCCATCGGCCTTGGCGCGCTCTAGGCGAGCCACTTCTCCCGTGAAGACGCCGCCCGTGTGGAAGGTACGCATGGTGAGCTGGGTGCCCGGTTCGCCGATGGACTGGGCGGCGATGATGCCGACGGCTTCACCCATATCGACGAGATGGCCGTGGGCCAAGCTCCAGCCGTAGCAGAGTTGGCAGACAGAGCGGGCGGCTTCGCAGGTGAGGGGCGATCGCAAAAACACACCCTTCACACCAGCCTTTTCGATCCGAAGCGCCAGATCCGCCGGAATCTCTTGGTTGCGGACAGCCAAGACTTCACCAGTTTCTGGATGGATAACATCTTCGCCGACAACGCGGCCAAAGAGGCGATCGCTCAAGCGAATCCGAGTCCGACTCCCGTCCATCATCGCGGTGATCATGCGGCCCCGCACCGTGCCGCAATCATGTTCGCGCACAATCACATCCTGGGAAACGTCCACCAAGCGGCGGGTCAAATAGCCCGAGTCCGCCGTGCGCAGCGCCGTATCCACCAAGCCCTTGCGAGCCCCGTAGGAGGAAATGATGTATTCGGTAACAGTCAAGCCTTCGCGGAAGTTGGTGCGAATCGGAATGTCGATAATCTCCCCTTGGGGGTTGGCCATCAGGCCCCGCATGCCGACGAGCTGACGCACCTGGGAAATATTTCCCCGCGCGCCGGAAAACGCCATCATGTAAACCGAGTTGAGAGGATCGTTTTTGTTGAAGTTTTCGACGACTTGATTTTTTAACTCGTCGCTGGTGATACTCCAGGTGTCGATCACCTTCTGAAAACGCTCGACCTCTGTAATCTCCCCTCGGCTGTAGCGGGCTTCGGTCTCCCGAATCTCTTCATCCGCCGCCTTCAGCATGTCTTTTTTCTCTTCGGGCACCTTGAGGTCGTCCACGCTGATGGAGACCCCGGCTTTTGTCGCGTACTTAAACCCAAGATCCTTGAGCTCATCTGCGACCTGGGCCGTGCGGGCCGTACCGTGGTTGATGAAAGACCAGGCAATCAGCTTTTTGAGCTGGCCTTTGTTAATCACCCGATTGTGGAAAATTGCTTTTTTTGCCTGTCCGGATCCGTGTTGCTCTGCCATGAATCTACTGCCTCGCCAAGCTCAACCAAATTGTGTTCATTCTCGTCATTGCAGCCCAAGCCGCTGGGGCCTGGGCCATCTCCGAGTCTCTGGTTCCTAGACCAGAACGTCGTGCAGGGTCTTGTTCAAGATGACGCGCCCCGGTGTTGTGTAAATGTATTGAGAGATCAAGTTGCCATCGGCATCTTTGCGGAGCCTTCGGTGGGAGTAAATCTCGGTAATGACGCCGTCGTCGCTGGTCTGGACTTCCTTCGGCTCGCCCTCCTCCTCTTCCATCACCATGTCCCCGTCGAAGCGAACCCAGACGTAGGCATGAATTCCGATCAGGTCTCGGTCGTAGGCGATCGCCACATCATCCAACGAGGCAAAGTACCGCCCCTCACCTTTGGTGTCCGCCGGGTTCTCGGCGGTCAGGTAATAACAGCCCAAGACCATGTCCTGACTGGGCGTAATAATCGGTGTTCCGGTGGCTGGAGACAAAATGTTATTGGACGCCAGCATCAGCAGCCGAGCCTCCGACTGGGACTCTAGCGAGAGCGGCACATGCACAGCCATCTGGTCACCGTCAAAGTCGGCGTTAAAGGCCGGACACACCAGAGGATGGAGCTGAATCGCGCGACCCGGCACCAAAATCGGTTCAAAGGCTTGGATGCCCAAACGGTGTAGAGTCGGTGCTCGGTTGAGCATCACGGGGTGGCCGTCGATGACTTCTTCGAGGACTTCCCAGACCATGGGGTCGCCCTTTTGAATCATCTTTTTGGCCGCCTTGATGTTGTTGACTAGGCCCTGGCGGATCAGGCGGTGGATGACGAAGGGTTGGAAGAGTTCGATCGCCATCTCCCGAGGCAAACCGCACTGGTGAATTTTCAGGTCAGGCCCCACCACGATGACGGAACGACCGGAATAATCTACGCGCTTGCCCAGGAGGTTTTGGCGGAAGCGACCTTGCTTACCTTCGATAATGTCCGAAAGCGACTTGAGCGGGCGGTTATTGGCCCCCACGACCGTCCGTCCCCGGCGGCCATTATCAATCAGCGCATCCACGGCCTCCTGGAGCATCCGCTTTTCGTTGCGGACAATAATCTCCGGAGCCAAAATCTCCTGAAGACGTGCTAGACGGTTGTTACGGTTGATCACCCGGCGATACAGGTCATTCAGGTCGGAGGTAGCAAAGCGACCACCGTCGAGTTGCACCATCGGGCGCAAATCTGGCGGAATCACCGGAATATATTCCAGCACCATCCAGTCGGGGCGGGAACCCGTGGCGATAAAGTTGTCAATCACCCTTAGGCGCTTGATCAGCTTGGCGCGCTTCTGGCCTTTGGACACCGCAATAGTTTCCCGCAGTTGCTCCGCTTCTGTCTCTAGGTCGAGATCTTGAAGCAGTCGTTGCAGAGCTTCAGCACCAATACCGACTTCAATGCCCTCCAGGTCAGACTCTTCGCCATAGATCTGCTCTTCGAGCTCCATCCATTGGTCTTCGTTAAGCAGCTGCTTGAGCTGAAGATCGGGGTGATTACCGGGATCCAAGACCACATAGGCGTTGAAGTAGACAATCTGCTCCACATCGCGCAGGGGCATATCCATCAAAATGGCAATGTAGCTCGGGATCCCCTTGAGATACCAAACGTGGGCCACTGGGGCTGCCAGCTTGATATAGCCCATACGGTGACGACGTACCCGCGACTCGGTCACCTCGACGCCACAGCGCTCGCAAACAATGCCCCGGTGACGCACCCGCTTGTATTTGCCGCAATGGCATTCCCAGTCCTTGGCTGGGCCAAAAATTCGCTCACAAAATAGCCCGTCCATTTCGGGCTTGAGCGTCCGGTAGTTAATCGTTTCGGGTTTTGTAACTTCACCGACCACCTGACCATTCGGGAGCGTGCGTTCGCCCCACTGGCGGATCCGGTCTGGGGAGGCCAGCCCAATTTTGACGTAATCAAAGCGTTGTTCGATCTTCGGCATCAGTTTCCTTGGATAATCGCGTTCAAGGGGGATTTTTGAGAAAGTTTCCAGCTCAGTTGGACTGAGTTGGAGTTCTCGGTCAGTTGGAGCGCAAGGGGCTGAAAAAACGTTAGGTTGCCCAGGACGCGAAGCAACCCCGCGGAACGAGGTCAGGCCGTTTTTGCGCAGGCCTTCCCCGTTGGTTCGCACACTAGTTCTCCTCGTTGCCGCCTCCGTCATCGCGGCTGATCGACTCGTAGGTTGGCCGATTGGGCGCGCGTCGACCGCTGACGTCCACCATCAGATCGACTTCTGTATCCCGCTCCAAGCCATCGGCTTGGGTGTCGAGTTTATGGACTGCAATGTCCAAACACAGGGACTGAAGCTCGCGCATCAACACCTTGAAAGACTCCGGTGTTCCGGGCTTGGGAATGGCTTTACCCTTGACGATCGCATTCAGCGCTTCGTTGCGCCCCTGCATATCATCGGACTTGACTGTCAGCAGTTCTTGCAGGGTATAAGCCGCACCAAAGGCCTCCAAGGCCCAAACTTCCATTTCTCCAAACCGCTGGCCGCCTTGCTGGGCCTTGCCGCCCAAGGGCTGCTGGGTCACCAAGGAGTATGGGCCGGTCGATCGCGCATGGATCTTGTCATCAACCAAGTGCACCAGCTTGAGCATGTAGGCCTTACCCACGGTCACAGCGCGATCGAAGGCTTCCCCCGTCCGACCGTCATAGACCTGAATTTTGCCTGGGTTATCTTCGTTGTAAACCCAGTCCTGTTGCTGGCGCTTGCGAGCAGCTTCTAACTTGCCATGCACCATCAGGCGAGAGGCCTCTTCACCATGCATCTCATCAAAGGGCGTCAGCTTAAAGCGGACACTGAGATTCTGGCCGGCCCAGCCCAGCAGACACTCAAATACCTGGCCCACGTTCATCCGCGAGGGTACACCCAAGGGATTGAGCACAATATCAATGGGGGTACCGTCGGGCAGGTAAGGCATGTCTGCCACGGGCAGAATGCGCGAGATAATGCCCTTGTTGCCATGGCGACCGGCCATCTTGTCGCCCACCTGAATCTTGCGCTTTTGAGCGACATAGACCCGCACCACCATGTTGGCACCCGGCGGCAACTCATCACCCTGCTCACGGGTAAACACCCGCACATCGACCACGCGACCTTTTTCACCGTTGGGCACCCGCAGGGAGTTGTCGCGCACGTCTCGGGCCTTTTCGCCAAAAATCGCCCGCAACAATTTCTCCTCAGGCGGCTGGTCCGATTCACCCTTGGGCGTCACCTTACCCACCAAGATGTCACCGGAACCGACCCAAGCGCCCACGCGGATAATGCCGCCCTCGTCGAGATGACGGAGGGAATCTTCACCGACGTTGGGGATTTCCCGTGTAATCTCTTCAGGCCCAAGCTTGGTCTGGCGGGCCTCGATTTCAAATTTTTCGATGTGGATCGAGGTATAGACGTCGTCGTGAACGAGGCGCTCGCTCAGCAAGATGGCGTCCTCGTAGTTGTAGCCTTCCCAGGGCATGTAGGCGACTAGGACATTCTGGCCGAGGGCGAGCTCACCGCCTTCGGTGGCGGAACCGTCGGCCAGCACCTGGCCTACTTCCACCTCATCCCCTTCAAAGGCGAGGGGGCGCTGATTCAAACAGGTGTCTTGGTTGGAGCGCTGGTACTTTTGCAGGGGATAGACGATTTCTTCGCCCAGCTCGGAGCGCACAACAATTTGGTTGGCATCGACGTAGGTGACGCGGCCTCCGGTGCGACTGACGATTACCATGCCAGAATCTCGTGCCGCCTGGGTTTCGAGACCGGTGCCCACCAGCGGACGTTCGGGGCGCAGCAGGGGAACGGCCTGACGTTGCATGTTCGAGCCCATGAGAGCGCGGTTGGCGTCGTCGTGCTCGAGAAACGGAATCAAAGACGTGGCGACCGAGATGATTTGCACCGGCGAGACGGCAACATAATCCACCTGATCGGGAGTGGTTTCAGTGAAGTCTTGGCGATAGCGTACAGGAACGGTTTCGCCAAGGATGTAGCCATTTTCGTCCGTGGTCACATCTCCCGGTGCGACCCGCAGGTCGTCTTCCTCGTCAGCGGTCATGTATTGCGGTGCCAAATCCATGCAAAGACGACCGTTTTCGACCTTGCGGAAGGGGGTTTCGATGAAACCGTAGGAATTGACGCGGGCGTGGGTGGCAAGGGAGCCAATCAGACCAGCGTTGGGGCCTTCCGGTGTCTCGATCGGGCAAATGCGGCCATAGTGAGACGGGTGAATGTCGCGCACGGCAAAACCTGCGCGCTCACGAGTGAGACCACCAGGCCCCAGGGCGCTGAGACGACGCTTGTGGGTCAGCTCAGCGAGTGGGTTGGTCTGATCCATGAACTGCGACAGTTGGGAGGAACCGAAGAACTCCTTAATGGCTGCAACGAGCGGCTTGGGGTTGACCAACGAGGCTGGCGTGAGGGAGTCGGCATCGGAGACGGTCATCCGCTCGCGGATGATTCGCTCTAGACGGTTGAGACCCAC
Organism: Synechococcales cyanobacterium CRU_2_2; assembly: GCA_012034805.1. Taxonomy (GTDB): domain Bacteria; phylum Cyanobacteriota; class Cyanobacteriia; order PCC-9006; family JAAUQQ01; genus JAAUOP01. Next base: position 23,857 of record JAAUOP010000034.1, on the reverse strand, counting down.
GCGCACCTGGTTTTGCAGCAGCTCGCCGACGGAACGAACGCGGCGATTGCCGAGGTGATCGATGTCGTCGATGTTGCCGATGTCGAATTCGAGGTTGATCAAGTAGTCGATCGCCGCCAGGATGTCCTGAGGGGTCAAAACTCGCACCGTGTCGGGAACGGTGAGATGGAGCTTGCGGTTGAGCTTATAGCGACCGACGCGGCCTAGATCGTAGCGTTTGGGGTCAAAGAAGCGAGACTCGAGCAACTGTTGTCCACCGGTGACGGTAGGCGGCTCACCGGGACGCAGCTTGCGATAGAGTTCCATCAGAGCTTCGTCTTCGTTAAACTGGCCTTCCTTTTCGATGGTTTTCTGAAAGTACTCTGGGTGGCGAAGAGCATCAAAGATCTCGTTATCGCTGAGTCCTAGGGCCTTAAGTAGAACCTGAGCTGAGAGCTTACGGGTTTTGTCGATGCGCACCCAGACGAGATCGTTTTTGTCAGTTTCAAATTTGAGCCAGGCTCCCCGGTTGGGGATCAAGCTGGCATTGTAGGTGCGGCGGCCATGCTTATCGGTTTCTGACTTGTAGTAGACGCCGGGACTGCGCACGATCTGATTGACGATGACGCGCTCAGCACCGTTGATGATGAACGTTCCACGCTCGGTCATCAGCGGTAAGTCACCAATGAACACCTCCTGCTCTTTGATCTCACCGTTTTCTTTGTTAATTAAACGAGTAGGCACATAGAGTTGAACGGCGTAGGTTCCGTCCCGGCGTTTGGCCTCGTCTACATCATATTTAGGTGGCTTAAGTTTGTACTGTTTGCCGAGGAAATGAAGCTCTAACTTACCGGTGTAATCTGTAATGGGCGAGAAGCTTTCAAGCTCTTCGATGAGTCCATCCGAAAGAAACCAACGAAAGCTCGCCCGCTGGATTTCAACCAAGTCCGGTAGGACAAACTGAGCGGGTGCAACGGTGATCTGGTCAGTCATGCGTCTCCTCGATCGGGTCACGCCTGGGCGCAACCGTAAATTTTACAGTGTTGGGGGCGTACGTCAATTCTAATTCAAAGTCAAGTCTTGACTTTGGAGAGAACGAACAATTCGGGACGGTGTCATGGTGGGGTCTAGGTTGCTGGAGGCGATGGCTCGGCAACCGCAGTCAGGGGCGACTGGGGTTAGGTGCAACCAAGGCTTTGCTGGCTGGCTCAGGGGTTAACCACTGACGGGTTAGCCCGTTTGCGGGCAACTGAATTAGAACGCGAGCATAAGTCAGAGAAGGCAATGGGGAGGCTTAGGGGTCGCTTGGGGATATTTTGGAAGTGGTGCTTGGGGAATGGGGAATTAATCCTGGGGACTGCAAGGTTTTCTTGATGAACCTCATTCGAGAAGTGACGCAGCAGGGCATCGGCCCAACGCAAAGGCAACGGCCCCGATGGCTTCGTCCCCAGGGCTTTGCAAAGTCGCTGATCGGTTGACGGGCAAGCGAAATAACTCAAAGGCGTTGTGAGTCGTTTGCTGGGCGAGCTCAACGACCGAAATTTGTCTTAGATTGGCGACCTCCTGGGCGACGTGGGCCACGAAGGCGGGTTCGTTGCGCTTGCCGCGCTGGGGAACGGGCGCAAGGAAGGGGCAGTCGGTTTCAATCAACAGGCGATCGCTCGGAACCATCGCTGCCGAAGCCTTGATTTGCTCCGCCTTTTTGAAGGTGACGGTGCCGCTAAAGCTGATGTGGAAACCTAAGTCCAAAAACCACTGGGTTTCTTCCGGGCTACCGCCCCAGCAATGCATGACACCGCGCAGCGAGCGACCTTGCGCTGCAGTTTGGCGATCGCAAAAATCACCCAAACGCTCGGCCATGGCCGCCGCCGCATCTCGACAGTGAACGATCACCGGCAAATCCAGTGCGACCGCGATGGCCAACTGGGCCTCTAAGCATGCATACTGTTGCTCGATCTGGTCAGACTTGAAAAAGTCTAGTCCCGTTTCTCCGATGGCCACTACCCGCCGGTCGGACTGGGCCAACCGACGAATCTCTTCACCCAACGCCGGCGTCCACTGATCCACATCCAGTGGATGCAGACCCACGGCAAAGGAAACCTCTGGAAATCGATCGGCAATCGCCTGAAACTTCCCGAATTCCTTGGGTTCGACACAGGAATGCACCAAACGGATGACCCCAGCCTCGCGCCACCGTTGGGCGACGAGGTCGAGGTCATCTTGGAAGCTATCAAAGCAAATGTGGACGTGGGTATCGACCAATTGCATGGGCAAGCAAACGCCTGGGGAATGAACGCCTAGGAAACAAAAGGCCTAAGTTAGGCAATACCTAAGCAACCGGAGCGGGCTCAACCTGCTTTTTGTAGATGCGGGAGAGACGCGCTTTCCGATTCGCACCCGTGTTCTTGTGGTAGACGCCGCGTTTGACCGCTTTGTCAATTTTGCTGTACACCGCAGACATGCTGGCAGACACCTCAGTTTTGGCCTCGTCGCTGGGAGCGGCCCCATAGGCTTCCACTGCGGCAAGATACTTCTTGGTGAGTGTTTTAACGGCGGACTTGTACGACTTGTTGCGCAGACGATTACGCTCTGCAATCTTGACTCGCTTGATGGCAGACTTAATGTTAGCCACGGTTTAACCTACATCGACGCTCTACGGACGTTCGATTATTACACAAAATGTGTGTAATTGCACAGATTTTGTTTATTTTCTCTGAGGCGATCGCCCCAGTTGACCCGAGATTGCCCCGAAATTGCCCCGAAATCGTTCCAGGGATGTCCGAAAGTACCGCAAGGACCGCTCCAAAATCGCCTCCCCACCGCCTTGACCAGGAAAACCGAGCTAAGCTATAGGCAGTGTTTTGTCGGGTCATTCCCTTCTAGAGAACGACATGCTGCGAATCGTCAATCACGGGTCAGGTGGACAGGGAACTGATGCCAGGGAAGAGCTACAGCGGATCTGCGATCGCACCCATGACAGTTCTTCGGCTCATGCAGAGGCGACCGTTCACAAAATCATCCAGGCGGTGCAGCGCCGGGGCGATGCGGCGCTCTTAGAGTATGCCCAGGAATTTGACGGTGTGAAGCTGCGAGCTGATGAGCTGAGCGTGACCCCTGCGGAACTCAAAGACGCCTATGAAAAGGTGCCGAAGGAGTTCGTCGATGCCATTCGCACCGCCCACGCCAACATCAAGGCTTTCCACGAGCAGCGGGTACCCAAAAGCTGGGTCAAGTTTGGCGAGGATGGTGTGGTGTTGGGCAAGCGCTATACGCCGGTTGATGTTGCCGGGCTGTATGTACCAGGGGGAACGGCAGCCTATCCCAGCACGGTATTGATGAATGCGGTGCCCGCGACGGTGGCCGGTGTTCCTCGCCGAGTGATGGTGACCCCACCAGGCCGAGATGGCTCGTTGAACCCGGCGGTGTTGGTGGCCGCCCAGGAAGCGGGTATTCGCGAAATCTATCGGGTGGGAGGGGCCCAGGCGATCGCAGCGCTCGCCTACGGAACCGAGACGATCCCAGCCGTCAACGTGATCACCGGGCCGGGGAATATCTACGTTACCCTCGCCAAAAAACTCGTCTATGGCCGAGTCGGGATCGACTCCTTGGCGGGGCCGTCAGAGGTGTTGATTATTGCCGATCATTCTGCCCAAGCCGATCAGGTGGCGGTGGACATGTTGGCTCAAGCGGAGCACGACAGCCGCGCCGCCGCCATTTTGATCACCCCAGATGATCAGCTGGCTCGGGCCGTGGCCCAGTCGGTTAGTCGTCAGCTCGAGACCCACCCTCGGAGAGAGATTACGGAAAAGGCGATCGCCAACTTCGGCCTCATCATCATTGTCCAGGGCCTAGACCAAGCGATCGCCCTCTCCAACGAATTCGCCCCAGAGCACCTCGAACTCGCCGTCGAAGACCCCTGGGCGCTAATGGAAACCATCCGCCATGCCGGCGCAATTTTTCTGGGACACTCGACCCCAGAAGCCGTTGGCGACTACTTGGCAGGCCCCAACCACACCCTCCCGACCTCCGGGGCGGCCCGCTACGCATCGGCCTTGGGCGTGGAAACCTTCATGAAGCACTCCAGCATCATCCAATATTCCCCAGTGGCGCTGGAGAAGATGGCTGGTGCGATCGAAACCCTGGCTACCGCCGAGGGATTATTTTCCCACGCGGAATCCGTGCGAATCCGGCAGCAATCCCCTGCATCCTAGGGACAAACCGGACGAACGCGATTCGCGCCAATTCGGGAGGCCCAGCAACCAACCGCTCTATCGCTGGGATTTGAGAAACTGGCGCAGTTGCATCAAGCTCCAAGTATGGCCGAGGCGCAGGGGCAGTAGCGAAACGCCCTCCAGCTTCGATTGCACCCAGCCATCCCCCCAACACCACTCGTGAACCCCATCCACGCCACCGCTCAACAGCAATCGGAGATAATGGTCGTTCGTAGATTCGACTTGATGACGAATCTGGAGGGGGCCAAAGCCGCTGCGGTAGACGCTTCCTGGCTCGAGTTTTGTGGGCAACGGCTGGGAGAAGAATTGAGGGCGAAGCCAAGCTTGAAAGGCTTCGGCATGGAGCAGGCTGCGGGAGACCTCAGTGGCAGTCGCTTCAATTTCGAGACGGAGGTAAATTTGTTGGAAGGTGCCGAGCATAGGATAAAAGCCTGAAGGTGCTCACGTCCGGGTTATGGTACTGAGTCGAGCTGAACTTGATCAACTTATGGCTGTAATTATGGCTGTCATTCCCCTTCATCTCCAACTATTCCAGGAAACCCTGGCTTGGCAGCCCACGCCAGAACAGCAAATGCGTTTCCAGCAGCTCTATGCGGCAGTGGTGGCGGGCAACCAACAGCTAAACTTGACGCGTCTGACGGCTCCCGAAGAATTTTGGGAAAAGCATTTGTGGGATTCGCTGCGGGGACTCAAGCCCTGGTTGGCGGCTGAGTCTGCACTCCATCCTCAAGATGGGCTGGGCCAGCTGGGCCTCCAGGTAGTGGATATTGGCACTGGGGGTGGTTTTCCAGGGATTCCAGCGGCAATGGTGTTGCCCCAGGCCAAGGTAATGCTGTTAGATTCGACGCGGAAGAAAGTTAATTTTTTAGAGCAGCTTGTGGCTAGCCTCGGCTTGGCCGGCGTACAAACCCTGACTGGACGGGCCGAAGTGGTGGGCCAACAGGTGGGGCAGCGCGATCGCTACGATCTTGCCCTCATCCGCGCCGTAGGCTCTGCCACCGTCTGTGCTGAATACAGCCTACCTCTGCTCAAGCAAGGGGGCACCGCCGTACTCTACCGGGGTCAGTGGTCTGCCGCAGAAGAAGCTGCTTTGGTGCAGGCGGCCCAGCAGCTTGGGGGCCAGCTTGAACAAGTGGATGCTTTTACAACTCCCCTGACCCAGGGAACACGCCACTGCATCTACCTCGGCAAAGTTGCCGCAACCCCGGCGAAATTTCCGCGTCCGGTGGGTATTCCGGTTCAAAAACCCCTGGCCTAGAAGTATCCATGCCCAAGCACCCTGCAAAAATTCATGCTCAAGCGCCTCCGGTGGGGATGGCCGACGAGCTCACCTGCCAAATTTATCTCCTGGCAGGATGCTTGGGCATCATGTGGGGACTTGAAATTGCCGATCAGCTTTGGGGCACCGGGCTAGATCACTGGGGCATTGTTCCGCGCCGTTGGTTGGGTCTGCGGGGGATTTTATTCGCACCATTTTTACACAGCAACTTTCCTCATTTGTTGGCCAATACGGTGCCGTTTTTTACGCTGGGCTGGTTGGTGATGCTGCGACGTACCCGCGATTTTGTTTGGGTGACGCTGGTGGTGATGTTGCTGGGGGGAGTGGGCACTTGGCTGATCGGCGATCTGTTCCGGGACGGGGCCATCACCACCCACCTGGGGGCGAGTATTTTGATCTTTGGCTATTTGGGCTTTTTGATGCTGCGGGGCTATTTTGAGCGACGGCCCGGTTCTATCTTGTTGTCGCTGACAGTTGTGATGATTTACGGCGGTTTGCTCTGGGGATTGTTTCCCGGACAGCCTGGTATCTCCTGGGAGGGGCACTTTTCTGGTTTTTGGGCTGGCGTCTTTGCCGCGCGCCTGTTGGCCGACTCGCCCAAGGCCGTCCGCCAGTTTCGCTAGGGCGCGGAAATTGCATGTGGAAATTGCATCAAACTTGAAAACTTGCATTGGAACCGATGAAAAAAAATGTCTTGATTCTGGGCTGTGGCTATGTGGGAACTGCGCTGGCGCGTCTCTGGCAGACCCATGATGATTTTTGCGTAACGGTGACGACGACCCGCGAGGAACGGCTGCCAGAATTGCGTCTGCTGGCAGACCAGGCGATCGCCCTCCATGGCGACGACCCAACCGGGTTGCGATCGCAGCTCGAATCCACCCAAATTCTCGTCATCAGCGTCGGGGCAAAACGGGGTATCCCCTACACCGACACCTATCTCAAAACTGCCGAAACCCTCCGGGCGGCCTTGGTGGGCAACACCTGCGTCGAGCAGATTATTTATACCAGCAGCTATGCCGTGTATGGCGATCGCCAGGGCGCTTGGGTGACCGAAGACATGCCCGCCCACCCGACCAACGACAACGGCGAAGTTTTATATCAAACCGAACAAATCCTGCTGAGCTTAGCCCAACCCCAACGCCCAGTCTGCGTGTTGCGCCTCGGGGGTATCTATGGACCAGGGCGCGAACTTAACCGTATTTTCAGAACGCAGCGGGCCAAACCCGACCCGGCGATGGTAGCAACCCCGCCAACTGGGTTCACCTCGATGACATTGTGGGCGCGATCGACTTTGGGGTACAGCATCGCCTGCAGGGGCTGTACAACCTAGTGGATAGCCAGCCGATGGCGATCAAAGATTTGCTGGATTGGGTGTGCGATCGCCACCAACTCTCCCCCATTCACTGGGATCCCTCGCTGCCCAGTTCCAAATCCTACAACGCCAAAGTTTCCAATCAAAAACTCCGTGACGCAGGCTACCGCTTTCAGCATCCAGCAATTTTTGAGCGTCCCTGAGAAATCTGCTGGAAAGCAATATCTTTCAGAACTGTCTTGGGAGACATCCGCCCAGTGCTGATGTAAAACGGATATCTGAGATATCTGAGGACTCCCATTTCTTCCACTGTTGTATAGATCTGGCTTTCTCAAGCTCCATTGCTCAGGTTTCAACTCACAGGCTCTGCATGAACAACTCAACACCCGTTTCCGGCCTCGCTTCCGGCCCGCTCAAAACCCAACTGATCCTGAACTTCGAGCTGATCGCCTCCCATAGCCTCAGCGTCCGTGAAACGCCCCACAATCATTTGTGGCGGATCAAAGTGATCATTGCAGGCGAGCCCCAGGAAGGCATGATCCTCAACATGGTGGATGTCCGTCTGCGGTTCAAAACCGTGATTGAACAACTGGCCAATTCCCACCTCAACGACAACCCCAATCTCCCCCCCAGGCCGCCCAAACCCCCACCTGCGAGACCTTAGCCGCCCATTTTTACACCGTCTTTAGCGAAGTCCTAGCCCGCGATTTTCTGGTCCAGAACCCCTCCGTACAGCTGAGTGCGATCGAAGTCGAACTCTACGAACCCAACGGCCACGAATGGGGGAGCGCGCGCCTCGAGCGCCACTGAAAGTTTTCTTGGAGGGCTTAACCTTCAGTGATAATCTTTAGTATGGCAATTTTACCTATTGCGCAGCGGCACTCCCGCAGCGAGCTGATTCATACCAGATAGGCGTAAGCATGGTCACCACCACAGAGAAGTCGAACGTTGGCTACATTCGCCAGATTATCGGACCGGTTCTAGACGTTGAGTTCCCCTCAGGCAGTCTTCCCAAAATTTATAACGCCCTGACCGTCAATGGTACAAACGAAATCGGGCAAACGGTCTCCGTCACCTGCGAGGTTCAGCAGTTGCTGGGCGACAAACAAGTCCGTGCCGTTGCCATGAGCTCCACAGATGGGCTAGTGCGTGGCATGGAAGTCATTGATACCAGCGACGCCATTCGTGTTCCCGTCGGCCCCAAAACTCTGGGACGAATTTTTAACGTTCTGGGCGAGCCCGTGGACGAACTCGGCGAAGTGGGTGCAGAAGAAAGTTCTCCAATCCACCGTCCTGCACCAAAGCTGACCGAGCTAGAAACCAAGCCCTCTGTATTTGAGACCGGCATCAAAGTCATCGACCTGCTGGCTCCCTACCGTCAAGGAGGCAAGATTGGCTTGTTTGGGGGTGCAGGTGTGGGCAAACGGTGTTGATTCAAGAGCTGATCAACAACATTGCCAAGGAGCACTCTGGTGTCTCCGTGTTTGCCGGTGTGGGCGAGCGAACCCGTGAAGGCAATGACCTGTACGAAGAATTCAAAGAGTCTGGCGTGATCAACAAGGATGACATCAGCCAGTCCAAGGTCGCGTTGGTTTACGGTCAGATGAATGAGCCGCCTGGGGCACGGATGCGCGTGGGTCTATCGGCACTGACCATGGCTGAGTACTTCCGCGATGTCAACAACCAGGACGTTCTGCTGTTCGTGGACAACATCTTCCGATTTGTCCAAGCAGGTTCTGAGGTGTCTGCTTTGCTGGGTCGAATGCCCTCTGCTGTAGGATATCAGCCGACCTTGGCCACCGAGATGGGCGCTTTGCAAGAGCGCATCACCTCCACAACCTCGGGCTCGATCACCTCGATTCAGGCCGTTTATGTACCTGCCGATGACTTGACCGACCCGGCTCCTGCGACCACCTTTGCTCACCTCGACGCTACTACGACCCTGTCTCGGGGTTTGGCTTCCAAGGGCATCTATCCGGCTGTGGACCCTCTTGATTCCACCTCAACGATGCTTCAGCCAGACATCGTCGGCAGAGATCACTACGACACCGCACGGGCTGTGCAGTCTACCCTGCAGCGCTACAAAGAACTCCAGGATATTATTGCCATTCTGGGTTTGGACGAGCTTTCTGAGGATGACCGTCGCATCGTGGCGCGAGCTCGCAAAATTGAGAAGTTTCTCTCTCAGCCGTTCTTTGTGGCGGAGATCTTCACGGGCTTGGCGGGCAAATATGTGAAGCTAGAAGAGAGCATTAAGGGCTTCAAGAAGATTCTAGCCGGTGAAATGGATGACATCCCTGAGGGTGCGTTTTACTTGGTCGGCAACATCGATGATGTTTACGCCAAGGCTGAGAAGATCAAGGCTGAGAATTAGGGCTGGGAATTAAAGCTAACTAAGAATTCCTTGGTCTTGCTGACGATAAGATGATGGTGTAGGGGCGAACCGCGTTCGCCCTTGCTTTTGTAGAGGGAACCAAAACAAATGACTTTAACGGTGAGAGTCATTGCGCCAGACAAGACGGTCTGGGACGCAGAGGCTGAAGAGGTGATTTTGCCCAGTACAACGGGCCAGCTGGGTATTCTCTCGGGTCACGCGCCGATGTTGTCGGCGTTGGATACGGGAGTGATGCGGGTGCGGGAAGGGAAGGGTTGGAAGGCGATCGCCTTTCCGGTGGCTTTGCGGAAGTAGAGTCCAATGAAGTCACGGTGCTGGTCAACGGTGCTGAGCTCGGTGACAACATTGATCTCAAGACTGCCGAGGCCGAGTATGCCCAGGCCCAAAGCCGCATGGAAACAGCGGCGGCAGGTGGCGACAAATCCGACCTGTTTTCTGCGACGCAAGCGTTTAAGCGATCGCGATCGCGGGTTCAAGCTGCCGGTGGCAAGGTCTAGTTCGGGTGGTTCTGAGTTCGCATGATGCTAGGCCTTAAAGCCCTAGCCCATGAGTTAGGAGGCGTTTATAACGCGATCGCACATGCAAAGAGCGTCGGGATGTAGAATCTCCCGGCGCTTTGTTGCGATCGAGTTTTCAATGGGCATGGCTTGTGCCCCGCCCTGGGGATTTGCAGGATATTGCGGTTACGCGCTACCGGTGAAAACCACTTCCGGAAACTTGGTCTGGGCGTTGGACATGGGGCGTTTGCGGCCCTCTTCCTGCCAGTAATTAATCACCTCTGTCGCTTTGTTGAGCAGTTCGACCCGCTCAATTTCAGAGATCCAATGCTTGGCTTCCATCTCAGTTTTGAGCTGATCCCAAGCATCATTGCGCGGCCAAAAGAAATAGGCCGTCAGGGGGCTGGTGCCTTTGCCGACCACTTGATCCACTGCGAGAGCAACGCTCTCATCCAGCCAAAGGACTTTCAAAATAAATCGGCTACCGTTTTCGCTCTCAGCCAATGAAACCTCCAAAACCTAGCCTAGACTTTACACAGTTGACTATTGTACAGTCCGGTACCCTAATCTGAAACAGTTTATGGGTTGAATTGAGCCAGAGGCACGCGGGCGGATGGGTTGCTCGATGGAGGCGCTCGATGGAGGTGCTCGATCCAGGGATTCGGATACAGGGATTTAGATCAATTGCTCGATTTCCTAGGGGGTGATTCGGATGGGGACGGCCATTGTAATTTTTGATATTGACGGCGTAGTACGGGACGTGAGCGGATCCTACCGGCGGGCGATCGCCGATACAGTCGAGCATTTCACCCGAGGTAAGTATCGCCCCACGCCTGCAGATATCGACCAGCTCAAAACCGAAGGGGTTTGGAATAACGACTGGAAAGCCTCCGAGGAATTGGTCTATCGCTATTTTGAACGTCGGGGTGAGGGGCGGGAGGCGCAGCCGCTGGACTATGAGGCGATCGTCGAGTATTTCCAAATCCGGTACCGAGGCCCTGAAGACGCACCGTTTACGGGCTATATCCAGGAGGAGCCACTGTTGATGAGCCGCGAATATTTGCATAGTCTGGACAATGCTGGGATTCCCTGGGGCTTTTTTAGCGGCGCAACGCGGGCTTCGGCGGAGTTTGTTTTGGACAATCGCCTGGGACTAAAGCAGCCGCCGTTGGTGGCCATGGGGGATGCGCCGGATAAGCCGGATCCGATGGGGCTGTTTGCAATCGCCAAGCGACTCAGCCCAGTGGCCTCCTCCATGGCATCGACCCCCATAACCCCCGTGATCTACGCCGGAGACACGGTGGCAGACATGCATACCATTCGGCAGGCGCGGGGGCAGCAGCCCCAAGGACAGTGGATCGCAGTGGGCGTACTGCCGCCCCACGTGCAGGAAACCGAAGCCCGAGCGGAGCGGTATGGAGAAATTTTGCGCGAGGCTGGAGCCGATTTGGTAGTGGCCAACATTGAGGCCTTGACGCCAGAGCAGATTGCCCAACTGGTGCAGTTGCCCCAGACCCGACGCGATGCCTTGGCAACTCCCCCGACTGCACGCTGACGCCAGCCGCTTCACCTGCGTCCGCCGATCAAAACTCATTCGGTGTGGCATCATTGAGAGGTTTTTTTGACGGCACGGTATATCCATGAAGATCCTGCGCACCGGTCACGAGCACGCCAATCACCGGCAGACCCCGCTCCACTTGGCCCGAACGCTCGGTCTTGGCCTCGGTGCGGTGGCGTTGCTATTCCTCGCCGGTTGCGGTGACACGGAAACCGCTGCCAATGCACCTGCAGCCAGTCCTACAGATAAAACTGCCGCCCCTGACGACCCCGCAGCCAATGGAACCGCTGGCTCAGCTGTCGATCCAGCCAAGGCCTTTGCTCAGTTGCCTCGGCTCGCGGGCAAAGCAACGGTCGTACTGACGGTGAATGGTGCGCCGATCACCATTGAAGTGGACGGCGACAAGGCACCGATTACAGCGGGCAATTTTGTTGATCTGGTTCAAAAAGGGGTTTATAACGGCACCCTCTTCCACCGCGTGGTGCGCGATCCAGATCCATTTGTGGTGCAGGGCGGGGATCCCCAAAGTAAGGATCCGACCGTCCCGCCCCAGGATTTGGGTACGGGTAGCTACCAGGATGCCAGTGGTGAGGCTCGCTACATTCCCCTCGAGATTTTGCCCCAGGGTGAAAAGGTACCGCTCTACAGCACGACGTTTTCCAGTGTACAAATGGCCAAGCCTCCGGCCTTGACCCACAAGCGAGGGATGGTGGCGATGGCGCGATCGCAGTTCCCCGACTCGGCCTCGGCCCAGTTCTACTTCACCCTCGGGGATGTGAATTTCCTGGATGGCGAATACGCGGTGTTCGGCGAAGTCAAGGAAGGGATGGACGTGGTTGATCAAATTCAGCAGGGCGACAAAATTGAGTCAGCAACGGTCACCACTGGAGCCGATAAGCTCAAGGCGGGTTCCTAGGTTGATTTCTCAGACTGAACGCATCCTCTCCCAGATGACTGGCGACCCCCTCACCGGGCTGCGGCGGGCGGATATGCTGTGGCGATCGCTCCGCTCGGGCTCGGGTGGCCAATCCCCAGGGCTCCCACCGATGGTGATCCGCGAGGGCTCGGCGGCCAGTTTGTCGGGGACGGCCTCTGCAACCCCGCCCGACTGGGACGTGGTGATCGCAGGGGCCACCCTGGGGGTGGTGATCGGGACGGCCTTGGCCCAGCGGGGCTGGCGGGTGGCGCTGATCGAGCGGGGTTGCTTGCGCGGGCGTGACCAGGAGTGGAACATTTCTCGCCAGGAATTGTCCGTGCTGCTGCGGTTGGAGTTGCTAAGCGCAGGGGAGTTGGAGCAGGCGATCGCCTCCCAATACAACCCCGCTCGCATTGCCTTCCACGGCGGCCCGGAATTTTGGGTGGAGGACGTTTTGAATCTGGGTGTGGATCCGTTTTTTTGCTCGATTGCCTCAAGCAGAAATTTTTGGCGGCGGGGGGGCAACTGCTCGAAAACACGGCGTTTGTCGGAGCGACGGTGGCGGTGGATGGCGTGGAGATTGAGCTGCGGCAAGCGGGGGGCGATCGCGCCACCCCTCAAGCTCCCAGACTCACAAAACTCTCCACCCGCCTGCTCCTCGACATGATGGGCCACTTTTCGCCCATTGCCCAACAGGCCCGGAAAGGCCAAACCCCAGATGGCATTTGTTTGGTGGTCGGCACCTGCGCCAGTGGCTTCGATCGCAACGAAACCGGTGATCTGCTCTGTTCGTTTACGCCCCTGCGCCACCAATGCCAATACTTTTGGGAGGCCTTTCCGGCGCGGGAGGTCGCACGACCTATTTGTTCACCTACCTGGATGCCACCCCGATCGCCCCAGCCTCGAAGCGCTGTTCGACGACTACTTTGAGCTGATGCCCGCTTACCAGCAGGTGGAGCTCGAGCAGCTTGAGTTTCGGCGAGCCCTGTTCGGCATTTTGCCTGCCTATCGCCAGAGCCCGCTCAAACCCACCTGGAACCGCATTTTGCAAGTGGGCGACAGTAGCGGTACCCAGTCACCGCTGAGCTTTGGCGGTTTTGGGGCACTGTTGCGCCATCTCGAACGCTTGGTCACCAGTTTGGATGAGGCACTGCGAGCCGATTGTCTCAGCCGCTCGGACTTGGCCTGGATTAACGGCTATCAGCCCAATTTGTCGGTCACCTGGCTGTTCCAGCGGGCCATGAGCGTCGGCGTCAACCAACGGGTGGCCCCCAACCAAATCAACGACCTGCTCTCAACGGTGTTTCAAGTCATGGACGCCTCCGGCGACGCGGTGCTCAAACCCTTCTTGCAAGACGTTGTCCAATTTTCGGCCCTGACTCAAACCCTGGTCAAAACGGGCTGGGCTGCACCGGGGGCGATCGCCCCCGTTATCCCCCAGGTGGGCCTTGGAGCTCTGCTCAACTGGAGTGGCCACTATGGCGCACTGGCAGGATATAGCCTGCTCCATGCGATTACGCCTGGGGTCATGCCCAGGCTTGAAGCCCTCGCCCAATCTTCTTCTTCTCCCGCCAACTCACTGCGCCTGCATCAGTGGCGCGCGCTCCTGCGCTACGGCTCTGGTAACGATTACCATGGTGGCTAGCTCGGCAAAAGTCCCACGGCCATCCCTGCCGTCAGCCCCCACAAGGCTCTGTTAGCCCACCCTTTGGGAACGCTTGAAAAGAATCCCTGGAATCCACCTCGCTTTACTTTCAAGAGGCACTGTTTGTATGCAGCACCGTTTTTCTTTGCCGTCTCAGGCCATTTCTGCCCAGGCTCAGCCCCTGCAGAGTCAGGCGATCGCCATCCCCCAATCGAGCCATTCTCCTTGGCACAAAACCCTGGAATTTGCTCTGGCGGTAGCGACGGGAACGGCGATCGCCTGCTTGGCCCTGATGCCCAAAGCCTCCGCCCTCGAAGCGCTGGAGCTGAACTATGGCAGCATGTTCAAGCTCGATTTGCCCCTTTCGGAGCTAGAAACCTTCGCCAAAACGGGTAAAGCCTCGGATAATTTGCAGCTCTTGCTCGACGTCAGCAAGACCAAGCCCGCCATGGCTCAGCAGCTTTTGTCTAAGGAGATGGCCGTTGACAGTGCCCTGGCCAAACGAATGCTCGACAGCTATTTGGGTGAAGTCTTGCTCAAGGAAATGGGGTCTGTCGTCAAACCCGAGGCGGGCCGTGAACCCTGGAAAGACATTCGCACCGCCATGGTGACGGCCTCCACCGACCAAAAGCTGTCGGCGATCGAAGTCCTCAACGCCTACGGCCCTGCCAAGCTCTCGATCAACGGGGAGAAAGCCATGGCAATTTTTGGCCGCATGATGTCAGATTTTGGCGATATTCAAAAGCTCTTGGGCGTTAAGTCGCTTGAAGATGTCACCGGCGCGCTCTGCCCACCCAAACGCTAGGCCGGGGGCTGGCCCGTTCCAGTCGTGTTTTGACAACTCGTCGGGACGAGCCGTGCTCGTCCGGCTGTTGGGCTTGACCTGGCACCTCCATCAACCGGACAAACAGCGGCTCATCCCCAGGCGAGGTTTACCATTGACTCGTCATCTCGGAAATCGAAATTATTTAATTGCCGTTGAGAACCGCATTGTTAAGATAGGGGCAAGTCGAAAATATACCCCAGGCGCAAGAACCCAGCGCCAGTAATCCAGGCACAAAGAACTATGGCCGCTGCGATTTTAGTCGAGAAGAAAAAGCTCAAGCATCCGCCCCTGGAGGTTCACCAGTTGGGCGATCGCGTGCTGCGCCAGCCCGCCAAGCGCGTCGCCAAGGTCGATGACAGCCTGCGCCAGCTGATCCGCGACATGCTACTGACCATGTACAGCGAAGACGGCATCGGCCTCGCGGCTCCCCAGGTAGGCATCAACAAGCAGTTGCTGGTCATCGATATCAATTTTGAAGAGCCCGAAACCCCGCCCTTGGTGATGATCAATCCGGTGATTAAGAGCGTCAGCCCCAAAATTGACACGGATCAAGAAGGCTGTTTGAGCATTCCGGGGGTGTTTCTCGATGTCAAACGCCCTGTGGAAGTGGACGTGGCCTACAAAGACGAAAACGGACGTCCCCAACGGCTCAAGGCAACGGAGTTGCTCGCTCGCGCCATTTTGCACGAGATGGATCACCTCAACGGCGTTTTGTTTGTAGACCGCGTCGAAAACCAGGTGGCGCTGGTTCAAGAGCTGAAGAAACAGGGGTTTGCCCACAAGGCCGTGCGATCGCTGGTCTAATCGTGGCTGGTCTAATCACAACCGATCCACCAGGGGGCAAAGCCGGTTGGCGGTTCACCGCAAATCCTCTAGGATTGACCCAGTGTAAACGCCTCAAGAATTCCCGAAGGAACCGAGTGAAGTTATGGTTGCAACTCCGAAAAGTTCTCTGTTTCTGGGTATTTGCTGCATTCTGGCGATCGCCGCCACCGGCAGTGTGTTTGAACTCTCCTCCGGCGTCCCCCAGCTCGGCACTGGTGTCACGACGGCGATTTTGGTTTTGAGCGTTCCCTCCAGCATTCTGTGCTTTTTCTGGGCGGTACGCGCAGCTCGGGAAGCCATGTAACGGACGCTATGCAACCCGCCCCGATGCCGTTCCCAGCCTTCTTGCGCCAGCTTGCCCTGGAGGCTGAAGCGTCGTGCGATCGCTGGCATAGTCTTTCATTGACCGAAGAAATCCACATTGGCCGCGACCCCAGTTGCCCCATTACCATTGAAGCCCACGCCCACCGAGCGGTCTCGCGCCGCCATGCAGTGGTGCGTTCGGGTAAGACCGGCTGGGAAATTTGTGACCTCGGCAGCGCCAACGGCACCTTTGTCAATGACGAGCCAGTGCAGGGGTGGTGCGCCTTGCGAGGCGCGATCGCGTCCAGCTCGGCCAGTCTGGCCCCCAGTTTATCCTCGAGCAGCACCCCGGCCCGAACGGCCTCCAGGCCCAGCAACAGGCTCAGCAACAGGCTCAGCAACAGACCCAGTACCAGAAGCGGCTTCAGCACCATCCCAGGCACGCCACCGTCACCCTGACCCAGCTGTTTCCAATTCTCTCCACTGGTCAGGATCTCGCCCACAAGGCCTATCTAATTCCTGGCATCATCACCGTTTTGGTGGTGGTGTCGCTCTTTTTGACGGTGGGTGAACCGAGTCGGTTCAATTTGCTGTTGGCAAGCTACCTGGGCGCAGCGGGTTACTACTTGTCTATCGTCTTTGTGGCAAGCACAAACCCTGGTGGCTCTTGGTCGGAACTGCCGCCTTTACGCTGCTGTTGCTCAACTCGCCAGTTTTGCGGCTGTTCACCTGGTTTTTCCGCGAAGTCCTGCCGGGGCAAATTCCGGGTGTCAACGAGTCTCTGCCACTGCCGCTGTTGTTTGTGCGCATGTTCCTCGGGGCAGGGCTGATGGAAGAGCTGATTAAAGCCGTACCGGTGTTACTGGTGATGGCGGTGGGATACCATGCGGCCCCCTCCCGGCGCGATCAGTTGGGCGTGAGGGAACCTCTGGACGGCATTTTGCTGGGAGCGGCTTCGGCGATCGGCTTCACGCTGTTAGAAACCCTCGGGCAATATGTTCCCAATGTTGCCCATGTCAACGCCCTCGACTTGGGCAGCACGGATACCCAGCTGGCTGGACTGCAGCTGCTGATTCCGCGTCTGCTGGTTCGATCGCCGGACACATGGCCTACAGTGGCTATTTTGGCTACTTCATTGGACTCAGTGTCATGATGCCCCAGCATCGCTGGCGAATTTTGGGGGTAGGCTATGGCACGGCTTCGCTCCTCCATGCGCTCTGGAATGTAATGGGGACCTATAGTGCGATCCTGCTCACGGGGGTGGGGGTGGTGTCCTATGCCTTTTTGGTCGCGGCGATTTTGAAGGCACGGGCGCTGTCTCCGACGCGATCGCAAAATTTTGCCACCCGCTTTGCGAGGCGTTAGCCCCAATCATCTGGGGGGCACGGGCACCTAGGCCAGATCGTTACCGTCCTGTAGAACAGAAAGTCCATAGATTCCCCGTAGACTCATGCGCTGGCATGTGCTGATCAAGTTTAGGCTGGTCAGGTTTGGGCTGGTCAAGTTTGGGTAGCAGCCCAAGAGCTGCGACGGGTTGGTATAAAGTCTTTTTGAATTCGCAAAGGATAGACCATGAAGATTCGACCTTGGGTGTTCCCTGCTGCTGCCATCATGCTGGGGTTTTCCCCGCTCCTGAGCAGTGTTCCGGCTCCCGCCCAGACCTCGCTGTTTGGCAAAACTGAAGTGACTCAGGCTAATTATGTGGCAGTGGCTGCGCCCATTGGCACGGGTGCCAAACATCAGTTGTTGCTGATCGAGCAAATCAACAATTCCCGCCCTTGCTGGAGTGAATCGGGTAGCAATCCAACGCTGATTGACCCGCTGCTGTCCACGTTTAATTTCTCCGGAATTTGTGGGCGCAGTACAGATGCAAACGGCTATTCGATTCGAACCAACGATGTCGATTTGGGATTGAAATATAGCTTGGCCGTGGTGCGCCAAAACGGCGATATGGTCTTGATCGGTCGCCCACAACAACGCACCGATCCGTCGCTCGAGATTGGTCGGGTTTTGGGGGAAACCAATGGTTTTGCCAAAATTAATCTCAATGCGGGTTGGCGATTTACTCGCCGAACCTTTGATGGCAAAACCCTGGGCCATGTCTATTTGACCAATGATCAGTCCCTGGCCAGTTTGGCGGGTCAGACGCCAATGCCAGCTCCGACGCCGACACCAGCTCCGACCCCAACGCCAGCTCCGACCCCACCCCAACACCAACGCCAACACCAACTCCGACGCCAACGGTTCAGCTTATCGACATTTCCGCTGACCTCTACCGGACTGAAATCCAGCAGGCTGTGGCGCTAGGGTTTGTCACTGGCTTTGAAAACGGAACGTTCCGTCCCGGGGAAGCCCTGACGCGGGAACAGTTGGTGTCCATCGTTGTGGAAGCATTGCAGCGTTTGCCCGGTGTGACCCCGGAGGCAATCAGTACGCCGCCAGGTAATCCCTACTCGGATGTGGCTAGCAGCCGTTGGAGTGCGGCGAAGATTGCGTTTGCCCGCGATCGCAAAATCATCGCAGGCTACGAAGACAACACCTTCCGCCCGAGCCGCGTGGTCACCCGTGCCGAGCTGATTGCCATCACTCGGCGGGCTGCCGAATATGCCAAGACCCGTCGGGGGCAAGATGCTCAGCTCCAAGTCACCCAGCCCGTTCGCCAGTTTTTGGATTTGAACGGCCACTGGTCTGAACAAGTCGTGACTCAGATGTCGGGCTATTGTGGAGTTGCTTCCCCGTTGAATGAGACAGGCAATACCTTTGCACCGAACACGGGCGCTCAACGGAACTATGCCGCCGCTGCGGTGCTGCGGATGTATAACTGTGTCTCGAAACCCTAATGTCTTGACATCTTGATGTCTTGAAACCCTGACGTCTTGAAACCCTAATGTCTCGAAATTCTAGCGTGACTGGGCTGTTGAGTCTGGGCGATCGCGTCTACGGCGCATGGCTCGGTGCCCAAGTGGCTAGCGCCAGCGATTTAGGCCCAGAAACGCTGGATATCAGAGCCATGCTGCTGCGCTACGAGCCCTTCGGCGCTCCCGCGCCGCAGCCCGCTGGGCCTCTTTTCATCGACCGCTGGACCGAACGGATTTTGCACCAGCAGCTCAGCGGTGTCCGGCGGGAAACAGGGATAGCGGCCATCGCAGCAATCCCGGGGTCAAAGGATCCGACTCTGGAGCTAGCCTGGCAACTCTTTTGCCAAGATCTCCCTTGGGAGATCGCCTTCAAACTGATGGAACTCGCGGCGGCAGGCCCTAGCCAGAGGGCAGCACTGGGGCTGTGGCTCGGCGCTGCCCTCGGCCCGCGCGCCATTCCCCTGGGCCGGTTGTCGCCGGAGGTGATTCGGGCTGCGCGATCGCGATCGCGCCAGTTTTTTTTGACCTGGTCGGGTTGCGACGAACGGGAAGCCGTCGGTGTAAGCTGAGGGGGGAAACTCCCCCCAGCGGCGAAGGGAAAGCATTGCAAAGCCCTACAAAAAGCCCTACAAAAAGCCAGACTAGACATCAATCGAAGGCGAAAATACAGCGGGTCAGCCCGGTCAGACTCACACCCGCTTCTTGGGTTCCCCAGCTTAAACCGTATCCATGTGGGAATCAGGTTCGTGTGGTTGCTTGCTGACATGCCATGAAAACGCTTTGGTTCTTTGCTCGGCAGCTTGTGAAGCCGCGTCAGCTTCTGGCCAACGGCGACGTACTGAGCTGGATGCGCTCGCCTCTCCTACGCCCTCGATCGCTGCTGTTGTGCCTGGTGGCCGTCGCCGTCATGACTGGGCTCACGGGCCAAAAGTTCTACAATCAGCCCCGGCTCAATGTGGGCACCCTGGCCCAGCAGACCCTCCAAGCCCCGGAGGATGTCACCGTTCCCAACCCCCAGCGAACGGAGCAATTGCGCAAGGCTGCTCGCACGGCTGCGATTCCTGTGCTGAGTATGAGTCCGACGGTCAACCAGGAAATCCGAGAGAACTTAGAGCGCAATTTAGCCCACGGGGCGGCCTTGCGATCGCGACTCGGACGCTTCCCCCCCCCTCCCCCCCCAACATCCTCTCCACCGCCGTTCAGCAGTTTATCCGACAGCTTCCCGAGCCGCAGTGGCTGGCTCTACGCCAAACGCTGCGCCAGCCCATCCCGGCGACATCGAATAACAAGCTACTGGCCGTAACTGCTCCCCAATCTCCAGAACAGCGGGCGATCGCAGAACTCATCCGGTATCGCCAGCGCTACTCTCCTGAGCGCTTTGAGGCACTGATGCAATCGCTGCAGGCCATGCGCATCAAATACCAAGCGGCCCGACAACAACTCAGCGACCCGGCACTGTCGGAGCTGAATGCGGCCTATTCGCCGGCGTTGTTTGAATTGAGCGATCGCGAGTGGGGGCAACTCAAAGAATCCACACGCCAGATCCTCGACAATATTCTCATCCAAGGCATTGCCCCCGGCGTGCCCCAAGCGGGCATCGACCGAGCCATTAACCTGCATGTTGGCCTGCTGATGGCCCCAGACGAATCCAGCACCAACGCCCAGGCCCTGAGCACTCAGATTTTGTCGAAGGTCGTCAAGGCGAATCTGCAACCCGATCTACTCCAGACCCAGCAAAAGGCCGAGCGGGCTGCCCAGGCTGTGGAAGTCCAAATGGTCAGCATCCGTAAGGGGGAGTCCATTGTTCGAGCAGGCGAAAAAATTACCCAAGAACAGTTAGTTCTGCTCGATCGGTTTGGCCAAAGCCGACGCGGCCCCAATTGGCGGGCATTGGGCCGCTTGGGCGGCCTGATTGCCGTTGAAGTTGGCATTTTCCTGCTGGTTCAGCGGCGTATTTTGCCGAGAATGCGACGGCGCGACCTGGCCGTAATTTTGATTTTGGCCCTGAGTACACCCCTCATGTTTTTGCTACGCCTGCCCAGTAGCAACCTACCTGCCGTTGCCCTGCTGATGGGCAGCTTTTATGGCTCCCCGTTGGGCGTCCTAGCGGTGGGGCTGATGGCAACCGCGTTGCCCCTGGGCCTGGACATTGACCTTCAGGCCCTCATGGCGAGCATCGCCAGTGGTACGGTGGCCGCGATGATGGCTGGACGTCTACGGGCGAGGGAAGAACTCGCCATCCTGGGTCTGGGGGTGGGGCTGACCCAGGGACTGGTTCACCTCATGGTGGCTCTAATTTTGAGTGGGACGGGGGGCAGGTTTGGTACATTTTCCTGCGCAATGCCGGATTCTACGCCCTAGAAGGTATTGCTTGGAGCATTGTGGCTCTGGGGGTGAGTCCTTATTTAGAGCGCCTGTTTGACCTGGTGACCCCCATTCGTTTGGCGGAGTTGTCTAATCCGAATCGGCCCCTGTTGCAACGGCTAGCGTCGGAGACCCCTGGTACGTTCCAGCACACGCTATTTGTCGCGACCTTGGCGGAGGCGGCGGCGCGATCGCTTGCCTGCAATGTGGAACTGGTCAGGGCCGGAACGCTCTACCACGACATCGGCAAGATGCATGACCCCCAATCCTTTATCGAAAATCAGATGGGCGGGCCCAACAAACACGATCTGATTGATGACCCCTGGGAAAGCGCACTGATCATTCGCAAGCATGTCACCGTCGGCCTCGAAATGGCCCGTCGCGCTTGCCTGCCCCATGCCCTGCAAGCTTTTATTCCCGAGCACCAGGGTACGATGTTGATTTCCTATTTCTACTTCGAAGCCAAGAAAATGGCAACAACGGAGCCCGATCGCTATAGTGTTAACGAGTCAGACTTTCGCTACGTCGGCCCCATTCCCCAGTCACGGGAGACTGGCATTGTGATGCTGGCTGATTCCTGCGAGGCGGCGTTGCGATCGCTCAAGGATGCCACCACCGAAGAAGCCCTCAACATGGTGAAGAAAATCATGCGGGCCCGTTGGCAGGACGATCAGCTGATCGATTCTGGCCTGAGTCGAGCGGATCTGAACCTCATTGCCGATGTCTTTGTGCAAATCTGGCAGCAATTCCACCACAAGCGCATTCCCTATCCGGGAGCATCTTGTCCTATTGTTTTTCCGCCTGCGTCTTCCTCGGGTTAGATTGAAAAAATCTTGGTTTTGGAGATCTTGGTTTTGGAGATCTTGGTTTTGGAGATCTCAGCTGTGGGGTGCTTGGTTTCGGTTTGGGGACTTGGGTTGGAGGCAGCTGGTTTTGTCGCTGTCGATGTTCCTTGGGTATTGCTTCCCAGCGGTTGCCGGTGGGGAAGAACTCTCGAATTACGGGTTTGGCAGCCAAGTCGCTGGGCGCTCGTTACTCGAGAGCAGGTCACCCGATCGCAAATTATCCGATCGCAAATTACCCGATCGCAAATTACCCGATCGCCAACTGCCGCACAGTAACCCAGGCAACCAAAACCCAGGTCAGGGGAAACAAACTCATCCCTGTGCGGTGCCAGTCAACCTCCGATCGGGCAAACCCTCAATTCTGCTGGGGCGGTTTGAGGATGAGCCCTACGTGGTCGCGGTGCCGGGGCGCAATCGCCGCCAACTTGCAGCCCTGCGCGCCTGCGTCCCCGACGCCTTCATCCTTCCGTCCCGCCGTGGTTCTTACATCCACGTGGCCAGCTTTGCAGATCGCACCTCAGCCACCTACCTCAGCCAACACCTGCGTCAGCTGGGCTTCGATGCACGCGTGGCCTACTTTGAGTGACAGCCTTTGAGTGACGGCCAAAACAAAACCAACCTGGGCAGAACACCTAGCGCTGGAGATTGATTTGCGCGTTGGGAGGCAAGCAAATCAAGTTATCGCCGTGGATGCGAATCAGGCCACGCTGGCGCAATCGACCCATTAAACGGGTGACCGTCACGCGGGTTGAACCAATAGCGCTGCCGATCTGGGCATGGGTCAAAGACCAGGGCAAACAGTAGCCTGCTTCGCAAGGCTCGCCATACTCCTCGATCAACAGCGTCAAAAAGCCCAGCAGGCGATCGATGGTGCGGCGCTGGCCCAGGGTGCTGAGCCAAAGCAGTTTGCGCTGGTGCTGATAGCGAAAAGCATCCAGCACCTCACGGCGGAAGTGAGGCCAGTTGTCGAGGTCGTTCCAATACATCCAAAGCACAGAGGTCTGATCGACGTGAGCATAGGACTGGAGCGTAAAGGGCGACTGAGCCACGATCTCAAAGGGATGACCCGCACCGACAAATCCGAGGAATGCTTCCTCAAGTGCCATCTGGGAGGCCGCTGCACTGCTGGTTTTACTGGAGGCGGTGAGCTGAGTATTGCCCACAAGGCGCACCGAGCCCCGTTGGACGAGATACAGCAAGCCAGGACGAACCGGAATCTTTTCATCCTTGCTGAACGTGCGGCACCGATAGTGCTCTTGCGCCCAGTCAATGATGCGCTGCCAGGTTAGAAATGGCCGGGAGGACTCTGATGATTGGGGGGAGGCAACTGTTGAGTACATGGGTAATTCGAGGTGGATCTTTGGACGTTATTACGAACCTTGGGGCTCAATCCCAGCGTTCTACAGGACTTGCTGAACCGGTGGCGGCGCAAAATCCGTGATAGCTGCGATCGCGGTACCCCCCAAAAAAGAAATGCCAGAGACAATAAAACAACGGCGATCGAAGGCCAACCCTGCAGATGCTGTTTTCCGACGAGACCCCTGGGTCAAACGATCCGATCCCTAGCCTCGGGATATTCACGCTGAACATCCAGGTCGAACGCTGTTGAATACTCATCGAGTAAATACCTCGAGCGAATAATCATCAGACCTCAGCCAAGCCAATCCTGGGGGTTAGAAAATCTCCCACAATTTGCCGAGGACGCCGTCGATTGAAAACCTTGTTCTAAGCAAGAATCTTCAGGGTTAAGTAGATACACGCAAGTAAATAATACCACAATTAACTGAACTGGGAAGGCTTTCGAGGAAACACTGACCTAAAGGTCAATATTTTGTACATGTATTTTTTCTTGGTGTGCGTAATCTTCTCCGTATAACGATCCGCTTAGTGGCTTATGGCGCAAGGTGTTTGACTCGACAGATGCGATAGAGATATGGCTTTTTTGGGGTGATGAGGTCAATGCTAAAAAGTATTTTTCTGCTCTTATAGATAGACTTACTGAGCGGTAGTGCTCTGTAAAACT
>JAAUOP010000169.1 GCA_012034805.1 Synechococcales cyanobacterium CRU_2_2 | reverse complement strand
CTTGGAGCAACCCGAAACCGTTTGGCGAGCTGCCGCTGGGAAATTGGCTCATTTTCGTAGGTCTCAATCACTTTTTGGCGCAAGTCAAGGGAGTAGGATTTCATTGCTATTCTGTTGGGTTATCCAGACTAATAACTGTATCCCTTAATTCTGAAAACCGCTATAAATAAATTGACCTATGTCGATTGGAACCCTTATGCTGCTGTATCTGCGCTGTATCGGATAGCTGCATTTACTAGACTTGTTGTGATATTAGGCCAAAAACGGCTGAAACCTTTGCGCAGACTGCATTTCAAGGGTTTTAGGTGAAAATCGCCGAAACGCTTGCTAGGAATGAGTTTCAGCGATTTTATTGCTTATTTCGCAACGACTCTAATATCCTCCGATGAACCCAGCTTGCTAGTCCATTGACCATTCTCAAGCTGTCTTGCCACATGAGTCGGTGAACCTTGAGCATCCACGTAGATAGCAAGCTTCTGAAACCCAGCCTCCAGGTTTGCATCCTCACAAATCTGATGGCTCAGCGTGGCAAACGCCAAAACGAACACTTCTAGCGTCGCCTCACGCGGTACACCTTCAGGCCAATATTCTTGCCCCAACGGGTCGGGCCACCACCAAACCTCATCATCTTCCGCAGCCCAGCAAGCTTCGTTACCTACCATCGATAGCCCTGCTCGCGTCCCCAGGCAAGCCAAGCTTCGGTCATCTCTCGTGTCCGTCCCCGCTGTTCCGGCGGAACAGGATCTTCACCCGTAATCGACTTCAAGGCCCAGAACCACCGACCTGATTTTGCCTCCAACTCCTTCATTAACAGAGGCACGACATCTTGACCCATGCCAATGATTTGTTGATAGGCTGGATGCATCGCTAACTGAGTCGTGGAAGAGATTCCCTTAGTCTCCTGTTTCCACTGGTCTGCCAATTTGCGGAAGCGTTGAGACAGCGCTCCTGAGTTCTTAGCGAACTGGTTGAGCAGGCCAAAATACTGTTCCAGTGCCTCGTGCCGTTTGAGTTCCTGTTCTTCCGCTTCCGAAAGACCAATTCCTTTTGACTTATTCAGAAGTATGTTGATACGCTCCCGTGTCTGGTCGGAAGTCTTAATTACAGGAATACCCTCTTGCAGCTCAATACGGATGTTTTCTTCGGAGGGAAGGGACGCTGGAAGTGACTGCAAGTTTTGAGAGAATACTGAAGTCATGGCTGCAACGCGATCGCCCCACAAATCTACTTGCTCGATCTTATCCTGACCTATCCTAGAGACCTCAGTAGAGCGATTGGCTTCGCCAAGCTCCGCAGGATCGCCCCAACCCACAAAAAGTCAAGCATTACAACAGATCGTTTCAAAAATTCACAGTAATTCTTGTCAAATTGTGTCAGTGCTCCCAGGATCCCCAATCCTAGGGGTCGGTTTCTGGTACAAAACTATATGGATGAGTATGCTTGCTCATCTCCTGCTCAAGTCTTCCAAGCAGAACACGCATCCCCAGGAGCCCAGAACTGCATGTTCACCTACGTCAAGTCCACCATCCGACACATTACCCCCGACGACCTCAAGGGCCGTTCCTTAGTAAAGGTGGTCTACGTCGTACTGGAGTCCCAGTATCAGAGTGCTCTATCCGCTGCCGTCCGCAAAATCAATGCCCAGAATCCCAGCATTGCGGTGGAGATTAGCGGCTATCTGATCGAGGAATTGCGCGACGAAGAAAACTACGAGAATTTCAAGAAGGAAGTGGCCGAGGCCAATATCTTTATTGCCTCGCTGATCTTTATTGAGGATCTAGCCGAGAAAGTCGCCGCTGCCGTGGAGCCCGTGCGTGACCAGCTCGATGCTGCCATTTGCTTCCCCTCCATGCCCCGCGTCATGCGGCTCAACAAGCTGGGCAAGTTTCGCATGTCGAATCTGGGGCAATCTAAGAGCGTCATTGGCGAGTTCATGAAGAAGCGCCGCCAGAAGGATGCGGCGGGCTTCGAGGATGCCATGCTGAAGTTGCTGCGGACACTGCCGAAGGTGCTGAAATATTTGCCGGTGGACAAGGCCCAGGATGCCCGCAGCTTTATGATGAGCTTCCAGTATTGGCTGGGCGGGTCGCCGGAGAACCTGGAAAACTTTTTGTTGATGATTGCCGATCGCTACGTCCTCAACAAAGGCGGTGACACCCAGGATCTCGATCAGCCCGACCTGCAGTTTGAAGAGCCTGTGGTCTATCCCGAACAGGGCATTTGGCACCCGCTGGCTCCGGAGATGTTTGAGGACATCAAGGAATATTTGAACTGGAGTAACTCTCGCAAGGATGTGGCCCAGGATGGCCCGGTGATTGGCTTGGTGTTGCAGCGATCGCACATCGTCACGGGCGACGACGCCCACTACGTGGCGATTATCTCCGAGATGGAATATCGCGGCGCGCGGGTGGTACCGGTTTTCAACGGCGGCTTGGACTTTTCCAAATCCGTGAATGCCTATTTCTTTGAGCCCCTAGAAAAAGAAACTGCCCTTGTGGATGCAGCAGTGTCACTGACCGGGTTTGCTCTTGTCGGCGGCCCTGCCCGCCAGGATCACCCCAAAGCGATCGAAACCCTCAAGCGGCTCAACCGCCCCTACATGGTGGCCTTGCCCCTAGTTTTTCAAACCACCGAAGAGTGGGAAGATAGCGATTTGGGGCTGCACCCGATTCAGGTGGCGCTGCAAATTGCGATTCCGGAGCTAGACGGCGCGATCGAACCCATCGTCCTGTCCGGTCGCGATGGCAATACCGGCAAGGCCCACACCCTGCAAGACCGCGTCGAGATGATCGCCAGTCGCTCGATTAAGTGGGCCAATTTGCACCGCAAACCCCGCACCGACAAGAAAGTTGCGATTACGGTCTTTAGCTTTCCGCCGGACAAAGGCAACGTCGGAACCGCCGCTTATCTCGATGTGTTTGGTTCGATCTATTGCGTGCTGCAAGAGATGAAAGCCAGCGGCTATGACGTGCCAAAGCTGCCCAAATCAGCGAAGGCGCTGATGGAAGAAATTATCCACGACGCCGAGGCCCAGTACGCCAGCCCCGAACTGAACATTGCCTACCGGATGTCGGTCTCGGAATACGAGCGCCTGACGCCCTTCTGCAAAAGCTTAGAAGAAAACTGGGGGCCGCCGCCAGGAACGCTCAACACCGATGGCGAGAGTTTGCTGATTTATGGCAAGCACTTCGGCAATGTTTTTATTGGTGTACAGCCAACTTTCGGCTATGAAGGCGATCCAATGATGCTGTTGTATAGCCGCAGCGCCAGCCCTCACCATGGTTTCGCGGCCTACTACACCTATCTGAACAAGGTGATGGAAGCGGACGCAGTGCTGCACTTTGGCACTCACGGCTCGCTGGAGTTTATGCCGGGCAAGCAAATGGGCATGTCTGGTGAGTGCTATCCCGACAGTCTGATCGGCAACATTCCTGACCTCTACTACTACGCGGCCAATAATCCCTCCGAAGCCACAATCGCCAAGCGCCGGGGCTACGCCGCTACGATCAGTTATCTGACGCCTCCCGCCGAAAATGCTGGGTTGTATAAAGGACTGAAGGAGCTGGGGGAATTGGTGGGGTCTTACCAAACCCTGCGGGAAAACGAACGCCGCACCTCGATCGTTAAGACGATTATTAGCGTTTGTCTACGGGTGAATTTGGACAAGGATGTCGTGCTGCCCGACGAGAACGCTGAACTGACGCTGGAGGAAAGCGATCGCCTTGTTGGCAATGTGTACCGGCAGCTCATGGAGATTGAGTCTCGTCTCTTGCCCTGCGGTCTGCATGTGATCGGCAAGCCACCGAGTGCCGAGGAAGCCATTGCGACCCTGGTAAATATTGCCAGTCTCGATCGGGATGAAGAAGGCATCTTGGGCCTGCCCAGCATCATCGCCCGTAGTCTCGATCGCACCATGGAAGACATCTATCGCGGCAATGACCTGGGCAATCTGGAAGACGTTGAACTCAACCAGAAAATTACCCAAGCGGTGCGAGTGTCGGTCGCAGCGATGGTGCGGCAACTGACCAACCGCGAAGGTCGTGTTGACTTGATCGAGCGCTTTACCTGGTTCAAGAAAATCCTCAACTTCTTTGGCATTAAACAAAAGCCTGCCCACCTCAAGGCACTCAACAAGTTGGGTTACAAAAACCTCGACGAAGGGCAACTCACCATTCTGTTCGATTACCTGGCCTTCTGCCTCAAGCAGATTTGCGCCGACATGGAAATGGGCAGCTTGATCAAAGCCCTGGATGGCGAGTATGTTCTTCCCGGCCCCGGCGGCGATCCGATTCGCAATCCCAATGTCCTGCCTTCTGGGAAGAACATCCATGCCCTAGACCCTCAGTCGATTCCCACAGCAGCAGCAGTTGTGTCAGCAAAAGTGGTGGTGGATCGGTTGATCGATCGCCAGCGAGCCGAGAACAACGGAGCCTACCCGGAAACCATCGCCTGCGTCCTCTGGGGCACGGACAACATCAAAACCTATGGCGAATCCCTAGCGCAAATCCTCTGGTTTGTCGGCGTTAAACCCATGCCCGACAGCCTGGGCCGAATCAATAAGCTCGAGATTCTCTCCCTAGAAGAGCTGGGTCGTCCCCGTATCGACGTCGTCGTCAACTGCTCCGGTGTATTTCGTGACCTGTTCATCAATCAAATGGCGCTGATCGACCGGGCCGTGAAAATGGCCGCCGAAGCCGATGAGCCCCTGGAAATGAATTATGTTCGCAAACACGCCAAGGAACAAGCCGAGGAAATGGGCGTCAGTATCCGCGAAGCCGCCCAGCGGGTCTTCTCCAATGCTTCTGGCTCCTATTCTTCTAACGTGAACCTGGCAGTGGAAAATAGCTCCTGGGGCGAAGAGTCAGAGCTGCAACAGATGTATCTGGAACGTAAGTCATTTGCCTTTGATTCGGATAATCCTGGTGAGATGAAGCAGTCGCGGAAGATTTTCGAAGCCTCCCTCAAGACTGCTGATGTGTCGTTCCAAAACCTGGACTCTTCGGAGATTTCGCTTACGGACGTCTCCCACTACTTTGACTCCGACCCGACGAAGGTAGTGGCAAGCCTGCGAGACGACGGCAAAAAGCCCACGGCATTTATTGCGGACACAACCACAGCGAATGCCCAGGTCAGAACGCTGTCCGAAACGGTTCGTTTGGATTCTCGTACCAAGTTGCTTAATCCCAAGTGGTACGAAGGGATGCTCAGTCATGGTTACGAGGGCGTGCGGGAGTTGTCGAAGCGACTGACGTTTACCTCGGGTTGGTCTGCGACGGCGGATGCGGTGGACAACTGGGTGTATGAGGAGGCGAATGAGACGTTTATTAAGGACAAGGAGATGCGCGATCGCCTCATGAACCTCAACCCCAACTCCTTCCGCAAGATGGTGACGACGTTCCTAGAGGTAAACGGTCGCGGTTACTGGGAGACCAGTGAAGAGAACCTGGATCTGTTGCGGGAGCTATATCAGGAGGTTGAGGATCGAATTGAGGGGGTTGAGGACTAAGCCTCGTCTCGATTTCTTGGATTGACTCAATAATGCGTGTTCAGGGTGGGCTACGGCTCACCCTTTTTTCTTGCATGAGCGGGGTGATTCGTCTGGGATTTGGAGGAGTTCGGCGGGGTGGGGTGGTTGGTTTGGTGGAAGCCGTTGCCGCTGGCTTGGGTGGGGTAGCCGAAAGACATTCATCATGTTGGTAGAAGCCTTGGGTTGATCGCCAAGCAATCACCCGGCAAATCCGCCCATAATAAAGCTGCGCCTAGCTCCATCCCTAACTCCCTGCCCTAACGGGCGACCTTACCCCAAACACCGAATCGCTTCGAGCAACCCCCGCGCCTTATTCAGGGTTTCTTGATATTCATTTTCTGGCACCGAATCCGCTACCAAACCGGCCCCCGCCTGGACGCTCACCTGGTGGCTGCCGTCGGCATTGGGTTGCACCATCATCGTCCGAATCGTAATGGCGCTGTTGAGCTGTCCTTCAAAATCGTAGAACCCATAAACCCCAGAGTAGGGGCCGCGACGGCAGCCCTCGAGCTCGTGAATAATTTCCATGGCTCGAATTTTGGGCGCACCACTGACGGTGCCCGCGGGGAACGAGGCCTTGAGCAAATCCCAGGCGCTTTTGTCCTCGGCTAGGTGGCCCACCACGTTGCTGACGATGTGCATGACATGGGAGTAACGCTCCACCACCATCAGCTCATCGACCTTGACGCTGCCGGGTTTGCAGACGCGGCCCAAATCGTTGCGGCCTAGGTCTACGAGCATGACATGTTCGGCGACTTCTTTGGGGTCGGCGAGCAAATCCTGGGCATAGGCGGCGTCTTCCTGGGGGGTTTTGCCGCGCGGGCGGGTACCGGCGATCGGACGTACGGTGGCGATGCGATTGCCCTTGTCCGCAGACCACTCCGCCTTGACCATCACCTCTGGGCTGGAGCCGATCAGCTGCCAGCCCTTGAAGTTGAAATAGGCCATGTAGGGCGAGGGATTAATCAGGCGCAGCGATCGATACAACTGAAACGGATCGCCCTCAAACCGGGTGCTGAGCCGCTGGGAGAGCACCACCTGGAAAATGTCGCCCGCGCGGATGTATTGGCGCGATCGCTCAACATTCTCACAAAACGCCGCCTCGGTAATATTGCTCGTCCACTCCAATTGCTTTTGCTTTGACTGGGCCGGAGAAGTCCAGGGTAGCAGCGTCGTTTGAGCCGCCAGGGGTTCTTGCAGTTTGGCGACTAGGTGCTGGACGCGATCGCAAGCCGTCGTGTAGGCCTGCTCCAAATCTGGCTCTGCTTGCAAATCGGCGTAGGCCACCGCCCAAATCTTGCGCTTCACCTGGTCAAAAATTAGCAAGCTATCCACTTGCATCCACAGACCGTCTGGCCAGTCCTGCCCACTCTGATCTGCCTGCACCGGCACCCGAGGTTCAATCCAGTGGATCAGCTCGTAGCCCCAAAAGCCAAACAACCCGCCAATCCCCGGTGGCATTTGGGGCAGCGTCACCGGGCGGTAGGGGGCGAGGCAGTCAGCCAGGGTTTGGAATGGATCGCCTTCAAACACCTGGATGGAGCCATCGCGAAAGGTTTGGGTGGTGCGATCGCCCCGCGCCTCCAAGGTCCACAGCGGATTGCAGCCCAACAGACTATAGCGGCCAATATTCTTTTCGCCCGCTTCCACCGACTCCAACAAAAAATTGTAAGGCCGCCCTGCACAGACCCGATACCAAGCAGAGACCGGCGTATCTAGGTCTGCAACCCACTCCTGGTACACCGGGACGAAATTTCCCTCGGCAGCTAGGGTCCTAAACTCGTCAAAGCTTGGAAGAATCATCGAAAGTCATTGCTAGAGAAACCGTGCTAGAGAAACCGTCCCAAAAACGATGGCAGCTAGCTCGGCCTAAACCCATGCTAGCTGCCATAACCTTCGCAGAAAGCGCGAAACCGATGCCTCTACTCGTCGTAGGGAGTCTTGCCAGAGAACTTCACCTTGGCCGGATCGACGTTCTCGCCGATACCGCGGGGGTTGTGGTTCGCCTTTTCACGACCTTCGTTCACCTTCTCTGGGAAAACACCGTCTGCAGGGTGCAGGTACTCGGTGTCGCCACTGGGGAAGATCCGGTAGACCTTGTAGTCGTCAATCTTGGGCTTAAACTTGGTACGAAGCTGGGTCCCCAGGGCAAGACACTGCTCTTTGCGGGCCAAGTAAAGCAGATTTTCGCCTTCATTCATAGTTGCTGCACCACCTGTGGGCATCTCGAAGGCCTGCTCCTTGCTGCTGGTCCAGGTGATCGCATACTTCTCTTCTGTTTCAGCCGCTTTGAGTAGGCCGCCTGTGCTGCCCCCAAACTTGGGCATTTGTCCACTAAGTGCTTCTGACATAGGAATCGTTATTAGAATATTTTGACGGAATCCTATCACTTAGTCTCTCCCATCCTGTCCTCAGGATGGCTAACTGTTACAGTTCTTCAGAGAGCTCAAGGGTTAACCCATCAGTTTTGCCATCTATTTTGTTCTATAAACCCTACGACGTCCTGTGTCAGTTTACCAATCCGGATGGGCTCCCCTGCCAGACCTTGAAGGATTTTATCGATCTGCCGGAGATTTACTCCGTTGGACGGCTCGACCGAGACAGTGAAGGCCTGCTCCTGCTGACGAGCGACGGCGCGTTAAAGCATCGCCTCACAGATCCGAAATTCCAGCATCCGCGAACCTACTGGGTGCAAGTGGAGCGAGTGCCAGACCAGGTGGCGCTGGGGCAATTGCGCCAAGGGGTGACGATTAAGGGGGGCTATCGAACGCGACCGGCCCAAGTGAATTTGCTGAGGGAGGAACCGGCACTGCCCCCTCGAGAACCCCCGATCCGATTTCGCAAAAACGTGCCGACGGCCTGGTTGGAGCTGACGCTGACAGAGGGCAAAAATCGTCAGGTGCGGCGAATGACGGCGGGGGTGGGGTTTCCGACGCTGCGGCTGGTGCGATCGGCGATCGCCCTCCAGCCTCTAAAGCCGATGCGGTCTACGAACCGTTCCCGCACGAAAAACCCAGACCTAGAGATTTTGACCCTCCAGGGACTCGCGCCTGGGGAATGGCGATCGCTGTCTGCCAAGGAAATGGCATTGCTCTCACCGCGATGAGTGGGTCGAGGAGGGCCTTTATGCCCCCAAAATTGCGGAGAATTCTTCCACAAAAAATTTTGGCTTTGGGTAATCCCCGGCTGTACATTTCCCTGTGACCTTGGGCACACTAGGCTCACCGATTGGACATTCCCCGGAACTCAGCCTCGGCAAGATTCTTCCGCGCAGCTTTTCGCTCGAACTATGAAGACTCCATCCGCTATACCCCCATCACCTACTCCATCACAGACGTATCCCTTGGGCTCTCGCCGGGAGCTGACGCCTGAGACGACGCGGACGGCAGTAGAATCGCGACCCAGCTCGCCGCCGCCGGGTTTGCCCTCCGCTTTTGTACTTGATGCCACGGTATCCTTGGCCTCTCGTGAAATCTTAGCAGAATCATTGATCCAAGCCCAGAATCAAGAAAATCATCGGCAACAAGTGGCGGCCTTGGTGCGGATCAACCAGCAGCTGCAAGCCGAAATGGAGGCGCGTACGGCTCAGCTCCAGCAGGCCTTGGCCTACGAGGCAGCGCTCAAGCGCATTACCGATCGCGTCCGCGACAGCCTCGACGAGCATCAGATTTGCAAAATGCGGTGCAGGAGCTCGCGGTTGTCCTGGAGGCGAGTGGCTGCAACGCGGCGCTCTATG
>JAAUOP010000168.1 GCA_012034805.1 Synechococcales cyanobacterium CRU_2_2 | reverse complement strand
CACTTTTTGGCGCAAGTCAAGGGAGTAGGATTTCATTGCTATTCTGTTGGGTTATCCAGACTAATAACTGTATCCCTTAATTCTGAAAACCGCTATAACCTTAAACTCAGCACCAAGCTCTCTCACCCGTCCGCCTCAGGGCCTATTATGCGGCGACCGTTATTTTGTCTAAACAAGGGACACACTATCACTACAATCCTTACCGACTATGCACGAAAATCAACTATCTTCTTCTATGATTTTTATGTTTCTCAATGGAGAGCTTGGCAACTGTTCCTCTCCACAGAATTATAAGGGGAATAGAAACAATGACCAAGGCTGGCAATAATTCAAAAGCTGCTGAGGTGATCACTGAGATCAGAATCAATAGAGCTAAATCTCCGAAGATTATTCAGCCCGAAATAAGCACCCACCACGAGATTCTTCCTCCTGCTAAACTTCTAAAAGCTCTTCCATGGAGATATGCCTCACCCATTGGATCGAATCCAAATGGAATTCTCTCTTGATAAGGAGGTTTTGGGTCAGCAGGGACGTCGACGACGAGCCGCTCACTATCTAACTCGTCATCAGGAAGAAACTGCTTATAGTCATCATTCTTGCTCATTGTTCCACTCTTAACTTTATTGGGTCTATCGTGTTCCATATGCTAATTTTCTTCATAAACATTTTCCTGACCGACTAGAAGCCTGAAAACCCTGAAAGTTTGTGCTCACCAGCTTCGGCAGCATAGCAAAGCCGATAAACCCACTTTATTGTGCAGAGTAAACAGATACCGACAACCTCACGCTAACTTACAGACAGCTTTGCGGTTGTGTTTTCACAAGCCACTGAAGCTGCATCAGCGAGCGTCACCGGCGGCCGGGGGATTAGGCCGAATGCTCTTCCTCATAATATTTGCAATATCCCGAATATGGCGACCCAGAGCCCCTGAAATTCGAGAATCTTTGCACCGGCTTCCGCCTAAACTCCTCACCCCGTGTTTCGGGCGCAAGGCGATCGCCCACCCACCCAAACCCCTACCCCAGACCCAAAACGACTCCCGGCCCTAAGTCGACAATTGCACTAACCCCTTCAAAACCCGCCCTACTTGGCGCAGGTCGTGCTGCTCATCCGACAACAGCGTGAAATTGTGCGAGATTCCGTACCGTCGTTCGGGCTCCCGCACCAACTTGACAAACAAAAAGTCATATCCATTGGTGGCCAAACCAAACACCGGACGCCCATCCTCCGGTGTCTCGCCCCTGGGCGTGCCCATCATGTAGGTCAAAAGCTGAGGCACGGCCTGAATCACATTAAACCCACCGCGCTTGACCTCGATCACCGCCAGCCAAAGGCGATCCAAAATCGTCAGGGCATCAATTCTTCCTTCCAGTACCAAGCGCCCCGACTCATCCTCCGTCTCCGTCTGCACCCGTACCCAAGTCTCCCCCTTCACCGAATAGGGTGGATCACAAAGCCCCAGGCCATCCAATAGCGGGGCAAGCATAATCAGATTTAAGGTTCCTTCGCTCACCTCTCCCGCTTCCAAATAACGCAAATATCGTTGCTGAAGCCGATTGAGGGTGTGAGATTCCGCAGCCAGCAGTTGGGGCAATGCTGCAGACTGCCACTCCGGAAAAATGCCGGATCCGAAGATCGCTCCAAATCGAACTGTGCCTCCACATCCCGATAGCTCAGGATCGCCTTGGTCACCGCAGTTGCAACTGCCATCACTGCCCCTAATTGAAGTAGATTCTAAAAATTGAGGTAGATTCTAAAAATTGAAGTAGATTCTAAAAATTGAAGTAGATGTAAGGCAAGCCCCCCTCGGGGGTGAGTTGCCAGACCACATACAGCAGCAGGGGCACCAGACCCAGCTTCAGCGGCCAGTTCAACCGCACCTTCAGCATCCGATCCCAGGCATGTAGCAAACCCATGCCGCCAAACAACAGCAGCAGCGAGGCCAAAACCTGGGTTCGATCTAAGCCGGTCACCTCCAGATAGACCTTTTGGACAAACTGAGCGTCCGCCGACTGCCCCAGCAAATGGGTCACTGCCCACCAGGCTTGGCCCACCGTCGGTAGCGCGAAGAAAAGCCAGGAAAGAAATACGACCGATTGGGTGATCACCCAGGCCCAGACCATGCCCGGTAGGCTACTCCACCAGGACTGGAGTTGGGGCGATCGCCCACCCACACCTCATTCAGCCGATGCACCACCAGCGCCACCCCATGGATCGCCCCCCAGGCCACAAACCCCCAAGTCGCGTCGTGCCAAAACCCGGCAACCCCCATGACGATGAGCAAATTGAGACACGTACGTACCAAACCCTGGCGAGATCCACCCAGGGGAAAATACAAATAGTTGCGTAGCCAATCCCCCAGCGTCATGTGCCAACGCCGCCAAAAATCGGCAATGCTGGTCGAAAAATAGGGGGCGTTAAAGTTCTCGGGCAACTGGAGCCCTAGCAGCTTGGCTACTCCCCGAGCCATGTCAATAAAGCCACTGAAATCCAGATAAAGCTGTAGGCCGTAGGTCAGTGCCATCATCCAGATGTCGATGCTGCCCGCCCGCTGAACATTCGTAAAGCTAATCTGGGCCAGGATACCGAGGCGATCGGCAAAAACGGCTTTCTTGATCGCACCTCGAGCAATCAACCAGAGCCCCTGGGAAATCTGCTCGGCATCCAGGGGCCGTCGCTGGCGCAACTGGCCGGACAGGGTGTGATAGCGAGTAATCGGGCCAGAAATCAGCTTGGGGAAGAAGAGTTTATAGGCGCTAAATCGCAGCAAGCTTTTGGAGGCCGGTGCCCCGCGATAGACATCCACCAGATAGGCGATGCTCTCGAAGCTGAAATAGCTGATGCCGAGGGGAACGATCAGCGATCGCCGCACCGCCTCCGCAGCATTAAACCAACCGGGCTGCCCCAGGGTTTCGCCGATGGTGGTCAGAAAAAACGGCACGTACTTAAAGCTGAGCAAGATCGCCACATTGAGAATGATCCCCGCTGCTAAGTAGCTCGATCGCCGCTGGGACCAATCTGCTTCGGCGTCATGCCAGGCTTCGTTCGAGAGCTTGGCATCCCCATCGTGGGCCAAGTGATTGCTTTTGCGTTCGAGCAAGCGTCCAAACTGGAAATTAATTAGCGTACTGATTAAAAACAAGGGAATGTAAGCCACTTGCAATCCCGCTTGCTGCGTCGCCATAAACAACAAACTCGCCCCCAACAGCACCCCTAAGCGCAAGCGTTCGGGTCGGACGCTCCAGTAGACGAGTAGCAGGAGACCTAAAAACAGAGCGAACGTGAGAGAAACAAACGTCATTGCGGCAGGGGGCGGGGAGGGGGTAAGAGCCAGCAGCTGATAAATGCCCCCCATCCTACAGCATCAGGGCTGAATCAAAAGCTGCCATTCAGAACGTTCTGCATTCCAGAACGGCAACTGGGTTTGGCCCACCACATAAGGCCCCCAGTAGCGCCGCGAGCCATCCTGGGCAAAGGCCACCAGCACGTCGCCAGGGTGCAACTCCACATCACCCTGGGGCACCGACAGCACCAGCCCCGACTGACCGCCTTCACCAGGGGAAAAGTCCCAGTGAATGGGTTCTAGGTTGGCGGCATTCGCAGAATTGGCAAAATCCGCAGAACGGGTCGGACTCTCCGCGATCTCCACCGACTTTTGCGCGGGTTTTCCAGTCTCAGGCTGCTGCAAAAGGCAACCCGGAGCGGATGCTCAGTCTGATTGCCGACTCGAAACCGCCCTTGGTGCTCGCCGTCGAGCCCAGACTGGGGGGGCAGGGGCTGAGATAGGAGCTCAGACGCAGGCTTGGGCGAAGACCGAGCAGACGCATGGGTGGGCAAGGTGCGATCGCCAAAGGAGCTCTGCGCAGCCATTTCAAAGGGATCGGCGGGGGTATGGGTAGCCGCGCCGGTATGGGTAGCCGCGCCGGTATGGGTAGCTGCGCGGGCGAGATAGGACGAGCCAGTAGCGGGCGACGATTTCAACGACGACGGCTCGGAACACCCGACGAGCAGCAGCATTGCCCAGAGGATCTGAACCTTTCTGATGCCCCTCGATGCCCCGACCTTCAACAGAACACCCGACATAAACGCCAACCTGATGATGAGATTTCGAGCCGGAATCCGCTAGGCTGTGCCTAACCCGGAAAAGATTCGGACTCTATGGCTCCGTTATACCCGTGAATTGACCCAGATGGCATCCCTTGCCAGCCCACTTCTAAGACTGTCCTTTGATCCTGTCCTTGACTCCCCATCCTGACGCCTATGCAAGACACTCGACTAACGCGCCTTTTGGGCGGAGCTGGCGATCGCCTCACGCGCTGGCTTAGCAACCCCTGGCGCAAGCTATCTGTGCAAATCATCAGTCTCTTGGGCGGCTTCTTTGTCGGTAGCGCCACGGCCGCCGTGACGGGTCAGGCCGCCATTTGGGACACCACGGTAGCAGGCATTTTCTTAGCAATTGCGGAGCTGATTAACTGGTTGGT
Organism: Synechococcales cyanobacterium CRU_2_2; assembly: GCA_012034805.1. Taxonomy (GTDB): domain Bacteria; phylum Cyanobacteriota; class Cyanobacteriia; order PCC-9006; family JAAUQQ01; genus JAAUOP01. Next base: position 4,828 of record JAAUOP010000168.1, on the reverse strand, counting down.
CTACCGCAGTCGAGGCCGGGTGCTGCTGCTGGAACTGATGAATTATGCCAAGATCGGTTTTATTTACTGTCTCTTTTTAGAGGCACTCAAGCTGGGTTCTTAGCAACGCTAGCCCATCAGATTTTGTACATATCCGGGTTGTTGCTTCGGGTTGGGCACTTTTCGACATACTGTTTGGGACAGTTTTTTAGGGATAATGGAGATGGGCGATTGGGCGGCATTTGGCCTCGCCTCTCGCCCGCCATCCACCTCGTATCAAGGCCATTCCAGTGGGTCATTCCCATGGGTCATTCCGCTCCATCTGACAAAAGGACTCATGCCCAAACCCATATCCAGAAACATGCCCAAGTGAAAGGATTTCTGGATGTATTCCGTTCTCGGCTTTCCCAGCGGATTGTTTTGGCGGTATTTAGCAGCATTGTGGCGATCGAAGCCATCATCCTCATTCCCTCGATCGTGCGGCGCGAACAGGAGCTGCTGCGTAACCTAAGTGCCCTGGCCGCCGCCCATCTCAGCGGGGTTTTTGCGGTGTCGGATCCTCCGGTGAGCGAGCTGACACCGCCAGAGTTGCTCGCACGCATGCAATGGGTTCAAAGCCTGCCGGAGGTCAAAGGCGGTACGCTGTATACCGCCACCGGAAGCCGCGTGGGTTCCTTTGGCGAGTTGCCGCGTCTGGGGTTTGTGCAGGTGATTCAGTCCGAGGAGCCTCTGGGTTGGCGTGATGCTTTTCGGACTTTACACGGTGAGCCTCGCTATGATGCCCGCTGGTTGATGTCGCCCCTGGAGGGTCGGTACGTCCTGATTATTCGCCACGACACCACCCGCGTGAGGCGAGAACTCTGGGCCTTTGTAGGGCGAATTGCAGGGCTGGTGCTGATTATTTCGGGGGTGGTTACCCTGGCGACGATGGTGGTGCTGCGATCGCTCCTGATCGCGCCGATTTTGGCCCTGCGCAACGACTTACAAGCGGCTCCAGTGGTTCTCCAGGAGGGAGCCCGCAGCTCAGCGTTTGCTTCCTCAACGACGGCTCGACGCCGGGACGAGCTGGGGGAAGTAATCGAGGCCTTCCAGGACATGTATCGACGCATTGCCGAGGCGATCGCCCAGCGCCGCGAAGCGGAGCAAAGCCTACGGGAAAGCGAAGCCCGGTTTCGTGCCGTGGTCAATCAAGCCGCCGAGGGCATCTTGATCATCGATCCCAACACCCAAATTCAAGACGCCAATCAGTTTGCGCTCGATTCTTTGGGCTACAGCGCCGAGGCGCTGCTGGGTCGAAGCATTTTGGAGATTAATCCGAGCTGGAGTCGCGATCGCTTCGCAGAGCACTGGCAAGCTCTCCAGGCTGGCGAGCCCGTGACCTTCGAAACCGAGCATCGCGATCGCGCCGGTCGCACCTATCCCGTTGAAGTCCGCAGCGGCCTGATTCGGATGGACAGCGGCCTGAAAATTCTCAACCTGGTACGAGACATTAGCGAACGCAAGCAGGCTGAGCAGGCCCAGGCGCGGCTGGCGGAAGTGGGCGAGTTGGCGGCGATGATCGTCCACGAGGTCCGCAACCCACTCGCAACGGTATTGGTGGCGCTGACGGGATTGAAGCGCCTAGAACTCCCCCAGCTCGGACAACTGCGGCTGGAGCTGGCCCTAGAAGAGTCAGAGCGGCTGCAGCGGCTGCTGAACGAAATTTTGGCCTACGCACGCGAGCAACGACCAGGGGCTGACCCGATCGAACTCAATGCTCTGACCGAGGAACTGTGCGCCACCCTGCGCACCTTACCCGTTGCCCAGGGGCGCTCGATTCGCCTGGAGCCTGCAGCGGGAGAAGCGTGGGTGAGGGGCGATCGCGACAAACTCAAGCAAGTCCTGATCAACTTGCTCACCAACGCCTGCGAAGCCTCCCCCCCCGGAGAAACCATCAGCTGCCAGATTGCCGCTCCAGCCCCCGAACGCCCCCAGGTCAGTCTCTCCATCCACAATAGCGGCGAGCCCATCCCCGCCGACCTACTCCCAAAGCTCACCCACCCCTTCGTTTCGACCAAAGCCTCGGGCAATGGCCTGGGACTGGCGATCACCCAGCGCATTGTGGAGGCCCATGGCGGGACGATAGCGATCGCCTCCAGCCCAGAAGCAGGCACCACCGTCCGCCTCCTGTTCCCCCTCATCCCAGACGCTTCTAACCCCAGTTCAACCCCAAGAAGCAAAGCCTAAGCGCTAAAGTAGAGGGCAGGGTACACCTGAAAACCGAATCTAAGAACCCCATCGAAGGAGCATCTGCGAGGGAGCCTAAAATGACCGTTGCCCAAGCTCACCCAACGCCAGCCACCCCAGCACCCGAGATCCAGGAAAAACTCCCTGTGATTACCTGGGAAAAACTGCCCGAAACCTATGTTTTACCTGATGATCCGGTGGATAACGTTTACCAGCCTGCGATCGCCGCTGCCCTCACCGAAAGCCTCCAACTGGCCGGACGGCTACCCGAAACCGCCATCACCCCCACCAACTACGGCATCTGCGCCACTGTCGATGGCCAACTAGTCGTCAAAGCGCCAGACTGGGCATACGTTCCACGCATTGCGGTGACAAGAGCCGAGATCGACCGTAGCTACACGCCCAATCTGCAAGGCGATCCGCTGCTCCTCGTTCTAGAATTTCTCTCCCCCACCGACGGCGGTGAATATTCCACTAAAGCCACCTATCCACCGGGCAAGTGGTTTTTCTATGAGCAAATCCTTCAGGTGCCTTACTACGGCATCTTTGAACCCATCAGCGGTGATCTCGCCTTCTACCAGCTCGATGCAACCCGGCGCTACCGAGAAATGCTCCGAGATGTCGAAGGTCACTACTGGTTTCCAGAACTCGACCTTGCCCTAGGGGCTCGAATTGGTGTGCGGGAAAATCGCGAAGGCTACTGGCTGCGGTGGTGGGACAACACAGGGCAACTGCTCCTGTTGGGCAGCGAGCGGGTTGAGGAACAAAACAAGCAACTCGAAGCCGAGCGCCAGAAAGCAGAAGCCGAGCGCCAGCGGGCAGAACGCCTGACCCAGCAGTTACGCAATCTCGGGATCGAGCCAGAATCCTAAATGCCTAGCGGCCCAGCCTGGACGATATTTCTTCCAGGCGATATTCATCCCTTAAGTCAACAACTAAGTCAACAACGCCAATTTCCGTGCGAATATTTCTAGGGAAGAATGGTAGGTTTGCTGTAGCGTACTTTTTCGGTTTATGAGCAAGACCCCCTCCATTCCAGCTCCCTTCAAGCCTTTTCGCAAGCAAGCTTGGCAACCCAAGGTCAAACCGGGTATCGGCCCGAGTACCCATTCCAAATTTGGCGGACGTCCTTGGATTGCGCCAGGGGAGCCCTGGCCAGAATGCCCGAGTTGTATGCAACCCCTCAAGTTGTTTGTTCAACTAAATCTCAATCAAATCCCCAAAGAACTGGAAGAAGACTTTGGCACGGGGCTGCTGCAATTGTTCTATTGCACCAACGACGAGCCCGACTGCGCCGTCGCGTGCGAAGCCTGGTTTCCGTTTTCCCAAAGCACAGTGGTGCGCATTGTTCACCCAGAATCCCCAGATTCTGGATCCGAAGAGCATGAGTCCGAAGAGCATGAGATTGAAGACAGTTTTCCAGAAAAGGTGATCGTCGGCTGGGAGGCGGTGGAGGACTACCCCGACCCCGAGGAAATCGAAGCCATGGGGGTAAACCTCTCGGATCAAGATTGGGAGCAGCTTGAGCGGTTGGATGACCAAGGTGTGAGCATTCCCCGTGATGGCGACAAGCTCTCGGGTTGGCCCTTTTGGGCACAATCACCGGAATACCCGGATTGCCCAAAGTGTGCGGGGCGGATGCAGTTAGTGTTTCAAATCGATTCTGAGTGCAATTTGCCCTTTGCCTTTGGCGACAGTGGTTGTGGGCACATTACGCAATGTGAAATTCATCCAGATCAGGTGGCGTTTGGCTGGGCTTGCGCTTAGGAAGCTGACCAATCGAACGATTGGTCAAGGTAGCTTTCTAATCTTTGGGTATGGGGCTTAAAAAACTCGGATAGGGTTTGATATAGACCCAAATTGATCGGTTGATAGCGACCGGAATTGTGCTGGGGATATTCTGATTCGGAGTGATGTTTTAGGCCTAATTCGCCGTACAGCTTCTGGAGTGTGGATTCGGGTTGTGAAAACAAATCTTCGCTTCTTAAGACCAAGAGTTGCTCTCGGGGAAATAGTCCAGCCAACGTTTGAGATGATAGTAGTAGAGGCTGTTGCCAATATGTCGATGCCAGTTGAGAACGGATGGGCGTAGTGCCTCGCCGTCGCGATCGATCTCCGGTTGAATCTGGCTCAGCTCTTCGGCGATCGCCACTTCAAAGCTCCGCTTCTCGGTGCCATTGCGAACCATCATATTGAATCGGGACACCGTTCGATCGACGGGGTTACGCAAAATCACAATGAGCTTGGTTTGGGGGAAGTGGCGATGGACTCGCTCGGGGGCAAGATCACTGTAAAGATAATTGGGTGAGGTCTCCCCTGTTACCCAGCCAGGTTGCTGGGGCATGGGGGGAAAATGTGCCAAATACCAATCGAGGCCGCGATCGTATTCCACGTCAAAGAAATCGATTTCCTTTTCGATCGGAGGGAGCATAGCAGGGTGGCGTCGCAAATAGTGGTAGAGCGAACTCGTCCCACATTTTTCTGCGCCAATAATGATGAAGTCTGGCCCACGGCGCTCGGCCTGTGACCCAGGGCTAGTCTGGCTGGGGCTGGTTTGTCTGGGGCTGGTCTGGCTGGGGCTGGTTTGGGTCGGGTGGGCTGTCTGGACTGGGGTCGTGTTTCG
>JAAUOP010000167.1 GCA_012034805.1 Synechococcales cyanobacterium CRU_2_2 | reverse complement strand
TCGGCAACAAGTGGCGGCCTTGGTGCGGATCAACCAGCAGCTGCAAGCCGAATGGAGCGCGTACGGCTCAGCTCCAGCAGGCCTTGGCCTACGAGGCAGCGCTCAAGCGCATTACCGATCGCGTCCGCGACAGCCTCGACGAGCATCAGATTTTGCAAAATGCGGTGCAGGAGCTCGCGGTTGTCCTGGAGGCGAGCGGCTGCAACGCGGCACTCTATGACCTTGCCGAAGGAACCTCGACCGTTCGCTACGAATACGCCGACGGCTGTCCGGCCATTCAGGGCCGGGTGGCCAAGATGAACAATGCCCAGCCGCTCTATGACCAGCTGCTCGATGGCGAATATTTCCAGTTTTGTTCACTGGTGCCCCATCCGGAGCGGGGGCGCGTTGCCATGCTGGCCTGTCCGATCTCCGATGACCAAGGGGTGATGGGGGATCTGTGGCTGATTAATCAAATGGACTACAGTTTCAGCGACTTGGAAATTCGGCTGGTGCAGCAGGCGGCCAATCAATGCGCGATCGCCATTCGCCAAGCCCGTCTCTACCAGGCCGCCCAAGCCCAAGTCAAAATGCTAGAGCGCCTCAACCAGCTTAAGGACGACTTCCTCAGCACGGTCTCCCACGAGCTGCGCACGCCCATGACCAATATGAAAATGGCGATCAAAATGCTGGCTATGAAACTAGAGCACACTCTAGACCAAGATCCAGCCTTTGCCGCCGCCGCCACAAAAATGCAGGTGGCCCACTACATCCAAATTCTCAAGGCGGAGTGCGATCGGGAGATTAACCTGATCAACGACCTGCTCGACCTCCAACAGCTCCAGGCCGAAGGTCACGAACTTCCCATACAAGCCATTGACCTCAATCTCTGGTTGACCCACCTGGCTGAGCCCTTCCACGCACGCGTGCAGCAACAGCAGCAGCGTCTCATCCTAAATTTGCAACCCATGCTCGGTGCCTTTAAGTCCAACATGGGCTGCCTCAATCGCATCATGGCAGAACTCTTAAACAACGCCTGCAAATACACCCCCGCCGCAGGCGAAATCATCGTCAACTTGCAACAGCAGCATGACACCCTCAAAATTCAGGTCACCAACACCGGCGTTGAAATTTCACCCTCAGAATTAAGCCGTATTTTCGAAAATTCTATCGCGTCCCCAGCTCGGATCCCTGGGGACAGGCCGGCACCGGGCTGGGTCTGGCGCTGGTGCAAGAGCTGGTGCATCGCCTAGGAGGGCAAATTCGAGCCGCCAGCAGTCAGCTCACAACTTGCTTTACTGTTGAACTGCCCTGGCCAGACGCTGCGCTGTCCCAAGGTGCCTATCACCCCCAGGCGGCTTAGTGGCCGTCGAGTCAGCCCCTTCCGGGAAGACCTTCTAGACTGGGCTGGCCATCAGGTTTGGTCTCTGACGTTGATGGGGGAAGGCCACCGAGCAAATCGTGTAACCTGTTAGTACTCTTGCCATTCGCGACTCTTGCTATCCGCAACGCTCGCCATTGGCAAAGTGCTGTCATCGTCTACAGTTTCTACCGTTTAGCCGCCTCGGATGCGCGATGTTGAATTGCTCCCAGTGCCAATTTGAAAATCCCGTTGAGAACCGTTTCTGTCAGCGATGTGGTGCCCCTTTACCTCAAAGCCAGGGGGGGGAGCTGGGGGATGACCACGGGGGGGAAGCACAGGCGGCGGATGAGCCTATCACCGCGATGCAGGCGGCGGATGTGTCCGCTATGGGTGTGCAAGCAGCGGATTTACCACTGGGTCACGATTTACCAATAGCCAATGTATTTGAAGGATCTACGCCTGATGGAGAGACCGATGCGATGACGTCACCAGAAGACAATCCGTCTGCAGAATCGTTTTCCACTCCAGAAATGTTCCCCCCAGAAACCCCTCCAGAAACGCCTCCAGAAACACCTCCGGAAACGCCTCCAGAAACACCTCCGGAAACGCCAGAAGCACTGTTCAACAGTCTTGCGGCTCGGTTTCAGAACGAGGACGGGCCGATGGGTCTGGACAATGCGGTTCGAAATGCGGGACGAGAAGATGAAGACACGCCGACCATTGTGCTGCCAATGCAGCTGGCTCGGCTGGACAGCGCCGGAGCGACCCACGTCGGTCGCCAGCGGGATCACAACGAGGACTATTTTGATACGTTTACCGAATTGTCCTTAGCGGAAAGTCCCATGGGACGCACAATCCAGGCCCAGGGACTCTACCTGCTCTGCGACGGTATGGGCGGCCACAGCGCGGGCGAGGTGGCGAGCGCGATGGCAGTCGAGCAACTTAAAAATTACTTCAAAATTCACTGGAAAGACGCCTTACCAGATGAAGACTGTATCCGTGGGGCAATTTTCGCAGCGAATCAGGCTATTTTCGAGGTCAATGAAGCGAATGAGAGCGCGGGTAATGGCCGCATGGGAACGACGTTGGTACTCATGCTGTTACAGGGGAATCAGGTGGCGATCGCCACGTGGGAGACAGCCGCCTCTATTCCTACTCGCGTCGCCAGGGCCTAGTGCAGCTCACCCTTGACCACGAGGTCGGCCAGTTGGAGGTGATGCGCGGTGTTGATCCGGCGATTGCCTACGCAAGGCCCGAGTCCTACCAGCTGACCCAAGCTCTCGGGCCTAAGGGGAATGACTACATTGACCCAGGCATCCAGTTCTTGGATATCCATGAAGATACGCTCTTTTTACTCTGCTCCGATGGCTTGTCCGACTATGGCTTGCTTGAAGAGCACGCTCAGGGACGCATCCGACCTTTGCTCAGCTCTAGCGCATCACTAGAGCAGGGCGTGGCTGAACTCATTGATCTCGCCAACGAGCTAAGTGGTCATGACAACATTACCGCGATCGCCATTCGAGCCAAGGTTCGGCCAGACACTCGGGCCCTTCGGAGTTAATTCCGAGCTAATTTCTCAACCACTGTGGTCATACTGGCGCTGCTTAAATCGAACGGCCGCACTCCTTTGCAGTGGTGGACGTTTCGGGACACAAAGACGATTTCTGTGGGGCGCTCCCTCAGCAATCAGGTCATTGTGCGTGATTCCCATGTATCTCGCCACCATTGCGAGCTGCGGTTGATCACCCTCGAAGGGCGTGAGCCCAGTTGGGAGATCCTGGGGCAGGGCAAAAACGGCACGTTCTTAAATGGGGAATTGATCACCCAGGCAGAGCTGTTGGATGAGGCCACGATCCAGCTCGCGCCCAAGGGGCCGGTGCTGAAGATTTATTTGCGCGATCGCATTCCCGATCGTGATGAGCTGCTATTTTCTTCCCTCAGCAAAGATGCCCAGCGGGCACTCTTGCAGCGCGAGTCGCTCAAACGCAAACCGGCAGAAGAAGCAGAAGCCGGGGGGCGATCGCCCCGATGACCCCGCTTGGGCGAGAAACCGATGTAGCACTAGTCGATCGCCCCCGCCCCAGCACCAACAAGGGCGGGTCGGAGAAGGAGGACATGTCCACTGATGGTCAAGCCTGTGACCATGTCGGCAACCACCCCAATAACTTACTGTGTGTGCGCTGCGGCCAGCCCTTGCGGGTGATCCGCACAGTGGGGCAGTACCAACTGCTGCGGTTGCTGGGCAAGGGCGGCATGGGGACGACGTTCTTGGCTTGGCGCACACCGCACTCACCCGACCACGACCACCAGCCGCCGGGCCAGCGGCTGGTGGTCGTCAAGCAGCTCAATACGGACATTGCCCTGATTCCGAAGGCGCGCGAGTTATTTGAGCGCGAGGCTGCTGTGCTCAAACAGGTGAATCATGTGGGTATTCCTCGATTCCTAGATGCGTTTTCGGAGCAAGATCAAGCCTATTTGGTGATGGAGCTCGTCCACGGTCAAAATCTGGAGCAGTTTGTGCTCAAACATGGCTCAGTCGAGGTGAACCAGGCAATTCACTGGATGCAGCAAACCTGCGATGTCTTGCACCATCTGCATACCCACTACCCACCGATTTTGCATCGGGACATTAAGCCCGCCAACCTGCTGCGGCAATACCGTGACAGCCGGATTATGGTGGTGGACTTTGGGGCGGTGAAGGCCATGGCAGAAGTCATGGGAACCTGCATTAAGGCAGAAGGTTACACGGCACCGGAACAGGAAGCGGGCAAGCCGACGATCGCCTCGGATCTCTTTTCGGTGGGCGCAACGCTAGTCTTTTTGTTGACGCGCAAGACGCCGCTCAGCTTTTTGATTTCGGCGGATGAGATGAGCTTGGCCGGGACGACGCAGATTCCGCTAGACCTGCAGCAGGTGTTAGAGAAGGCGTTGGCGCAGAATGCGAGCGAGCGCTACAGTTCTGCCCTAGAGCTCAAGCTGGCTTTGGGGGCTTGCCTGGAGCCGTAGCACCAGCAGTCGTAGCAGGAGCAACCGGGGCCCAGCCGCCAGCCGAGCGCGGTTTGTCTTCAGGGCAGGATATTACAATACAAATGAATTACATCAGGACGGTAGATTTTCAAGGTGCGATCGCCCCGGCTGACGCTATATTTGGGGGTAAGTCTGTACGCGATCGCCACATTTTGCGTGGGGATCGCGCCGCCGTTTGGAGCATAAACCGCCCATGTCTTTTGTTGGTCTCCACATCCACACCGACTACAGCTTGCTGGACGGTGCCAGTCAAATTCCGTCATTGATTGATCGGGCGGTTGAGCTAGGAATGCCTGCGATCGCCCTCACCGACCATGGGGTGATGTACGGCGCGATCGAGCTCCTCAAAACCTGCAAGGGCAAAAACATCCGGCCCATCATCGGCAACGAGATGTACATCATCAACGGCAGCATTGTCGATGCCCCAAAAAAGGTCAAGAAATATCACCAGGTGACCCTGGCCAAAAATAAGCAGGGCTATCAAAACCTCGTTAAGTTGACGACCTTGTCCCACTTGCAAGGCATGAAGGGTAGCGGCATTTTCTCGCGGCCCTGCATCGACAAAGAGTTGCTAGCACAATATCATGAAGGACTGATGGTCACGAGCGCTTGCCTAGGCGGCGAGATTCCCCAAGCGATTTGCAAATAAGCCAGAGGTGGCCCGCGAGGTCGCGACCTGGTACAAGAATTTGTTCGGCTCAGATTACTACATTGAAATTCAAGATCATGGTTCGGCGGAAGATCGCATAGTCAATGTCGAGCTGGTCAAGATTGCCCGAGAACTGGATATCAAAATCATCGCGACCAACGACTCCCATTTCATCTCTTGTAAAGACGTCGAAGCCCACGATGCACTGCTGTGTATTCAAACCGGAAAGCTCATTACCGAAGAAAAGCGACTGCGCTATAGCGGTACCGAATATCTCAAATCTGCGGCGGAAATGCGGCAGATTTTTCGAGATCATTTAACCCAGGATGTAATTGATGAGCGATCGCCAATACTCTTGAAGTGGCAGCTAAGGTGGAAGATTATAACATTTTGGGCAATCCCAAAATTCCCAACTACCCGATGCCCGAGGGTTACAACAACGAAACCTTCATGGCCAAAGTGGCGCGGGATGGGATTGTAGAACGGATGAAGGTCGATCGCTATGATGAGCTGGATGCGAGCTATCGCGATCGCATGGAATACGAAATTGACATGATGCAGAAAATGGGATTTTCAGCCTATTTTCTGATTGTTTGGGACTACATCAAGTATGCTCGTGACCGTGGCATTCCCGTAGGGCCAGGGCGCGGTTCAGCGGCAGGTTCATTAGTTGCCTACGCAATGAAAATTACCAACATTGACCCTGTCCACTATGGTCTGCTGTTTGAGCGTTTTCTCAACCCCGAGCGCATGTCGATGCCGGATATTGATACGGACTTTTGCATTGATCGACGGGGCGAAGTCATTGATTACGTCACCCAAAAATACGGATCGGAGCGAGTTGCTCAAATTATTACCTTCAACCGCATGACCTCCAAGGCCGTACTCAAAGACGTGGCGCGGGTGTTGAATATTCCCTATGGCGAATCCGATCGCATGGCGAAGCTAATTCCGGTGTCGCGAGGAAAACCAGCAAAACTAAAGGAAATGATCGGCGAAAAGTCGCCTGATCCTGAATTCAAACGCCGCTACGACGAAAACCTGACCATCCCCGGCTCGGAGCCACCGATTACCTACCAGCATTGGCTCGACATGGCCATTCGCATCGAAGGCACAAACAAAACCTTTGGTGTCCATGCCGCAGGGGTCGTGATCGCCAAGGATCCGCTGGACGAACTGGTGCCTCTACAACGAAATAATGACGGCTCAGTCATCACCCAGTATTACATGGAAGATGTGGAAGCGGTAGGTCTGTTGAAAATGGACTTTCTCGGTCTTAAGAATTTGACAATGATTCAGAAGACCGTGGAATTAGTCAAACTCTCGCGCCATGAAACGATTGATCCCGATGATTTGAAGATGGATGATCCCGCTGTTTATGGCCTACTGGCGCGGGGTGATTTAGAAGGTGTTTTCCAGCTTGAGTCATCGGGAATGCGGCAAATTGTGCGCGATCTAAAACCTTCAGACGTGGTGGATATCTCATCGGTTTTAGCCCTCTATCGCCCTGGCCCGCTGGATGCAGGCTTAATCCCGCAGTTCATCAACCGCAAGCACGGACGAGAGCAGATTGACTACGCCCATCAGTTGCTGATGCCCATCTTGAACGAGACCTACGGCATCATGATTTACCAAGAACAAATCATGCGGATTGCCCAGGATTTAGGTGGCTATTCTTTGGGCGAAGCAGACCTGCTGCGGCGGGCTATGGGTAAGAAAAAGATTGAGGAAATGGAGAAGCACGAAAGCATTTTTACGGACGGTGCGGAGAAGAACGGTGTCGATCGCAAAATCTCCAAGGTCCTTTGGGATGACATGGTTTTGTTCGCAGCTTACTGTTTTAATAAAAGCCATTCAGCAGCCTACGCCTACGTTACCTATCAAACTGCCTATATGAAAGCCCACTTTCCGGTGGAATATATGGCAGCCTTGCTGACGGTTAACAGCGGTCAGCAGGACAAAGTGCAGCGGTATATTGCTAACGCGATCGCCATGGGCATCGAAGTTGAGCCACCGGACATTAACCGCTCCACCCTCGACTTTACCCCCGTGGGCAGGAATATTTTGTTTGGCCTTTCGGCGGTGCGAAATCTTGGAGAAGGGGCGATCGCCAGCTTGATCGAATCCCGCGCCAAAGATGGGCCGTTCGAATCCTTGGCAGACATTTGCGATCGCCTCGACTCCCGTGCTGTCAACCGCCGCGCCCTCGAAGCCCTGATCCACTCCGGAGCCTGCGACGCCCTCGACCCCAATGCCAACCGCCGCCAACTCGCCGAAGACTTACCCTTTGTGATCGACTGGGCGCAATCCCGCGCTAAAGACCGAGCCAGCGGCCAAGGCAGTCTATTCGATTTGCTGGGGGGTAGCTCGACGGTGAGTACAACGGACCACGGTAGCTTGTCGATGGCTCCCAAGGCACCCATGGTGCTCGACTACCAGCCCCAAGAACGACTCAAACTTGAGAAAGAGCTGCTGGGCTTTTACGTATCGGATCATCCGCTTAAATCGGTGCAAAAGCCCGCGCGAATCTTGGCCCCCATTAGTTTAGGAGATGCTGATAGTTACGTTGAAAAAGGGACGGTGAGTGCGATTGTGCTACTGCCAGAGGTGAAGGATGTGATTACGAAAAAGGGCGATCGCATGGCGATTGTCCAAGTCGAAGACCTCTCCGGTAGCGTTGATGCTGTGGTTTTCCCCAAGAGTTACGCTCGTTTTGGCCAACACATTCGCGTCGATGCGCGTCTGATGATTTGGGGCAAAATCGATCGGCGGGATGAACGGGTACAGTTCATCATTGACGACGCGGAACCAGTGGAAGATATTCGATTGGTGATGGTGGAGATGGCGGCACATCAGGCGAATGATATCGAGCAACAATATCGCCTAAAAACGTTGATTCAGCAACAACAGAGTTCCGAAGAGCAGGAGAATAAGGCCCCGGTAGTCGTGGTGATTAATGCAGCTGGACAGCGGCACTTTGTGCGGCTCGGCTCACAGTTTCGCGTCAAGGAACCGGAGGCGGCAGCGATCGCCCTGTCCCAAGCCAATTTTCAAGCTCGGGCGGAGTCGTTGATTCAGGCGGGGTGACAGCTAGGACTAATGGGTCAAATGTTATGCGGATCAGATGATGATAACCAAACCAGAATTTGTAGCCCACACGCCGTCATCTCCGTCAGGAGGTTGGCATGGCTTAAAAGATCATTTAGAAGCGGTAGCTGTGGATGCCGAGACTAAGGCTGGGAAGCTGAATGCTGGACGGCTAGGCTACTACGCTGGTCTTTGGCATGATTTGGGTAAGTACAATTCCAAGTTTCAGGATTTTTGCAAAAGCCCATGCAGCTAAGTTGTCAGATCAAAAGCCTCCAACCTAGAAGGTGCCTCACGCCATTTATGGGGCAATTTTGGCAGATGAGTTAAAAATCACGCCACTATCCTTTTTGATTGCTGGGCATCATGCTGGGTTGCCCAACCAGAGCGATCTCAAATGTCGCCTAAAGGAAAACCAATCCAAGTCAGAGTATGGATCGGTTCGAGCAAATGCAGGTAAGGAGCTAACGAACCTAGTTACTCGTGAAGATTTGCGATCGCACTTTGCTCAATTTACTGTAGGAAAAGCCACGGATAAAGTTGCAGCTGATTTATTTTTACGTCTCATTTTTTCCTGCCTAATTGATGCCGATCGCCTCGACACAGAGTATTTTTACAATCCTGAGCAATATCGCGTTCGGCAGGAACGGGCTCATGCGGTGACCATTGAGCAATTGCGGGAGGTTTTTGAGCGCAAACAACAGGAGTTTTCTCAAGGAGAAACCGAGCCAGAATCAAGGGTGAATCAGGTGCGATCGCAGGTTTACCACTATTGTCTTGAAGCGGCTGATTGGGAACCTGGCGTCTTTCGGCTTTGTGTGCCAACGGGGGGTGGAAAAACCCGCAGTGGACTGGCTTTTGCGTTAAAACATGCGAAGGAGAAGGGTAAAGAACGCGTAATTTTTGCAGTGCCCTATACCAGCATTATTGAACAAACAGTACGGGTTTATCGAGAAGATATTTTGCAGAACTGGGTGATGCAGCGGTCTTGGAGCACCATAGTGCCATCCAAGATGATAAACCTGACAAAGCAGATATAGCGGATTTCATAAGTCTAAGGAGCAGTAACAGCAGTGTGTAAACCAGTGTTTGATGTCAGTTTCTGAGACTTGTAAAAAGGCTTTTCCATCGCCTCAATGAGGGCTTCAGAACTGCGGGCTCCTAAGGTTTTGAGAATAGCCTTAACCTTTGACCAGAAATTCTCAATCGGTGAAAAGTCCGGTGAGTAAGGCGGCAGATAA
>JAAUOP010000033.1 GCA_012034805.1 Synechococcales cyanobacterium CRU_2_2 | reverse complement strand
AGGCGGTTCGAGCACATCGAGCACGTCGGGCGGCGTATCGACCTCGACCGGCGGGATCAGCTCAACCACCACGACCGGTGGCGTATCGACCTCGACGGGCGGCGTATCCACCTCAACTGGCCGGGGTTTCGACCTCAACCGGCGGCGTTTCCACTTCGACCGGCGGTGTTTCCACCTCGACCGGCGGTGTTTCCACGTCGTCGGGCAATGTGTCGGTCGTCCTCGGGCAATGTCTCCAGCTCGTCGGGCAATGTCAGCAGCTTGTTGAACAGCGAGTCATATTGCGCCGCGGCGTCGCCATTCTGAAAGAAGTCATGCCCGCTGACGAAGAACAGAGCGCGGTACGGGTTATCATACGGGAGCGTGAGCGTATCGACGACGTAGGGAGACTCGCGGTCAGTGCTGAGTTTGCCCTGGGTGACGATCTCGTCGGTCCAATGTGCTGGTCCTGGTTTGCCGAGCGTCGTAGATCTTCGGTTGAATCGCTGGCTTTTAACGGCGGCAACAAACTTTTGGCAGGTCATCCTCGCCGCCCGACCAAAGGAACAGCTTGCCTCGTCGCTCGCTAGCGCCGGGAGGTATCCGCAGTCGCAGATCATCGCCAGCGACCATGTTGGCCTCGCCGGTGGCAGCAAAGGCGATCGCGCAAGCCACACCCAGCCCCGCCAGCACAACACCGATCAGGGCGGGCGGCCAACCTGCCGGCTTCGGGGTTGCACAGAACCCTGGGGCAACCTGGGCATGGGCAAAGGTGCGGGCGGGTCATTCTCGACTGGGCGTCTGGCCAGGGGCATACGGCTTTCGACGTCCGTGGCAGCCTGGGCTTCAGTCGAGGATGGAACCTCGAGCCTATCAAGATTAGGAACGACGGGTTCGGTACTGGAGGGGCGAGCAGGTTCGGAAACGACAGACTGATCCCAAGCATCTGCCGCTTGGATCGTCGAGGGGAGCGTGGGCTCCCATTCTGGGAGGCTCTCTGGAAGAAGTGCACCAGACTCAGCCGAGTCGAAACCCATCCAATCCGACTGAACTGTCTCTGTTTCTGCCCCTGTTTCTGGCTCTGGCTCTGGCTCTGGCTGCTGGAGCCAATTCGCCTCCACTGGCTCCGGCGCGACCTCTCTCGCCTCAGAACGCGGCGCAGAGAACGGTCGGCGGGGCTGATCATCCACGGAGTCCACCGTAGTTACCGCCGAGGCGACAAAGGCTGCGGGTACGACCTGGGAAGGCTGCCAAGGAAAACTGTCGGCGAGCTGTAGCCCTGGTAAATCCAGCAGATCGGCATACCGACGAATAAACCCTCGTAGATAAACAGGCTCCGGCAAGGGGCGAACGTCGGCCTCCTCGATCGCCTTTAGAATCGCAGGACGAATCAACGTCTTCGCAGAAGCGTCTTCCAAGGCCATTCCTTTGGCCTCTCGCTTCTGTCGCAACAGATGTCCAATCTCGCGTAACCGTTCCATTTGAACCGGTTCTAGAGCACTCATGACGCCTTTCCTCTGATATTCACGGCCCCTGTGCGCTTTGGGAACACAACCAGCCCCGGCAACACATTCCAATCCAATCCCACACCCCAATCTTAGACCTAGGGACGCCAGATCCAGACCTCAAATCTGAACGATGTCTAAGGCTCAAGCCCAGAGGAGCCAGTACAGAGGAGGCTGTGTTGTGCGAGCAAGATTCCACACCTGTCAGGCTTCGTGTCAATTTAGAGATGACGTCAGAGCTACCGCAGGGCAAGGGTTACGAGGGAAGATAAAGCATTTTGAGGCGGATTGCAATCCGTTGTTTTGGCTTTGGTTGTGGTGCCTCTTTTGACTGCTCGGTGTGACGAGAATTTGAAGAAATCCACCTGATTGGTAAACTTTGGTTTCGCGGGGCTGCGCTCCCCGCTAGGCTCCTGTTATTCATGGGTAAAGACCAATGGGTTACCGCCATGAAGAAGTACGCCTACCTCTGGGTTCAAGATTGGTGCAATGAGCACGGCTGGACGGATCTCTTTCTAGAGCGCTATCACTATTGGGCTTTTCCGCCGGGTGCGGTGTTGCCCCAGCCGATCCCGTTTGATGTCCTGCACGCGATTAAGCTGGAAAAGGGGCTGAGCCCAACGGAGCGGCTTTGGTATGGGGCGGGGCTGGCGATCGCCACTCTTTCAACCCTTGGCTCCTGTGTTTTCAGTAACCCCTTCCCCTTGGTTTTGGCCTTTAGCCTTTGCGCCCTGACGGTGGCCTACCTCGAAGAAGACGAGTTTCAATAGACCTCTTGCATGAAAAAACAGCCCCCTCATCCCCTAGCCCCTTACTCCCAAAATGGGAGAAGGGGAGCAGCTTCAAAATCCCTCTCCCCCGGTGGGAGAGGGATTTTGGGTGAGGGTTTTGGTTTGTACAAGAGGTCTAATGCTCTTCAGGTCTAAATCAGGACTCATTTCCCTTGCGTGATCCCATTCGACAACTTCGCCAATTGCCCTGGGCTGAGGTCTTCTCCTGTACAGGCCTTGTCTTTTTGCTCGTGATCGCCCTAGAGGCGATGATTGTGTTTGGGCTGGTTCGGGTTAAGGCGATCGCCCCACTCTTTGCCCTTCTCTTTCAAGGCAGTCTAGGCTACATCGTGTTGCTGCTGGTGGCGGTGTTGGTGGGGGCGCTGGCGGTGTTAGTGCTAGAGCGGTTCTTTGGTTCGGTGCGGATTCAGGCGAGCGTCCTGTGGGCGTTGGTGGGTTCCATGATGGTGCTGTTGGTGGTGCGATCGCTCTTGGCCTCGATTGTCCCGCCGCTATTCCTCTCCGCTAGCTTTGAATGCCTCATGGCGCTGACGATTGGCGTTTTCTGGAAAGGTAGGCCCTATTGGTAGCTAAAGACCCGTTGTCGGGACATGAACCCCGCGTCCAGTGACGCACCTGTGGTGCGCCTCCGTCGGTTTGAGGGTCGGGAATAGCGGCCCCTACTAGGATTGCAGCATCTCGATAATCTTAGCTAAATCCATGTTCTCGGAGACCGTTTTTGCTAAGCTATCCAGAACTTGCTCTCGCTGATTGCGGTAGTTGGAAATGCCCGTGGGCATCGACTTGAGGCCCCGCTGCTGGCGTAGGCGGTTGAGCCAAGCCCGTCGCCAGGGGCCATTGTCAAAAATGCCGTGGAGATAGGTTCCCCAGAGGGACTGGGTGTCATCGACGATCCCCAGGTTGGCATCGTCGAATAGCGCGTGATACGGGCCGAGACTTTGCAGGCTTTCTGCGTCTAGCAACTGGCTACGGCCATGGTGGAGTTCGTAGCCAATCACCGGCAGACCCTCCTGGGGATAGTGGGAACTGACCATGCGCTGGCGGGCAATCTTGGCACCGGCAATGAGCGTGCGGATGGGCAAGAGTTCCAGGCCCTGGAAGCGGCCTTCTTGGCCTTCGATGCCCTCGGGATCTGCCAAAATGCGACCCATCATTGAAACCCACCACAAATACCCAGCACGGTTCCCCCTGATGCGGCGTAGCTCTGGATTTGCTCGGCTAGGCCAGATTTCTGGATCGTGAGTAGATCGGCGATCGTGGTTTTGGAACCGGGTAAAATCAGCGCATCCGGATAGCCTATCGAGTCGCGCGGATTGACATATTTCACCGCGACGCTGGGTTCGGCTTCGAGCGGGTCGAAGTCGGTAAAGTTGGCAATGCGGGGAAAGCGCACTACCGAAATATGCAGGTCGGCGTTGTTTTTACGGCTGCGGCGCTCCATGAGATCCAGGGAATCCTCCGCCGGAAATACTTCGTCCATCCAGGGGATCACGCCGACAACGGGAATGCCGGTGCGTTCTTCGAGCCAGTCGATGCCGGACTGGAGGAGCGATCGCTGTCCCCGAAACTTGTTAATCACCACGCCCTTGATCAAGGCCCGCTCATCGGGATCGAGCAGCTCAAGGGTCCCAACGACGTGGGCAAATGCGCCCCCCCGATCGATGTCTACAACCATCAGCGTCGCGGCATTGAGGTGCTTTGCCACGCGCATGTTGGTCAGATCGCGGTGTTTGAGATTAATTTCGGCAGGGCTACCCGCGCCTTCGCACACCAAAAAGTCAAACTCGGATCCGAGGCGTCGCAGGGATTCTTCGATCGCCTGCCAGCCCATATCAAAATATTTTTCGTAATATTCCTGAGCCGTGGTTTGTCCCACCACCCGACCGCCCACCACCACCTGGGAGGTCATATCCCCCTGGGGTTTGAGCAAAATCGGATTCATTTCGATGCGAGGGGCGACCCCCGCCGCCCAAGCCTGAAGAGCTTGGGCATAGCCAATTTCGCCACCGCTCGCTGTGACATAGGAGTTGAGCGCCATGTTTTGCCCCTTAAACGGAGCCACTCGCCATCCCTTGCGGGCGAGAATACGACAAATCGCTGCGGTGAGCAGGGATTTGCCAGCGTGAGACGTGGTACCAACGACCATCAATGCTTTCATAGCGTCAGTTTAGGGAGCAAGTTTAGGGAATTAGCTGAGGGCGCAACCCTAATTGAGCGTAACAATAATTCTACGAGCCGAGACAAAAGACTAGTCTCAAGTCCTTAAATAGGCAAACGCGCCCAATATTGCCATGCATTATAGATACGTTCCCAAAGGGTTGCTTGGGGGAATTTACCGTCATTAGAGTATTTGTCAATCATCCAGCGGCCCAGGGGTGTCAGCCGGAAGCTATCGGTAATCCCTTGGCCATCGACTTCCCGGCGCAGCATGCCGACTTGAATCAGCCAGAGCAGTTGGTTTTCGATCAGGAGCTCAGGGAGCGATCGCTTGCAATACCCCAGCCGCAGCCCCGACGCTCCCTCAATTTCGGCCAGGGGCACACTCCGATTTTGCATCGCCAAAAACAACTCCCGCCGAAAGGGAGAACAGCGCAGTGCCCGCTCCGCCCGTTGACGTGTGCGCAGACTGTAGTTGAATTGGGCAATGCTTCTGGGGTTACTGGCAGCCATGACGCACCTGATCGATTACGGTCATTCTGCCACAGCGCCTCCCAGGCTGAATTGACGGGGTCAGTCGTCGGTCAGTCGTCGGTCAAGCGTCGGTCAAGCGTCGGTCAATCGACGCCATGCTCGCCCGAGTGAGCATCCGCCGTGATCGGGTTGCCGTGCAAATCCACTGCCAATGCTTCTCCGGTGTGGTCGATCGCCACCGGCTGGCTGGGCTGGATGCCCATGGTGCTCACCAGGGTCTGCATAATTTCTTTGACGATGGGAGCCGCGACGGTCGAACCGTAGGCATCTTCGCCCTGGGGTTCGTCTACAACCGCGATGATGACGTAGCGAGGCGCTTCAACGGGCACAATCCCTACGAAGCTGGTGATCCGGGCTCCTGCGACATAAACCCCATTCTCAGCTTTTTGGGCGGTGCCGGTTTTGCCCGCAATCCGGTAGCCCGGAATCGCGGCGGTTTTGCCGGAACCCTGGCTGACGACGGTTTCCATCATTTCCACGACGGCCTGGGCATTTTTTTGCGAAAACACGGGGCGAGGTTCGGGCAACTCGGGTCGCCACTTGTATTGGCCGGTGCTGTCCACGAGGCCCTTGACCACGTGGGGGGAGACCAGTTTGCCACCGTTGGCGAGGGAGGCGTGGAGTTGGGCCAACTGCAAGGGTGTGAGGGAAAGGCCTTGGCCAAAGGCGGCGGTGGCGGGTTCGATGGGGGAGGTTTTAAATTCTTCTAGGGTTTTGAGCTGGCTCGTCGGCACCGAAGGCAAGTCTGTCGCCACGGTTTTGCCGAGGCCCAACTTTTCTAGCCAGCCGTGGTAATTGCCGGGATCGAGCTTGCGCACAATGCCCACCATGCCGATGTTGCTCGACACCTGCAAGATCTCGGGGATGCTGATGGAACCCCGGCCTCCGGCGGAGTTGAAGTCGTGGTTTTGGACGACGTGCTCGGAAATGATCAACTGGCCTGCGTCGTAGATGTATTCGCCGGGGTTGAGGACGCCTGCTTCTAGGGCGATCGCCACGTTAATGGGCTTGAACGTCGATCCCGGCTCATACAAGTCGGTCACGGCCCAGTTGCGAAAGAGTTCGACGTCGTAGTCATAGAACGTGTTGGGATCGTAGGTGGGCGAGACGACCAATGCCACCAGCGAACCATCGGCGGCATCCATGACAATGGCCGTGCCACGCTTGGCACCAAAATTTTGGATTTGGCGATCGAGCGCAATGCGGGTGGCGCGCTGAATGCGGCGATCGAGCGTCAGCTCCAGCTTCAGATCATCCTGGTGCAAAAAACCTGCGGGCAAATCCGTCGGGATGATGCCACCGTCACCCATGCGGCGTACCCGCATTGCTTTTCCCGGTCGCGTGAGCTGGTCTTCTTGGCTAAGTTCTAGGCCCGCTTGACCCTTGCCCTCACCATTGACGTAGCCCACGATGGAGCCAAACAGATCATTTTGGGGATAAAACCGTTGGGGGTGGGGAATGAAGTCCAGGCCATCCAAATAGAGATCGCGCACCTGGCTCGCCGTATTCTCGGAAATCCCATCTGCGAGTTTGACCCCCGTGTCAGCGCTCCGAAGCAGTTTGAGCACCTCTGCTTCCGGCAGGTTGAGCGCCTTGGACAGGAGCTGTGAGGCTTCATCGAGGGGCTTCGATAGCATGGATGGATGGACGTACAGCATGTAGACCGACTCATCCACAGCCAAAACAACGCCTGCGCGATCGACCACCGGACGGCGGGGAATAAAATCAGACAGTCCCACGGTTTGTTGGGCCTTCGCCATGGCCGCAAGCTCCTTGCCTTCAAAGAGCTGAAGCGCAAGCAGCCGCAGACCTAAACCACTCAGGGCAAGAACCAAAATAGACCAAGTGAGCAGTAGACGAATTCGGCGGGTATCAAGCTGGGCTTGCCAGCGGGCCGGTAGACGCAGCTGCAAGATTCCGGTTGGCCGAGGGTTGGGGCGGCGGGCAGGCTGGGTCAGTCGGCGTCGCTGGGAGACCTGAGGGGGCAGCGTTCGAGCCATGACGAGGAGGTAGAAAGGATGGAATGAAGCGGCGCATCAATTGCGGTCTAAGATTGCGGCCTAAGATTGCGGTCTAGGTCTAATAGCCCAGGGGAGCCTCTAGAGGCGCGGGAGGCTCTGCTGGAGGAAGGACGCGATCGGGGCGTAGCGCCTCTGGTTCCAGGTACAGAATATTGGCCGCAGTCGGTTCAATCAGCCCTGAGCTCTTGGCCTCTGCCTGCTGGGCGAGGTGTTCTTTCAAGACTTCGTTGGTGCGCATCAGCTGGGGCTCATCCCGCCGCAGATCCGAAAGCTGCGTATAGGCCTGGGTCCAGGCGCGCTGGGAATGCACACTCCAGCTATAGGCGAGCAGGGCCAAGCCGCCCATGGTTAAGGCTGCAATGGAAGAACCACGCTGGAGCAGGACGAGCTGACGCAACCAGAGGGGGATCTGGGGTGGGCGGGGGCGAAGCGTATGAACCCGATGTAGGGAGGCTGGGCGATTTTGAGCTCGCATCTGGGCGTTGCGCACTTGGGTCCCAAAGGACTGCGCGACCGAAACATTCGACGGCGCGCGCGACGAACCAGCTGGCTGAGCAGAAGATTCGTCATACCCAATCCTGTCGGGCTCAATTATTGCGGGTCTTGCAGCCATAGTTCCTCTGTTGCTTAGGTGTCCTGGAAGACAACCTCGTTCGTCCACCTGAATTGAAGCGAGTTGCGCGCCGGCTCACCCGCCTAGGCACAATTGAGAGATAGTTTATCCCTTATTTTGCGAGACACCTAGAAAAATCCAGGGGAGAGGTCGATCGCCTTGGCGCTTTAGCTCTGGCTTTTGGTTCGAGTGGAGAATTCGTTTAGGTGGGTTATATCTAAAAAGCTGCACCACGGGCCTACGGGGAAGCACGGAACCTAAAGGCTGCTGGGCGATCGCTCCAGGGCGGAGTTCTGTGGTTCTGTCCTTGGAGGGGCCAAAGGTAAGTCAAGGCGCAGGGACTAGGCCCGCAGGGCGCTCCCCAGTAGAAACAGGCTCAAGAGGGTGCCGCTGTTCCAAAGGCTGTGGAGCAAAATGGAGGCGAGCAGATTGCGCGATCGCCCATACACAAATCCCAGTACCGTCCCAAGGGTCATCAGCGGCAGAATTTCGGCCAAGCTCAGGTGCGCCGCCGCAAAAATAAATGCGCTGGCCAACACCGCCCCCCAACCGGGCATGAACCGAGTGAGTGAGGTCATGAGGAAACCGCGAAAGAAAATTTCTTCAAAGATGGGCGCGGCGATCGCCGCCGTCACAAAGAAGAAAATCAGCGCCACATTGTCTTGGTTTTCCAGCGCCAGCGTCAGCAGTGGATTGCTGCCGCCCTGGCCGGCCCAAATTTGTTGATTGACCAAGGACACCAGCAGCACCAGGGGATAGGCCGCAAGATAGCCGCCGATTCCCCACAAATACCAGCGCCCTTTGGCGGGGCTCAGTTGGAACCAGTCGGCGGGCAGCGGTGCAAAGGATTTGAGGCAGAGATACAAAAAGCTCAACACCCCGATCGCCATCAGGTTATAGACACAAAAACGCCAATCGCCTGGGCCCGGATCGAGCCGACGAGGTTTGCGGTCATGCCTGCGGAATCCGGCGAAGCCAGGGCACCCAAGGCCCGATTCACCAAGGCAAATACAACGCCTCCGAGGCCCATGCTGATGATGATTTGACCCACAAAGAAAAAGCCACCCAAGAGGCCAATGGCCAGCCAAGCTCCATCCCAGGGGACTTCCCAGCGGGCGATCGCCAGCGGGCTCGGCTGGGATCGCTGCCGACTGCGCCAAGTGTTCACCAGCAGGGTCAGAATGATCCCAGAGCCAATCAGGGCGCTGACAATAGGCAGCAAAATCACGAAGGCCAATTTGCTGAGGGTTTGCTCCGCACGGGCTTGACGCGCCAGGGCCAGCTCGGCCAAATCGGTCTGCCGCTGCTCTAGGGTATAGAGCCGTTCGAGGGCTTCATCTTTGAACCAGCCGCGCAAATTGAGCTTGAGAGTGGGTTCTGCCTGGGGCAACAATTGGGGTGGCTCGCTCCAGAGGCCAGACAAAACCGCTGCGGTTTCGCCCTGGTCGGGGTTGAGTTGTTGTGCAGCTTGCCAAAGACCTTGGGCTTCGGCGGGGTTTCCGGCGATCGCGTTCAAAATCCCCGCCTCCGTTTGCAGATCCAGCAGCAGCATCTGTGGGGGTTGCGACTGGCTCTTGAGTTTCGGCTGGGGCTGGGCGTTAGGCTGAACCTTAGACTGGACGTTAGGCTGGGCTGCGAGGCTGTTTTTTGTGCTGTTGATCAGCGGTTCGTATTGGCGCAACGCCGCCGCATAGGGTTTTTCTCCTAGCAGCGTTTGGGCTAAAAAGCCCTTTTCTTGACCCGGAATTTCCAGCTCTGAAGCTTGGAGGGTGAGGTAGGTCTGGGCGATCGCCAGCCGATCCTGCACTTGGGGTTGAGCCCAGCTCTGAAACAGACTGGCCCCGACAAACACAGACACCACGATCGAGAGCAAGAACAGCAGCGGTCGCTTCAAGGTCATAGGTTCAGGAAAGATGAGGTTTAGCGAGGTTTGACAAGCGAGGTTTGACAGGCGAGGTTTAGCAAAGGTGAGGTTTGGCAAAAGCCAGATCCAAGCAGCCCCTTTCCAGCATAGACAACACCCGCCTAGACAGGGTCAGTCCAGATCCAGCTCAACTGAAACCGAAGCCTGGAACTGGGGGGAGGTACCCCTCAGGCAGTAAAATTCGACTTGGCTAAAACACCCGACACCGAAACGCCTGACGAATTGAGGATAATCCCCTGACCACGCGCATCATCCTGGTCCGTCACGGCCAGAGTACCTACAACGCCCAGAATCGTATTCAGGGCCGCATCGATGCCTCCGTCCTTACGGAGAGCGGTATGGCAGCCGCCCAGCAAGTCGGACAAGCGCTCCAGGAGCTGGACTTTGACGCCATCTATAGCAGCCCGCTCCAACGAGCTCATCAGACAGCCCAGATCATTGCCGCTGAAATCGCCCGTGGGGCCGCAGCCAGTGTTCATACCCCGGTTCAAACCTCCAATCGTCTGCTCGAGATTGATCTGCCCCTGTGGGCTGGACTCACCCGCGACGAGGCCATTGCCCAAAATCCCGAGGGCTACCGGCTCTGGCAAACCCAGCCCGAGCAGTTCTTCATGGAACTACCGGGTGAACCGACCTCTGGGGAAGCGCCCGGAACCGGCCGTCGCTATTATCCGGTGGTCGAATTGTTTGAGCAGGCCAAAGACTTCTGGCGGGAGTTGTTAGCAAAACACCCGAATCAGACCGTGCTGGTGGTGGGCCATAACGGCATTTTGCGATCGCTCATCTGCACCGCTGTCGGCATGGGCCCCGAGCAATACCAGGTGCTACGCCAGTCCAACTGCAACATTAATATTCTGAATTTCCAGGGCGGCTGGGGGGATGGGGTTCAGATCGAGTCGCTCAATTTGACCAGCCATCTGGGAGAAACCTTGCCCGATCGCCGCTCCACGGCGGGCTGCCGTCTGTTGCTGGTGCGTCACGGCGAAACCGAGTGGAACCGGCTGTCTCGCTTCCAGGGCCAAATTGATATTCCGCTCAACGAAACCGGCGAAGCCCAGGCCAAAAAGGCGGCAGAGTTTTTGCAAGACGTCGCCCTAGACTTTGCTGTCACGAGTCCCCTGGCTCGGCCCAGGGAAACGGCACAGATCATCTTGCAACACCATGGCGGGGTGGAACTCAGCGATGAACCCGCCCTCAAGGAAATTGGCCATGGCCTCTGGGAAGGCAAGCTCGAGGCCGACATCAACACCGAATACGCCGCCGAACTCGAGCACTGGAAACGTGCCCCGCACACTGTCCAAATGCCCGAGGGTGAAAATCTCCAGCAGGTGTGGGAGCGTTCCGTTGCGGCTTGGGAAACGATTGTGCGCCAGGCCAGTGACCAAACCACCGGCCTGGTGGTGGCCCATGACGCCGTCAACAAGTGCATTCTCTGTCATGTCTTGGGACTCCAGCCCCAGGATATCTGGGCGGTGAAGCAGGGGAACGGAGCGGTGACTGTGGTGGACTATCCCAAAGGACTGGCAGGGAAACCTGTGGTGCAGGCGCTGAACATCACGACACATTTGGGCGCTGGCGTTTTGGATCAAACTGCTGCAGGTGCGCTCTAGGATCTCTATGATTCAGCTTTTTCAACAGGTGCGGGTGATCAATCCGCTGGCCCAAGCTGACGGCATCCTGGCGGCTGACGATGCCCTGCTGGCGGACGGTGCACTCCCTGCGGACAGTGTCGCAGATGTTTTGATCGAGGCGGGGGTGCTCAAGGCGATCGCCCCCCAGATCTCTCCTCCTCCCAACGCCACGATTCAAAACGCCAAAGGCCTCATCCTCGGCCCCGGTCTGACGGATCTCTACAGCCAATCTGGCGAACCCGGCCTAGAACAGCGGGAAACCCTTGCATCCCTCACCCAAGCTGCCCTGGCGGGAGGGTTTACACGACTATCGCTGTTGCCCCATACACAGCCTGCCCTTGACCACCCGGCGGCGCTGATGCCGGTACAGGCCTTCCCATCGCCCGTGCGGCTCAACCTTTGGGGAGCGCTGACCCAAGGGGCAAGAGGCCAGCAGATGACCGAACTCTTGGAGCTGGGCGAGGCCGGGGTGGTGGGCTTTGCTGAGGGTTTTCCCCTGGGTAATCTGGCGCTGGTGCGGCGACTGCTGGAGTATGTTCGGCCCTTGGGGTTGCCGGTGGCGCTGTGGCCTTGCGATCGCACCCTCTGCGGCGATGGCGTGGCCCGCGAAGGCAGCATCTCGCTCAACCTCGGCCTGCCGGGCGTGCCTGACCTGGCCGAAACAGCGGCTCTAGCCGCCTTGATCGAATGCGTTCGCGCCACGGGCACCCCAGTACACCTAATGCGCATCTCCACGGCCCGCAGCATCGAGCTAATTCGGCGGGCCAAGGCCGAAGGGGTACCGATTACGGCAAGTGTGTCCTGGCTGCATTTGCTGTTTGACTGTGGCGACCTGGCCGGTTATGACCCCAATTTGCGGCTGGATCCACCCTTGGGCAATCCGGCGGATCGGCTGGCACTGGCAGAGGCGGTGCGGACGGGGGTGGTGGATGCGATCGCCATCGACCACACGCCGCTGGCCTACGAAGAAAAAACCGTCGCTTTTGGCGTTGCCCCCCCGGTGCCATTGGCCTCGAGCTAGCGCTGCCGCTGCTATGGCAGCGCTTGGTCGCCAGCGGCCAATGGACTGCCGTGGAACTGTGGCAGCGTCTGAGCACCGCACCGGCCCAATGTCTGGGTCAGCAGCCTCCGGCCCTAGCGCTGAATGTCGCAGCAGAACTGATTCTGTTCGATCCACAACTGCGCTGGACGGTGACGGTGGAGAGCTTGCGATCGCTCGCATCGAATACCCCCTGGCTGGGTAAAGAAATCTGCGGCAAGGTGCTCAAGACCTACGGAGGCGAGTAGACATAAATTATTCTGAAGTTCATCTTGGCATTACATATTTACCGTTTAGCGAATCTTACTTAAAGCTTGTGTAAAATCTTGCGTCTATTTTCGTTTTCTACCGGGAAAAGTATTTTGAGCAGTGATTAATGGGAATACCAAGCCGTTGCCGTTGTGCAGTCCCTGGCCTTGTTGCCGTTTCTGCCGCTGCCGACGGGTTGCCACCATCCTTTCCCGACGCCCCCCATGGAACCTGCTCTTGCTCCCCTTGCTGCATCCAGCTCTGTGGCGTTGTCTCTCGGTTTACCCGGCCTGAATCCAGCGGATTTTGAGGGCCTTGGAGTGGGTATTGTTTCGCGGGAGCCAGATGCCTGGATAGGTCTGGCTGTTCCGGCTCTGTTGCCTGTGTTGCCTGCTCCAACGACCCAGGGGCTGGCCTTAAATGGGCTAATTTTTCAGCTGTTGCCCTCAGGGGATGCAGCGCTAGATGATTTACCCCTGATCGATGTTTTACCCCCGATCGATGTTTTACCGGGGCGCGATATTTTCCAGGAGAGTGATGCTCTACTCCTGATCGGCGATTTGCCCCTGATCGACGTTTTGCCGGGGCGCGATGCTTTACCGGAAGGCGTTTTGCTTGAGGGCAGTATGCTTGCGGCTTTGCAACCGGCACTGACCGGGTCGCTGGCGGGGAGTCAGTTTCAGCCCACTGCCGTCTTCCAGTCCCAGGGCGCTGTGGAGCGGCTGGAATTGAGCGATCGCTTCCAGTTCTCCATCCCCCAATCCGGCGTCTTTACTGCGAATCTATCCAGTTTGAGCGCGGATGCAGATCTACGGCTGATTCAGGACAAAAACCGCAATGGCCAGGTGGACGCCGGGGAGATTTTGGCTTGGCAGTGGGAGCGGGGCACCCAGTCCGAATCCATTCGTCGCTTTGTAGATGCTGGCGAATATTTTGTGCAGGTGGTTAACCAAACCGAGACCGCTGCTACCTACCAGCTCCAAACCGACTTTGCGCCAGCGGCAGCAGATCCGCTCAAGTTTTCCCTGGCCGTATCCAAGCGGACGGGCCTAGAGCCGTTGACCCCCGAAAGCCTAGCGGCGGTGGAGCGAGCAGCCAAATATTGGGAAAACGTGATTACCCACAGCAGTTTTGCGGCGGCCCAAACCCTATCCGTGGGTCTGTACGGAACCCAGAATCCGTCCGATACCTTTTTGGCCTACGCTGGCCCCCAGAGCTATCGCAAGACCGGGGGCGATCGCCTCCTCCCCGCTAGTGGCGTAGCCGTGATCAACATGGCCTATGCCAACCAATACAACGCCAATCCTGGTTATTTAGAGCTGGTCATGCGCCACGAGTTCGCCCACGCGCTGGGTTTTGGCGTGGCCTGGGAGCGCAGCGGCAATGCCTTGGTCAGTCAAGGGGGGGCAACCTACCGATCAGACACTTATGCCGGACGTGCCTACGGCGACCTGCTCGGTCTATCCCAAGGGGTGGCGATTCCCATCGACAATGAGCGAGCCCATTGGCAAGAGGCCGCCCTGGATGCGGAGCTGATGACCCCTCGGGCAGAATCCTTGGGCACAGCGACGCCCCTGAGTCAGATGTCGATCGCCTCCCTGCGGGATCTGGGCTGGAATGTCAACTACGGGGCAGCTGAGCCCTTCGCACTGGGGCCTTCCCAACTCGCCAGTCTTCGCTTGCTCGAACTCGGCAACCTGTGGTCATTGTCTAACCCCCCCCGTCTAACCCCCTCTAGCCCCCGCTGACCGGGGGAATCAAAACCACCTCGTCGCCGGGACTGAGGGGGGTGTTGGCCTCGACAAACTCAAGATTGACGCCGAACCGGGTGACCTCACGCCAGCGTTCGAGTTCGGGGTGTTGAGCGATGAGGCGATCGCGAACCGCCGCCACCACCGCCCCCGCATCCAGCTCCATCGACAGCTCTGGGGCACCCACGACCTCTTGATAGGCGGCAAATAGCTTAACGCTCACCTGCATAAACTGACCTGCCCCACGACTAAAAACGAGGAACCTCAGCCCCCAACGGCCCCTACTGTAGGTCAATATAGGACATCCCTGGGGCATCCTTCTAAGATGTACCCAGGGATGGACGAGGCGGGGGCATTCTGTTGGATGGCAGCAGCGTGTAGGATGACGGTCTGGCGATCGCGACGAGCCCCAACATTTCGTATTCTGGTTAGTTCACACTCCGGTTAGCAGGCCACTATGAGCGAGGCTATTCAAGTTACCTCCCAAGCCGCCAAAGCGGAGATGACCAAAACACCCGAAGAAATGCGGCGAGAGCAGGAGCGCCTGCGAGATATCAATATCCTGCTCGAAAATCTACTGGCGAATGAAGAGGCCACGATCAAGTTGATTATCGACTGCCTCTACGATGTCGGTTCGGTCAATATTGCCAACCGCAAGGTTCGCTGGCGCTTCGCCAACCAAGCCACCAAGCTCATTGCCCGCAGCTCCAAGCCCGTCTTTCGGGTGATTGCCTGGCGCTGGTTCCGCAAAAATTGCCCCCAGTTGATTACCGACTGGCTGGCGTCCAAAGTTGCCTGACTAGACCGCTTCCACACACAGGGCAGGCAGTTCTCCCAGATGGCGACGCACCATGCTGATCACCTTGGCAGGTTCCAGGGGTTTGGCCATAAATTCCGTTGCACCGGCTCCCTTGGCTTGAATGCGATCGAGCATCCGCGCGTTGCTCGACAAAATAATAATTGGCGTCTCCCGAAACGCAGGAGCACGGCGAACCTGGGTGCAAATTTCGTTGCCAAAGACCAGCGGCATCATCAAGTCCAAGAAAATTAGATCAGGCTTATGCTTCAAAATCGCCGAGAGCGCCTCAACTGAATCCTGAACGCTGACAAAGTGATAGCCCGCAGGCTGGAGAATTTGCTCGAGAATATAGGCAATTTGGGCACTATCATCGACGCACAAAATCGTCGGCTTGTCCTTGCGCACTTTAAGCGGGTCGGCGCGGCGTTCATCGCGGTGTAGCTCCTTGTTGCGGGTGTAGGCACTGGGGATATCCGGAATTTCAGACAGCTTGATCAGGTTCTTCTGGATACTGGGAGCCAGCAATTTGCCCAGGGCCATGGGATTTTGGCGGGTAATCACCGCCAGCTCCCGAATCGAAGCCTTGCCGGTCGCGAGGCTATGGAGCGCCTGGGCCAGCTTGGGCGAAACCTGCTGCTGTAGGGCCACAACATCAAGGACACGAGGAGCCAGATCGGGGGAATAGGCAATCAGGCCCAGGTTAAACCATTCGCCTAACAGGGCTTGGGACTTGGTTAGCAGCTCCGCTGTGCTGAGGATGGCGATCGGCTCTTCCTTTTCCACGGCGGCATCGCCCAGGGCCGAAATTTGCTGGATTTGCTCTGCAGCTAGCAAAATATCAAACAACACATCCAGCAGCGTCTGGGCCACCAGGGAGCCTGCTTCTTTGCGCCCCGTTTGCTGACGCTTGATCAAAATATTCAGCAACCAATGTTCTGGCACTGCCGAAAGCTCCTGCTCCCGCGCCTGAATCGCATCGGGAGTGAGGCTACAAAATTGCTTGAGGAGGCGTCGCCAGCGCCGATAGGGGTGCTTGCCACCACTGGCCCAGAAGAGTCGGCCCACTCGAAAGTAGAGGTTCCACATGGTGCCGTCATGGGCTTTGATGGTCAACTGACCATTGACCTGAGCCTGGATCGACTTTTGCAGTTGAGCCGCCAATTCTTTGACGGAATAGCCCTGCTTGGAGACAGATGCGGTTGCCATAGTGTGATGAGCAAACTGGGTTGGATTAGTCTGTGGCGGATAAAGGAGGTGACGACTCGTTTCAGCTCTTATCCTGTATTTGAATTTAGCCCTGTGTGCTAATTGTGCCCAAAATTCCCCTGGGAAAAACGGCTAGAGCTGGTGGCGATCGCGTTTCCAGAGGTGGCGATCGTAGCCTGAAATTTTCTGGAACTGGCATCCGCCAAGATCAGTGCAGGAAGCGCCGTTTTTTTGCCTTACAATGCTGGAAATTCGCTCGGGCTCATCACGGCTGTTCCCATGGGCTAGCAGTCTTTCTCAAGATTGCAGTTCCCTGAGTCTACGGCTAGGGCTGAAATCGAGACTCGGCAGGCGCAGCACTTCAGGTGAAAATTTTATGAGTCTTGGCTACGTCGCTCTTGTGCTTCACGCTCACTTACCCTTCGTTCGTCACCCTGAAAGTGACTATGTGTTGGAAGAGGAGTGGCTCTATGAAGCCATCATTGAAACCTATATTCCGCTACTCCATGTATTCGAGGGATTGAAGCGGGACGGCATCGATTTTAAAATCACCATGAGCATGACGCCGCCGCTGGTGTCGATGCTGCGGGATGAAGTGCTGCAAGACCGCTTTGATGAGCATTTGGGCTTGCTGTTGGAGTTGGCGCAAAAGGAAGTGGGCCATAATGAGCACAATGGCCATGTCAAGTATTTGGCGGAGTATTACATCAAGGAATTTGGTGAGGTTAAGGCGACCTGGGAGCGCTACGATCGCGACCTGATCAAAGCCTTCAAGCAATTCCTCGACAGTGGCAACCTGGAGATCATTACCTGTGGGGCCACCCACGGCTATTTGCCGTTGATGCAAATGTATCCCCAGGCCGTCTGGGCCCAAATCCAGGTGGCCTGCGAGAGCTACGAAGAGAATTTTGGCCGAGCGCCCAAGGGGATTTGGCTGCCGGAGTGCGCCTACTACAATGGCGTAGAGCGGATGCTGGCGGATGCGGGTCTGCGCTATTTTCTCACCGATGGTCATGGCATTCTCTACGCCAAGCCTCGGCCTCGGTTTGGCTCCTACGCACCGATTTTTACAGAAGCGGGTGTCGCGGCCTTTGGCCGAGATCAGGAATCTTCTCAGCAGGTCTGGTCTTCGAAGGTAGGCTATCCAGGGGCGGCGGAGTACCGCGAATTCTACAAGGATTTGGGTTGGGATGCAGAGTATGAGTACATCAAGCCGTACATCATGCCCAATGGTCAGCGCAAGAATACGGGCATCAAGTACCACAAAATTACCAGCAAGGATGGCGGCGAAAAGGCCCTGTATGACCCCTATTGGGCGAAGGAAAAGTCGGCGGAGCATGCGGGGGACTTTATGCATAACCGCGAGAAGCAGGTGCAGCATCTCAATCACCTGATGCAGCGTCCCCCGCTGATTGTGTCACCCTACGATGCGGAGTTGTTTGGTCACTGGTGGTATGAGGGGCCTTGGTTTATCGACTATCTCTTCCGCAAGTCTTGGTATGACCAGAGCACGTTTGAAATGACGCATCTGGCGGAGTATTTGCAAGTGCAGCCGACGCAGCAGGTGGCGGTGCCGTCCCAGTCAAGCTGGGGCTACAAGGGTTTCCATGAATATTGGCTGAATGAGACCAATGCTTGGGTATATCCCCATTTGCACAAGGCGGCAGAGCGGATGATTGAGCTGGCGAAGCGGGAGCCGGTGGACGAGCTGGAGTGGCGGGCGTTGAATCAGGCGGCACGGGAGGTGCTGCTGGCGCAGTCGTCGGATTGGGCGTTTATTATGCGGACGGGGACAATGGTGCCCTATGCGGTGCGGCGGACGCGATCGCATATCCAGCGGTTCACCAAGCTCTATGAGGATGTACTCAAGGGTGAGGTGGATTCGGGCTGGCTGGAGAAGGTGGAAATCATCGACAATATTTTCCCCAATATCAATTACCGGGTCTACAGACCCCTGTAACGACGAACGCGGTTCGTCCGGCGGGCATGGGCAGTGGTGGGTTTTATTGGTGATAATGGTGTGAATTCATACCTTTGAATAAAATCCACCTTACGGAATCCGGATTTGTGACTGTTACTCGGCGTCAATTCTTGGGGGGTGCGCTCGCCCTCACAGCGGGACAACTCACCACTGGCTGTACCTTCTGGCAACGCCCATCCCTGAGGGTTCAGGTGTTGGATGGTACGTTGCCGGTGCAGTTGCTGAAGCTGTTTCGGCAGCAGCACCGGGGCCAAGGCAAGTTTAAGTTTGTGCCGGTGCCGAGCTCGGTGAAGGGTTTACGATTTTGCAATATTGGCGCGCGGGGCGAAACGCCTACCAGCGTGGGGCGATTAAGCTGCCCTGGGGCGGCGGTCAGCAGCCGGTGGATGTGATCACGCTGGGGGATGCTTGGCTGACGGGGGCGATTCGGCAGAAGTTAATTCAGCCTTTGGATGTGACGGCTTGGTCTGAGTGGGAGAATTTGCCGCTGGCTTGGCGATCGCTCGTCCAGCGCAACGCAGCGGGCCTGCTCGACCCCCAGGGGCCGGTCTGGGCCGCCCCCTATCGCGGCGGCAGCACGGTGATTGCCTACCGCAAGGATCGCCTCGAAGCGCTGGGGGTCGAGATCCACGATTGGGAAGACCTGTGGCATGAAAAACTGAAGGGCCATATTTCCCTGTTGAACGATCCTCGGGAGGTGATTGGACTGACGCTCAAGTCCCTGGGGGCGTCCTACAACACGGCGGATTTGTCGGCGGTGGCGGAACTCAAACCCAAGCTGGCGGCGCTCGATGGCCAAGCCAAGTTCTACTCGTCGAATCATTATCTGGAGCCGCTGCTGCTAGAGGATACTTGGGTGGCAGTGGGCTGGTCGGGGGACTTGCTGCCGCTACTGCAGCGCGATCGCCATCTCGCGTTGGTCTACCCGAAGTCGGGAACGGCGCTATGGGCAGACCTCTGGGTGCAGCCTCGGGGAACCCAACCCGCTGAGGCCCCGGCCAAGACGGCGCTGCTGAATGATTGGATTAATTTTTGCTGGACGCCGAAGGTCGCGCAACTGATCTCGACCTTTAGCGATGGGTTTTCGCCTCGGGCCTTGGAGCTAGCAGGGGATTGGCGACAGTCGTTGCTCCAGCCAGAAATTTTGCTGCCCGAGGGCGAGCGTCTCGCCCGGAGCGAATTTATCGAGCCGTTGCCCCAGGCCAGTTTGGATCAATACCAAGCCCTGTGGGACAGCCGAGCCTAGGACGAGGTCGAGAGAAACCCGTTTCCTCTAGCGGTTCCTGCTACGGTTGATTGATTCATGGCTTGGATTGTGCTCACGGCGGCTCACAATTCCCTTCAAGATTTGCAGGATAATTTCGGCGTCATTTTTTTCGGTGTATTCCTTCGAGCCTTCCACGGTCAGGGTGGGGCGATCGCTCTCGAGTCCTTTGACCTCAGCCCGTACGAAGGTCCAGCTATCCGCAATGGTGTAGCAGCCAAAGACTTCCTGGGGCTCCAGGTTGTCGAGCTCCCAATTGAGCCGTGCGGCGGCTAAGAGCTGGGTATAGAGTTGGAACAAGGGGTTCTGATTCTCAATGCCGCGCTTCGTCTCGGCCACGATGAGATACGGGGCCTCTAGTCGCCCAGCCACGCTGCGACCCAAGACGCCATCGGCAATGCCTTCTGTGTCAAACTTGGCATAGCGGGCTTGCAGTGGCACTTCTGACCAAGCGCGAATCGTATCCCGTTCTGCAAGGATCAACAGGGGGTAAATGGCTCTGGCCCAGAGCGTTGCTTCGTTGAGCAGGTGAAGCTTTTCGTTTACGAGGCGCGATCGCAAGTGTTCGAGTTGTTGGCGATCGCCATCACTCAAGACCACATCCACGGCTTCCACCCAATCGCTCGCCAATGCGTCCCGTTCATGCAGTTCAACCACGGCCTTCAGCTCCTGGAGTGAGACCTCAGAAAATTTGAGTTTTGGGGTCATGGCATCGGCTGGTTTACCAGTGGGTCAAACAAAGGAGCATATTCTGATCATAGTCGTGATCATAGTCGCGGCCTGAGCGTTACTCCTGCTTGAATCGATCTAAGCAACCGACGTCCCCTTTGCCCCCATGCGTCCCTCCATCCGCCTTGCCCACCCCGCAACCGACTGGCCCAAACTGCAATCCATCCGTCGCCAAGTTTTTCACTTGGAACAACACATCTCAGAAGCGCTAGATTTTGATGGCCAAGATGCCGAGGCGCGGCATCTGTTAGCCGAGGTCGAGGGCGAAGCGGTGGCAACCTTGCGCTGGCGGATTTTGCGATCGCAATCCCCAGAATCCACCGCACCTCCCACTGCCAAACTGGAACGCCTTGCCGTGCTTGCATCCCATCGCCGCCAGGGCATTGCCCTCCAGTTGATGGAATTTGCCCTAGACCAGATGCACCAGCAGGGCGTTGAAACGGTGGTTGTCCATGCCCAACGCCAGATCCAGCCGCTGTACGATCGCCTGCAATTTGACCCCCAAGGTGAGCCGTTTTGGGAAGCTGGGATTGAGCATGTCAAGATGGTGCGGTGCATCTGACCCCGCAAACCAGTCTTGACTCAACTTGGGGAGGCGAATCGTGAGTGTTTTGGAAAGACCGCCTGCTGAGCGGCGATCGCGTTCTTGGCGACAGGCGTTGCGCCAGCCGTTTTGGATTTTGTTCGGGTTGTGGCTGGCGGGTTTAGTCGTCGATCGCCTGTGGTTTGCGGTCGATCGCTCGATGCCGGCTTGGGATCAGGCCGACTATCTTAATGGTGCGTTGCACTATTGGCGAATGTTCGGTGAATCCAATCGCTTCAGCCCAGACTGGTGGCAGCAGTTTTGGGTCGCGGCTCCGAAGATTCCGCCGCTGACCTATGTATTTTCGCTGCCGTTTTTTGCTCTGTTTGGTCCCGGTATTCAGACTGCGACGTTAGTTCATGTTCTCCATAGCGCGCTTTTGTTGAGTGGGGTCTATGGCCTGGGCCGACAGTTGTTTGACGATCGCGTCGGCCTCAAGGCGGCGGCGCTGTGTGTGGTGTTGCCCGGTCTTTATCCGCTGCGGTTGGACTATTTGCTCGACTATCCCGTCGCGGCAATGGTGACGTTTACACTTTTTCTGATGACCGGCTGGGTGCGGGGTCGGCAGCGACGATCGCGGCTCGGGTCGGCGCGGCGTTGGCTGTTGGCGATCGCCACCGGGTTCTGGTTTGGACTGGCGATGCTGACCAAGCAAACGGCGCTGCTCTTTTTGTTAGTTCCATTTCTGCTGGTGGGGCTGGAGGCGCTGGGGCGTCGCCGCTGGGGACAGCTCGGTCAATGGTTGGTGGCGGCGCTGGTGGCCTGGGGGGTGCTGCGGCCTTGGTTTGTGGCCAACTGGCTGTTGATTTTGACCTCTAGCAAACGAGCGACGGTCGATTCAGCCGTGAAGGAGGGGGATCCGACCTTGCTGAGCCCTGAGGCTTGGCTGTTTTATCTACGGCAAATTCCGGCGCAGATTGGTTGGCCGATTTTGGCGGGGGCGATCGCTGGATTTTTCTTCCTCGCGATTCGGTCGCTCTTGCGCGTCTTTGCCGATCGCACCTCGTCGGTTCGCGGCTCTTCCGATCTCACCGCTACCGATCGGCCCATGAGCACCCCCTGGCCCAAAAAAGATCGCCTCCTGACCGGAAGCCTGCCCTGGCTGGTGGCGTTTTTGCTGGGGGCGTACCTGCTCAATAGCCTCAATCCCAACAAAGACGCGCGCTATATTGCGCCCTATCTGCCCGTTTTGTCGCTGTTTTTGGCCTATGGTCTGAGCCTCTGGCCGCGTCGGTTGAGCTGGCTGCCGAAGGGGCGATCGCCCTCTCATGCCTAGCCCTGATCCTCAATCTTTTTCCCGTCGGTGGCAGCCTTGCCCGCACCGTGGCCCAAACCTTGAGCCCTAGCGCTTCCGGAGCGGGCCAGCACTTGGCCCAAACTGGATTTAAACCCGGTCGCGGCTGGCCCCACCCAGAGATTATCGGCAAAATCACCGAACTCGAACCGAATTTCCAAACCACGCTGGGTGTACTGCCCTCCATTCCAGGCTTGAACCAACACAATGTCAGCTTGTTTGGCAATCTGGCGGATTTTCGCGTGGCGGGTCGGCAGGTGGGGACGCAGGCGGCAGAGATTGGGCAGGATGTGCGATCGCTCTCCTGGTTCCTCACCAAAACCGGTGATCAGGGCTCGGTGCCCGCTGCCCAAGCTCAGATGGTCAAGGCGGTTGAAACCAGCCCTGAATTCGCTACCGTCGGCCAATGGCCGCTGCCCGACGACAGCGATGTGACATTGTGGCAACGCCGCCAACCCCAATTTAGTCTCGAAGCCGCCCCGGCCAATACCGAGCCAGAACTCCGGCTACTCTCGGTTAACCTTCCAGCCAAGGCCCCACCCGGACAGCCGCTCCCGGTCACCTATCGCTGGTCTGGCTCCCTCGAAACCTTGCAAAATACAGTTCTGGCACTCACCTGGCAAAAGCAACTGACGCGGGGCTGGGTTCACGATCACGCACCGGCTCTGGGTACGTTGCGACGCGATTTTGCCTCTGATTCCAGACCATTACCCAGCGATATCGTCATTCTCACCGAGCGACTGGCCATGTTACCTGACGTGTTACCCGACGGAGCGGAGGGGGAATATCGGCTGACGGCAACCGCCCTCGATCGCACCACAGGCCAAGCCCAAATCTTGGACATTCCGGCCACGACGCTAACTCTAGATGCAAAGACCCCAGTCCAGCCCGCTCCAGAGCTCGATTGGCTCAGCCAGCTGCGCAATTGGGCCAAGCGTCTGCCTGCTGGCCCCCAAGACTTCGCACCCAGCTTTGAAGACATTGGTCGAGTCAACCAATATGTCCCGGATCAGGATTATCTCAACCAAGCCGAAATTGCCCTGCGCTACCGTCTTACCCAAGTGTTTGACCCGGCCCAACAGTTAGAAGATGCGTATGCCTTGGCGCTGACTCAGATTTTACAGCAAGAGTTTGATGGGGCGATCGCAGCCTTCCAATCTCTCACCCAGCTCGATCCGCAAAACCCCTATGCCCATGCCTATCTCGCCTTTGTACAGCTGTACGGGTTTCAGCCTCGGGCGGCAGCGCGATCACTTGAACCCGCCAAACGCTTGGCCCCTGACCAGCCAGAAATTCAAATTTTGGACGAGGTCGCCGGATTAATGAGCGGCAATTTGTTCAAGGCTTGGGAAATCTTTCAGCGGTTGAAAGCTTAGCTCTGGATCCAGAGTTGTTTCAGGCTCCCAGAGAACATAAAAAAAGAGGAAGCTGGCAACTTCCTCATCAAGTTTCTACAGTTCCGCCGGTTTGCTCCACCGGACTTGGCCGCGATAGGCTAGCGACGAGACAATTCTCCAGTGGCTGGTGTCAACGCCTGAGCAAGCCGTTGCACGTCGGAGCGCTCCACTGCTGGTGCAATCCTGGACGCAACGCCATTGCCGACGCCACTCCCTTGAACAACCGCAATGACGCTGCGCTGATAGTCCACAAAGCCGTAGACCGGTGCCATGAGGCGATCGGAAGAATTCGCACTCATCCGCCAAAGCTGGTTGTAGTCCGCAGGGTTTAAGGAAAGTATACGAAACCGACTCAGCTGATCGGAGGCCCGCACCGCCTCCTGTGCGACACTCTGAGTTAAGGGCTGGGGCGATAAGCTGCTCGATTGAGCGGCGCTACCGAACCCAGTTGTCAGCTCTTGCAGGCTCTGAACCGCAGTTTGACCCTCAACTCCAGCGGGAATAACCGCAACGGTGAAGGCATCGGAAGGAACCTGGGCCTCCAAAAGCGACTCGTCTCCGGCTTCACCGCTGGGCAATTGTGGCTGCATGAAGCTGGAGGTGCTCGGAACTGCATCTAAGGGAATGGCCTCAGCTCCCGAAGCGGGGGCGGAAACAGGCACTACGAGCAGCCCCGAGACAGGCTTGGCGATCGCCTGGTTCATCAACTGCTTTTGCAGCTCAGCTCGCTTGAGTGCGTCGTTAGAAACCGCTCCGGAGGGCGCGTCCAACAAGCTGGGCTGGGTGGGCGCTGCCGCAACCGCATCATCCGTACCATTCCCCTCGGCTCCCCCCTTGCGAACTTGAGACGAAGCTGCGTAAGCCCCCTCCGCTGGCATGACCAGTTCCCCGGAGGCCGGACGCACCGGATCCGTCGTATAGGTGCGGCGATCGGGGTTTGGCAGCCAAACGGAGTCTGTGGCGGCCTGGGCCAGACCACTGTCGGTTTGCAAAGTCTGCTGAGCAGACTGAGGCGCTTGGCCACTGCTGGCCTTACGCAGGGCTTCAATGCGCATGGCCAGCTGGCGCTGCTCCGCCGACACCAGCCCAGTTGCCTGAACCGGTGCGACTGTCAGCTTCGGTATGGGAGCAGGGCTTAGCTTACCGCTGGCAACCACCTGATAGTTAGGGGTGACGATGGGCATGACCGCCATGGCCGGTGGAATATAGGGAGTCGCCGCAGCGGAACTGTTCCAGGTCGATGCGGAGATCCCTGGCTTCGCGGCTGAAGCCGCTGCAATTTGAGTCACGTCACCTTTAAGCTTTTCGGCAGCCAGGGATACTTTATCTTCTGCACTCGTGGATTTTGCCAGCAGGCTCTCTTTGCCGCTCTTGGCGGTCACAGATTTGCCAAAGGCTTTGTCTGCCGAAGACCAGTCTGGCTTGAGAGATTCTGGGAAAGCGGGGTCACCTTTGACCTGGGTTGCGACCCGCTTGGAGCCAATCGGCTGCTGGGACGCGTCGGCTATATCCGTTTTAATGCGGTTTTGGGCGCGACGATTGGTAGCTTCAGCCACCAGCAGACCCACACCAAAGGTGACGGCGAGAACCCCCACACCCATGGCCCCAGCGGAAAGGAAGGGACGAGGAGAGGCGATCGCCTCGTGGTCGTAGAAACCACCGTCTTCTTCGTCATCTAAGTAGTAGCGGAAGTAGGTGAGTGAGCCTTCCTGATAAACCTCGTAGGAACGATCGCGATCTTGCGCATCGATCACTTCCACTTCCATCACCTCGCCCACAGCATCCACGGCGTCATCTGGATCTATGGCATCATCCAGATCGATGGCATCGTCGAGATCTACGGTATCGTTCTGGGCGGATCTACTGTCGGCGTCAAACTCAGCACTGTCAAACTCAGCACTGTCAAATTCAGCACTGTCAAATTCAGCACTGTCAAATTCGGTACCATCAAATTCAGTACTGTCGAATTCAGCGCCATCAAATTCATCAAGTCTCAAGGCTGCGTCGAAATGAGCGGCATCCAGCTCTTCAGCAGTAAACTCATCCGCGTCAAACTCAGGTGCGGCGAAGTCATCAACGACAAATTCATCTGCGTCAAATTCCGGAGCATCTGCTTCCGGAGTATCTGCCACCCGAGAATTCCCAAGGGAAATTGAACCGAGGGCGATCGCCTCAAGCCGTTCGGCTTCAAACCGCTCCAGACCCAATCCCGCCACATCAAACCCTTCCGCTTCAGAGTCCGCCGCATCAATCACTTCAACCTCTGGCTCTGCCACACCGACGGCACCGCCGCCAGCGGTCTGGGAGGAAGTCTTGAGCGAACCGCTCTGAGTCGAACCCTTCAGTGCAATATCCTTCAGTGCAATATCCTTCAGTGCAATATCCTTCAGTGCAATATCTGTGAATGTGATATCCGTGAATGCAATGTCATCGAGCACCTCCGACTGGGTTGCATGTTGAAACTTGTTCATTCAGGTTGCAGCTCCTGCGTCTGGCCAAAACGGTAAAGAAAACTCGTATACTGAGGCGAGGCTAGTGCCCCTTGATACGGATTTCTCCTTTTGTAGAAACTCGTCATGTTGATTACTTCAAGGCTTCTGCGCCGGATCCGAAACTTTGCTGAAGAGATCTGCAAAGTAGATCATTTGTTTTGTCGCAAAAACCCTCCGGAACCCAAAACTTCGGAATGAAGTCATTAGCCAGGAAGTCGCTGGAGTATGGTGCGGGAAGAATTGCTTAGAATACTGTCTATGCGATCGCGCTTGCGAATTGTCCTAGGAGGGAGCAACTGAAGTTCTAACCCTATAAAGTCCAGTCACATAATCCAGTCACATAATCCAGCCACATCCAATCCAGCCACCCGAGCGGTCAGGTTAGTGGTACGGAGCTCCAAGATTCGGGCTATCTATTTATTGATCAGTAGAAATTATCGATGAGTAGATCGGCAACTAGAGGTAATCGGTAACTAGAGGTAATCGGTAGTGGCATCGCGGAAAACACCCCTAAACAAGATGAAATATATGTATTCACCTGCGTACTCGCCTGATTCGCCCGCAAGGCTGAGCGCTTCACAACAGTTCGGCTCGAACCGAGCGGTCTTCAGGGCATCGGCCCTCAGGCTGCAAGCGCTGTTGCTGACGTCCACTCTCTTGGCATTGCCCTCGGCCCAGCTAGCCCAGGCTGCCACCACAAGACCGGTTGCCTCTCGGGCAACGGCGTCCCAGCCTTTGGCATCTTCTTCTGCATCAACGGCAGCCCAGGCCCAGCACTTGGCGCAGCTGCCCAATTTGAGCGGTGTTCCAGGGGGAGAAGACTACTTGCTGGGGCCGGGCGATCGCGTGCGGATCGATTTCTTTAATGTGCCCGAGCTCAGCGGCGAATTGCAGGTCTTGCCCAACGGCACCATCAACGTGCCCCAAATCGGAGCTGTGAATGTTCGCTTTAGAACCCTAGCCCAGGCCGAAAATCTAATTAGCTCCCGTGCGGCAGCTCTGTTGCGCTACCCTGTGGTCACCGTTAGCCTGCTGGTGGCCCGACCGATTACGATCGCCGTAGCAGGCGAAGTCAGCCAGCCGGGTTCCTACAGTGTGGCCACGGACAACACGGCAGCAGCGACCGCTGTCCCCACCGTCACCCGCATGCTCAAGCAAGCCAAAGGGGTCAACCAAGCGGCTGACATCAGTCGCGTTCAAATCCGACGCCCCAATGCCCAGGGGAATATTCAGACGATTACCGTCAACCTGTGGGAACTCCAGATGCGCGGTGATATCAGTCAGGACATTCGCTTGCGCGATGGCGACAGCGTCTTTGTTCCGGCCTCTGCCACCATTGATCTGGCCCTGGCTCGCCAGCTAGCGGATGCAGATTTTGCCTCTTCCCCCAACAAGCCCCTCACCATTTCCGTGGTCGGTGAAGTCAACAAACCCGGCCCTCGAACCGTCACGGGCGATAACTTCCGGGATGCAGACGGGAATGTTGTCGGCTTCCGCTCCCCGTCCATCACCCGTGCCATTCAAGAGGCGGGCGGTATTACCCAGGCTGCGGACGTTCGTAAAATTACTCTACGGCGGCTGACACGCACGGGGCCGATTCAGCAAACCACGGTCAATTTTTGGGAATTGCTCAAGCAGGGCGGATCGACATTCCAGGATTTGCCGCTCCAGGATGGTGACACCATCGAGGTTGCCAAGGTCGATGTGATCAACGATTCGGAAGCCATTGACATTGCGAGTGCGAGTTTCTCGCCCAACGAGATTGAAGTGAATGTGGCAGGTGAAGTGGTTCGCCCTGGCCCGGTGAAGCTGAAGCCCAACACGCCTCTCAATCAGGCTCTGTTGGCCGGAGGGGGCTATAACGATCGCGCCAAGACCGGTCAGGTGACGTTGTTACGCCTGAACCCAAATGGCTCCGTTGAGCAGCGGGAAATTGACATTGACCTGAAGGCTGCAGCCAATTCGGAAAAGAATCCGCCGTTGAAGAATGGCGACACCTTGGTGATTGCGCGATCGCGCTTCAGCACGGCCACGGAGCTCTTTGGCCGCGTGCTCAATCCCGTGTCTGGTGGCTTTGGTTTCTTCAATCTGATTCGTACCCTGTTTTTCCAAACAATAACAACAACTAGACTTGACGGCTTCTCCCTAAACTGAGGCCACAAGCTTCGCCTAGGGCTTCCTGGCGGCAGAGATTCAATTCACAAAAATTGAGTCTCTGAAATTTTTGCGGGGATAAACCACAATTAATTGAATGCTATTTGTGAGTCGTATCACAGACTTTTTCGAGTGAATGTAGCGCGTTTTACGTTTTTTCTGCTGGCAACTTGTCTGGGCTAGATAAACCCATACTGTCTGGAAAACTGCGCTTTGTCTCTGGCATGTTCCTAGTCTGTTCCTGGGAGCTGCGATCGCCAGGTTGTCATCAATGACCGATTGGCTGACCGATTTGGATTGAGTTTCTAGGTCGTTTTGGGTCGGTCTTTATGTAAAAACCTAATTCGACGAAAATAGTTTAAAGTGAAGAGAAGGTAACTATATTTACCATCAGACCAGAGATAATACTATCAGTCAGGTTGCCTACCCTTATGTTCGGTTTTCTCGAACATGTACTGAGGCTCGAAGCATAGACCCCAGGGTCACTGGGACTCTTTCCAGGATGCATCGGCCTCGCTAGGAGGCAAAAATTATCGTGAAAGTTGCACTTGTGCATGACTACTTGACTCAGCCCGGTGGGGCAGAGCGAGTGTTTGAGCTACTGTGTCGGCGCTACCCTGAGGCCGATATTTATACGTCCATCTATGACGCCGAAAAGACCGTAGATTTTGGCGATCGCCACATCAATACCACTTGGCTTCAGCATATTCCGGGGGCAAAGCGGCATTTTCGTCTACTAGCCCCCTTGTATTTCCCCGTATTTCGCTCTCTCGATTTACGGGACTATGACTTGATCATTAGTAGTACCACCAGCTTTGCCAAGGCTGTGCGAAAACGTGATGATGCCAAGCACATTTGCTTTTGCCACAACGTCACCCGATTTTTGTGGGATACCCAAACATATCTCAGAGAATTCAGCGGTTTGCGACCCTTTGTACCTGCTTTTCGGATGTTGCTCAACCAAATGCGCCAATTGGATCTGCAATCGGCACAACAACCCGATTTGTATATTGCCAATTCCACGACGGTGGCGGAGCGAATTCGGCGGGTTTATGGCAAGGAAGCGATTGTGATTAACTATCCCATCGACGATCAGCGGTTTGAATTTTCCCAGAACAAGGATCAGTACTTCCTGGCTTCGGCCCGATTACTCAGTTACAAACGCATTGATGTGATCATCGAAGCATTCAACTGGTTGGGCTGGACGCTGTACATCACTGGCAATGGCCCCGAGCGGGAACGCCTCGAAAAACAGGCCATGCCCAACGTGAAGTTTCTCGGCCATGTCAGCGATCTGGAGCGGCGGCGGCTGATGGCCAATGCCAAGGCGGTGATTGTAGCGGCGCTGGAGGACTATGGTTTGGTGCCAGTGGAAGCCAACGCCAGCGGCACGCCGGTCATCGCCTATGGAGCCGGGGGGGTCTTGGACACCCAAGTCCATGGTCAGACGGGGCTGCTGTTCGATCGCCAAAGCCCAGAGGCGTTGCTGTCGGTGTTGAAAGAGTTTGGCGATCGCTCCTGGAACCACCAGGAAATCCGCGAGCACGCCCTCAGTAAATTCTCCCAGGCAGCATTTTTTAATCAGGTGGAGCAGGTCTTCGATCGATATTTGGCAACCGCCTAAATTTGCCCCGGCAT
Source organism: Synechococcales cyanobacterium CRU_2_2 (assembly GCA_012034805.1). Classification (GTDB taxonomy): domain Bacteria; phylum Cyanobacteriota; class Cyanobacteriia; order PCC-9006; family JAAUQQ01; genus JAAUOP01. The sequence goes on along the minus strand of JAAUOP010000033.1, from coordinate 8,868 downwards.
GGTAACCAGCATTTTCACGGATGCCTGGGCAAAGTCATCGAAACGTCCGGATGGAGCGTCTTTGGGTCAGGATCTTGCCGAGAGAGGATATCTCAACGCCGAGGACACTTCCCATTATTTTTAACGCTTATAGATACGGTCACAAGGAGTTGGCATGAACGCAGCGAATGTTCCATTTCAGACCTTAAATCAAAAACTCGAAATGGACAACGATTTGGGGTATGGACAGCTTTTTGCAGTGCTGCTCCGACGCAAGTTTTGGGTTTTAATTCCCTTCTTTTTGTCCTTGATTGCCGCCGTGGTTCACAGCTCCCGGCAAGAGCCAGAGTATGTCAGCTCGATGCAATTCTTGGTTCAATCCAACTACAGAAGCACCACCAAGAGCCCTGATGCGACCTTTGTGGATCCCGAAGTTCAAGTGGATATTGCAGGGCAAATTGTGGTGATGCAAAGCACAGACCTCATCCGCCGTGCAATGTTTGTCATCCAGGAGCAATATCCCGGTCTTTATCCGGAGATCAATCCCCAGGATCCAAGAGCATTTTACGCCTTCAAACAGGCGATCGAAATTGGCCAAGTCAGCCCAGACCCCAAGAAAGCGTCTCCAACCAACATTTTTCAGGTGGAGTACACCTCCAACGATGATATTAAGACCCAGCGGGTCTTGCAGGCGCTGCAACAGGTGTATCAAGACTACAACCTCGAGCAACAGAAAAAACGCCTAGAGGAGGGACTCGCGTTTATCAACGAACAGATTCCTGGGGCAAAACAGCAGGTCGCTCAAGCCGAATCATCCCTCGAAACATTTCGCAAAAGCAAGGGACTGATTGACCCAGAACAACAGGCCCAAGCCCAGGTTGCCATCCTCAATACGCTAGATCAAGAACTACGAGCCAACGAAAGTTTAATGCGGGAGATGAACAGTCGCTACGCCAGTTTGGTGCAGCAGATTGGCCTAGGCCCCGAACAGGCGGTGCTGGCGGCGCGGCTGAGTCAATCCACCCGCTACCAGGGGTTGCTCAATCAAATCCAGGAGACGGAACTGGGTTTGGTGCAGCAGCGGTTGCGCTTCACCGAGCTGACGCCCCAAGTGCAACAGCTGAATGAGCAACGGCAAAATCAATTGCAACTGTTGGCCGGTGAAATTGGCCGCGCGCTCAACGTCGATGTGAGCGATACCAGTCCAGAAGCGCTGTTGTTTCAGGGGCAGTTGTCGGCTTCGGATGTGAATTTGGTCAATGAGATGCTGACGGCCAAGATTAATTTGGATTCGTCGGTGGCTCGGCAGCAGGGATTGTTGCGATCGCGCCAGCTCATCCAGGCCGAGCTGAGCCGCTACCCCGAACTCCTCGCCGAATACGGCAGACTCCTACCCGCCATCGTCACCAGCCGCGAGACCCTCCAATTGCTGTTGACGGCCCAGCAAGAATTGGGCCTCGACATTGCCCGAGGGGCCTTCGATTGGCAGGTGGTTGAAGAACCGCTGCGGGGCTATCCGCTCGGGCCAACCCTGTCGAAAAATTTGCTCCTGGGAGCGGTGGCCGGTCTGATGCTGGGCGGGATGGCCGCCTTTGGTCGAGAAGCCCTCGACGATATGGTTCACACCTCTGACGATCTCCAAAAGCAGGTGCCGGTGCCTTTGCTGGGCATGGTGCCCGTGATTCGAGTGGAGGGCGCTGATTTTGGCCGCAATTCTCGAGACGAGATAGATGATAACGAGGAAGCCTTGGCCCCCGCGATGCAGTCGATTTTGCGCTGGCACGGGTTCCGTGAGGCGATGGATTTGGTCTACCAAAATATTCATCTGGTTAATACCACGGGCGCGATCAAGTCGCTGGTGGTCACCTCGGCCCTCGCGGGGGAAGGCAAGTCTACACTGGCCGTGGGGCTAGCCTTTAGCGCCGCGCGTTTGCATCGGCGGGTGCTGCTGATTGATGGTGACTTGCGCCGCCCGAGTCTTCACAATCTGATGAATTTGCCCAACCGCGAAGGGCTTTCGACGGTGCTGAAAGAAGGCGGTGAAATTCCGCCCCATTTGTTGCCCCTGGCGGAAGAAGCGGGCCGCACCGGTGTGTCAGTGCTCACCGCAGGCCCGGCTTCGGCAGATGCGCCCAAGCTGTTGAGTTCTCGACGCATGAAAGAGCTGATTCAAACCTTTGAGGATCACTACGATTTGGTGATTATTGATGCGCCACCCTCCTCGGGCATGGTGGATGCCATGTTGATGGCCTCCCAGTGTGATGGGGTGTTGATGGTGGGTCGAATGGATCGGTTAACCAAAACGGAGCTGACTCAATCCCTGGAAAATTTGCGACACCTCAATGTCATTGGTGTAGTGGCCAATGGTGTGAGTCAAATTCGTCAACAGTATGCCTATGTGGTGAATGATGACGATAACTAAGACGACAACTAAAGCGAGTCAAAGCCCTGCTGATTCTGCCCTGACAACCTGCGAGCTTGAGATGAGTGGATATGGATGCGACATCCTCGGCGATGGTGATTTTGGGAGTGAAAGATAGTGTGAGTTGCTGTCGTCAGAAGTTGTCCTACGGTGTGGCCTGGCGACAGCGCAAGCTCGTGATCACGGGTAGAATGCAGCGGGCTGGCGATCGCCAAACTCGCCGGTTTAGTTGGGTGGAGGGCGATCGCGAACGGCTCCTCCAATGCTTGCTGCGATCGTCGGTCAAGCTTGTCTTGTTGGCTCCCGATCTGCCAGCGACGGACTTGCAGCTTTGGGCGGAGCTCGGTCAGCGAGCGCACAAGCCGGTTTATCTGCGGTTGCGATCGACGCCAGCCCTGCCGGAGCGGGCGAGGCCATTGGCTTGGGTGATTAAGGGAGGGTGCGATCGCCTCGCGGCTTGCCTTCTGCTCGCGATTCTCAGCCCGCTTTTGTTGACTGCAGCCCTGCTGATTGGGCTGGCCACCCCCGGCACTATTTTTTCCCGAAGCTGGCACATCGGTAAACGAGGACGTTTGTTTAAACTCCTGACGTTTCGTTGCACTGAGGATGCGCCTGCGGCTGGCTCGGGTAACGGAGTTGGTTCGGAGCATGTTGCCGAATTGGATGCGATCGTGCTAGACCGCCCCCTGACGCCCATCGGGGCCTGGCTGTGTCGCTACGGCATCGATCGATGGCCCCAGCTACTGAATGTCCTCCTCGGCCAAATCAGTTTGGTCGGCCCCCAAGCCCGGAGCTTGGCAGATCTCGCCCAAATCCCACCCAATCACTACCCTCGTCTGAATATCATGCCGGGGATGACAGGGGCTTGGACGGTCGTCAAACCAGCCCAGATGCCCGAAAGCTGGACAGAGCAAGGCACCCCCGATCTGCTTTATACCGCCCCATGGTCACTCTGGCGCGATCTCGGCGATCTCATGCAAACAATCCCCAGAGCGTTCCAGAAAAACATCCCCTAGGGCTAGGCTCTAGGCCCCCGGACGGATCCGAGTATCCGAGTCTTGGCGACAACGGTATAAAAAGTTAATATCTTCTAAGATAGAGAAAAGTATGAAAGCATCTCCGCCAACCCCACATCTGCCAAGCATGGTTAGGAACAGCTCCGCCGATCGGGATTCGCCCCCGCAAGAGCTGATCATTGAGGCTGGGCGCACCGAACGTCAATATTGGAAAGATATCTGGAAATATCGCGAGCTATTTTATTTTTTGGCTTGGCGCGATGTTCTGGTGCGCTACAAGCAAACCGTAATCGGTTTGGCCTGGGCACTGATTCGACCTTTTCTGACGATGGTGGTGTTCAGCGTCGTGTTTGGTAATCTCGCCAAGTTGCCCTCGGAAGGTGCACCGTATCCCATCTTAGTGTTTTCGGCGATGTTGCCCTGGCAGTTCTTTGCCAATGCCCTGAGCGAATGCAGCAATAGCCTGATCGCCAACTCAAACCTCGTTTCTAAGGTCTACTTTCCCAGACTGGTTGTACCCGCCAGCGCCGTCATTGTCAGCTTTGTAGACTTCATGATTTCGGGGATTATCCTATTGGGATTAATGGCCTACTATGACTTTGTTCCGGGCTGGCGCATTCTGACCCTACCGGCCTTTGTTCTGATTGCCTTTGCGGCCTCCATGGGCGCGGGGCTGTGGCTCGCGGCCCTCAATGTCGAATATCGAGATTTTCGCTATATTGTTCCGTTTATTGTGCAATTTGGTTTGTATATTTCTCCAGTAGGATTCAGTAGCAGCATCGTCCCGGAAAAGTGGCGATTGCTCTATTCCCTCAATCCAATGGTTGGCGTCATCGACGGCTTTCGCTGGGCCATCTTAGGAGGTGATGCGTCGCTTTATTTACCGGGATTTTTGCTTTCTCTTGGTTTAGTTGTGTTCTTGCTTGTGACAGGAATTTGGTATTTCCGTAAAATGGAGCGGCGATTTGCGGATGTAATTTAGTCAAAAATTGGGTTTATACCGCTGAGCAAGGAGGTATTCTAATGGTGTTGGGGATGGTTCGGGCTGACTTTCGGCGCTGCTTTATTGAGCTGGCACTGAAGCGGGTTAAGCCAGGTTCAGGCAGTGGCTTGGCTTTATTGCAACGAAGAACGTGGGTGCATACCGTGAGTGACTTAAACCAGATCTTGCTGCCTGGCCTGTTTGTTATCGTGGGGGGCGTTGCGACTCGAATGTACATGCCTGAGCGGTCTACGTTGGATTTAGATATTTTGATATCAATGCAGGAAACTTCTACTGTGTATGCGCTGCTGGAAAAGGCAAGCGCAATCAGAATCGGAGAACTGGGCATTCCAGGAAGCCAATGGCAGCTCGTGGATGGTACTTCTTTGGATGTTTTGATTTCTGAGGCAGATTGGATCTCGACGGCTTTGGCTCAACCCAATTATTCCCCAGATGGTCTGCCGGTGATCGCGTTGCCCTATTTAGTATTGATGAAAATCCAGGCGAGCCGCGCTCAAGATTTGGCCGATGTGAGTCGGATGTTGGGAGGAGCCGGTGAAGAGGAGCTAGAAAAAATTCGTCAGGTTATTCAAATGTATTTTCCAGAAGCTTTAGAGGATGTGGAGAGTTTAATTGTATTGGGGAGGCTAGAATATGAAAACTCCTAGAACTTTCTTTTAGCGATGTCTACGAAAGCGTTGATCTAATCACCGATCTAATTTTACGAGTTAACGATGTCTGACACTATTATTCGAGTTGAGAACCTAGGCAAAAAATATGTGCTCAGCCATCAGCAGGAAGGCCGAAGCAATTATAAAGCCCTTCGCGATGTGATGGCGGATGGCGCAAAGTCGTTGGCAAAGTCTTTTGGCAGAAGGTCGAAACTGGAGTCACCGAGCCGGGAGGAATTTTGGGCACTGAAGGATGTTTCGTTTGAAATTCAGCAAGGAGACCGAGTTGGCATCATTGGCCGCAACGGCGCAGGTAAATCAACACTCCTGAAAATCCTCAGCCGCATTGTTGAGCCCACAGAAGGGCGAATTTCGATTAAAGGCCGAGTCGCAAGTTTGCTAGAGGTAGGAACAGGGTTTCATCCAGAGTTGACAGGTCGGGAAAATATCTACCTGAACGGTGCCATTTGGGCATGGGCAAGGCGGAGATTAAGCGAAAGTTTGATGAAATTGTGGCGTTTGCGGAGGTGGAAAAGTTTCTAGATACGCCCGTAAAGCGCTACTCCAGCGGGATGTATGTGCGGCTGGCGTTTGCGGTGGCGGCGCATTTGGAGCCGGAGATTCTGATTGTGGATGAGGTGTTGGCGGTTGGAGATGCCCAGTTTCAGAAGAAGTGTTTGGGGAAAATGGAGGATGTGGGGAAGGAGGGAAGGACTGTTATTTTTGTGAGTCATCAGATGGCCGCAATTGAAAAGCTCTGCCAAACAGGCATCGTACTGAATAGAGGTAAGGTTCAGTTAATTGGAAGCCAATATAATGCAATTTCCCAGTATTTAACAAACAATTCAGATAGATCTATTTCACTACGCGATCGAAAAGATCGTCAGGGTTCTGGCAAGGTCAGAATTGTCGCGATCGAAGTTAGAGATACAAGGGGCAACATATTGGATAATGTTATTTCCGGTCAAGCAGTCGATATATATTTACATTTTGAAGCTCAAGAAAACTCAGATTTCTCACGAATTATCGCTAGCATAGGTGTCAGGACTCAATCAGATATTCCTGTTTTTCTCCAGCACAATAGGTTGACTCAAGATGAGTTTGGCAGAATCTCCCAGAGCGGATCATTCATTTGCAGAATTCATCAATTACCTTTACCTGCTGCAACCTACAATCTTGATTATTCATTAATGCTAGATGGCTGTTATCTAGATACAATGAGTCAAGCTATTAATCTATCAGTTGTAGATGGCGACTTTTATGGATCTGGTGAAGTACCGCCAATTTCACATGGCGTCTGTTTAGTGGATGCTAAGTGGCGTATGGAGCCTGACATGGCTATGACGCATGTATTGTCCAGTTGAAGAGCCAATGTGATGTTAAAGCACAACAAATTTCAAATCCATCTACTTTTCAAATTTGTTCATTTAATTCGGGCAAGAATTTAAGCCGATATACCTTATCTATAGCAACTTTAAACTATTAAAGACTTCAGGTGTCTCAAGAGAAATTTTATCCCGCTTTAAACTGTTAGTTCTTAACTCATCAGGAGTCGATATGCTTAAGGAATTTTTATGGATATTACGACAGACGAAATCAGATCTTTCCCCTTTTAAGACAATCTCAAAATGGAAGAAAGATATTGCAGGGTGGAGAAGATTTTGGAATTCATACAGTCAATACAATAAACTCGCTGCAATAGAAAATAGAGCTAAGATCGATTATTTTTATCCTTGCATCGGAGATGATACCGTTGAAACCACAATTGAACCTACTTATTTCTACCAGGATGCTTGGGCATTTGAGCAAATAGTGGCAGTAAAACCCACCTATCACATTGATGTTGGTTCTCAAAATAAGTTTGTCGCACTTCTTTCCAAGGTATTTCCTCTAACAATGGTGGATATCAGACCTCTATCTCTCCCATTAGACACAATCAAATTTGTGGAGGGTTCAATTTTAGACCTTCCATTCGCAGATAGCAGTGTCGAATCATTGTCAAGTCTTTGCGTTGTTGAGCATATTGGACTCGGTCGATATGGTGATCCATTAGATCCATCCGGGACTGAGAAGGCTGTTGCAGAACTTAAGCGTGTCATTAAGCCTGATGGCCATCTTTATATTTCTTTGCCTTTAGATGACAGTAATAAAATTTACTTTAATGCCCATCGAGCCTTTAAAGAAGAATATATTCTGAAATTATTTAGTGGTTTCGAATTGATAGAAGCCCGATACATTTATGGTGACGAGTTTGGCGATCGACTCAAATCAGGATTTGGTACAGGTTGCTATCACTTCAAACGTTCTGCATACTAAATCAATTTTAATGGAATTAAAACAATGCTTCGTATACATCCTAAAATTGATTTTTCGGCCAATTGTCCATCTGATCACACAGGACTTGAATTGGAAGGGATATGTATACCTAATTTGCATTGCCTAGTTGAAGCTACTTGCCCAACGTGTAATGCACAGTATTATATTGATTTGCCGATAGGTCAAGCAATCTGGTCTCCAGTGACTCTCAATAAATCAACATCTGAGATTTTTGAACCATTGGAGATGGATTGGTTTAGCCAGCCATTGAGAGATGGACTATTGAATCAAGAAAAATCAGAGATCCTACCGATTGTACACAAGTTTTTTAACAGCGATCGCATCATTATCATCAACTGTTTAGATTTTTTATATGGTCATTCACTTCTTAAATTGTTGAATGTTCAACGCCATTTAGATGAATCACCTGATCTAGGTTGTTGTGTAATGGTTCCGACTCAGTTGAAGCATCTTGTTCCAGAAGGTGTAGCTGAAATTTGGGAATTGCCGATACCAATAAAGGATGGAAAGAAATGGTATCCCTCTTTAGCAAAGTGGATTAATGAGCAATGTCAGCAACGAAAGGAATGCTTTCTAAGCAAGGTATATTCTCATCCCAGCCATCAAGTCTATGACTTAGATCGATTTGTTAGAGGGTTACCAGATATCTCATCGGAAGTTACAAACTATTCGCCAATAATCTTATTTAGCTATCGAGCCGATCGCACTTGGGGAAAAACAGTTAGGCAACAACAGGCCAATCTTCAGAACTTATATGGCAAGCTAAGTTCTATTTTCCCGGATATGCTATTTGTCTTAGTCGGCTTTGGCCAAGAAAATTATATACAGCCATCAGGGGCTAAGTTGGTTGATTTGAGGAGCAATAAATTTGATGTAGAACTGGATCGTCTGTGGATGGCTTATATGAAGGCTGCTGATTGCGCAGTAGGAGTACATGGATCTAATATGCTTTTGCCTTCTGGTTTAGCAAAATCTACGATTGAACTAGTATATACTTCGCGACTAGGGAATAGTGTGCAGGATTTCTTATTTGGTCAACACCTTAAGGATCCTCGTGACGCGCTGTTATATTATCGGATGCTATATGGCAATGATGTACTTTCAGATATTCATCCCTCTACAATAGCTAGCTCGATCGCCAATATAGTTTCCTTTGCACGTGTGAATAGTGCATGGTTTAAAGTGGGCCAAGAGACTTCAGAAATGAAGTTTGATATGCATCAGAAACTTCTTAAGCAAGGCAAAAATCATTTTTCTAATCCCGAAAAAAGATCTTTTATTAATCGAACAATTCGTAAATTGGCTCACTCGGTTATTACCTTAATAGATTAAGTATAGATTCAACTATGCCTCTGCAAACTGCCGTTGTCCTTATCATTTTAACCGCCCTGATACCACTGAACAGGTATTTCAAACCATCCGTCAAGCCCAACCCAAAAAGCTGATGGTGATCGCTGATGG
>JAAUOP010000166.1 GCA_012034805.1 Synechococcales cyanobacterium CRU_2_2 | reverse complement strand
ATATCGCCTCCCCCCTGGCGATCGCCCAAAAATCACTGCTCTCCCTCGAAAAACAAATGAACCGAGGGCAAGACCTCTTCCCCGGCCTCCTCAGCATCTCTACCGTGACGCCGCCCCTCGTCCAACACCTCTACCAACTCGCCGCCGACTTCCACCAAGTCGCTCCCTGGCGGACCCTCAGCGACCTCCACCCCATCGAAATCTGCCATCCCCCAACGGCCAAACCCCGTTATGCCGTTGTCATGGGCAGCGGTGGTGAGATCTTTGGCCTCGCCGTCTACGACAGCCTGAAAGACCTCAAACGCATTTACAACCAGCCTTTCGAGCTCCAGCCAACCGGCCCCAGAAGCAGCTGCCTCATGCTTTACTTCGATGAAGCGATCGCCATGGCCTTCGATGATCTAGACGATGCTGCGAAATACGACTGGCCGATCGCCAACGAGACTGCCTACCCCGTCTTTGTCCGCAGCACCCCCCAAGACACCCTAACCACCCCCAGCGCCGCAGATTTGTTTTGGCTCGAAGGGGCGCTCGAAGGAATCCTGACCTACTACAACCACCACCAAGAAATGGAACGGGGCCGAGTGAAACCCGCCGACCTCACCCTGCCCATCAACACCCTGGGAGCCAAAACCCAATTGAAATTGCGTCTGCCTGCCTTTTCGCCATATTCAGACTGAGCTGCCTCTGCCCGACGCCTCCGAGACCACACTGAATGCCAAAGCAAACGTCTCCAACCCGTAGGAAAGGCCGAGGGTTGGGCTTCAGCAAGCCTCAATGTTTAGCTATCCAACTCAACGAACCCATGACTAGCTGTTGTGTGGCAGCAGCAATTGCCGACAACGCTCAACGAGTTCCATCGAAGGATTTTCAGCCTTCTCCAGTCTCCTACTAATCTTGTCCAGCACCGCCTGATACCACCGCTGTCGTTTCCGTGGCCAAGCATCATCCAGCTGAGCTGCCAGCACCGCCCACGCCTCAGCCGCCAGAATGGCATCACCTGAGGCCAAATACTCCAGATGCTGCTCCAGAAACGCCTCATGATGCTGGACTAACACAGCAGAACCGGACTCAGAAGCCTCTTCCTCGTCACCCAACCGCTTCCAAGGCGGATTCACCAAGGCCTGAGCCAGCAATTCCTTCGTCTTAGAGATGGCTTTCTCCCGTCCCAAGCCGGTGAAAGCCCCGGCTGGCAAGGAATTACCATACTCCCCATCCGCTGATCCCGTTTGAAAAGCGCTCAAATCCTCTGGTAGTAGGTTATTACCGGATCTTTGAAGAATAAGCTTGTGGGAATGTGCCAGCTCTGCTGCCCCTTGAGGGCAAGCGGGCTGGCCATCGCACAAAATAGGGTTTGGCTCCTCTGATTTGCTTTCAAACTCGGGATGCCAGAGCGATTTGTACCGATAGAGTGTGTTGCCGCCAATACCTTGCTGACGCAGGGCTTGGAATCGTTCGGTAATGGCCTGGGGCCAAGTCTTGGCTTGATTTAATAGGTCTACAGCCGCTTGGATTTTGCCTTTGGTCTGGTTAACCAGCTTTTGGTGGTAGCTTTCAGCTGGTGCCTCGGTTGATGACGCTACTGGTGATTTGTACTTGCCCAGCTCCTTGCCATAGGGAAAGTAATGACTGTTTTCAATACAGCGAACCCAATCCGTCACCCGCTTGACGAGTTCATGCTGATGCTTGCACCAGGTCTTATAGCCTGGCAGGACTTTCGCAGCAGCCACCACCTCGTCAATGAGAGCTTTGCCAGTGAGCGGCTCTCCCCCAGCGACGGCATGGTGAAAGATGAAATAGCGCATGACCAAACGGCCCAGTAACCGGTTGGTCATGCCCTTACCGGTCCACCCCAGGTTGATCTCCGCCTCCAGGTCATTGAAGAACTTGTCGGCTTTTTCAGAGATGAAGACCCGCTGACGCTTCTGCTGCTTGATGACCTGGGCGACCTTCTTCGCCGTCATCAGGTTCTGAGCCTGACAGCGTTGCCACAGCTCCACAAACCGTTCTGGACTGCTGTAGACCGGTTCTAAGTCGTCGTTGAGTAACTTGGAGCCAGGGTCTTGCAGGGGCAGGCGATGGGCATTGAACAGACTGGGAGACCCGGTTTTAACGTACTTCTTGGTATTGGGAAAGACCTCCAACTGCCCCCCGCGAAGCTTAAAGCCCTTGTTAGTCAGCAGTGTGGAAACGGCACTGGCAATCTGCCAGGAGCGCTGGGAGCGCTTAAAGGGGAAGTAGAGATGCAGACCGCCGCTGTAGCTGGAGGTGCAAGTCACCGCAGCGACCAAATCCAGAGGCTCTAAGGCTTCCTTGATCTTGCCAATGGCCAAGGGGTCTTGCTTGGGATGGTAAGGACTGTCGATATCAATATCGAGCAGACAGTAATGGGTCTTTGAATCGAAGCGGACGCCAAACAGTTGCCCGCCCTGGAGGATGAGGCGGTCGGAGAGAGGATGGCGGGTTTCAGTGACCCAGTTGGGCTTTTGGCCGGGGTCAGGGAAGGGCGCTGAGATGTAGCTGTAGCGGAATGGGAAAAGAGCAAGGTAGGGGTTGCCTAGCTCCTGGATGTACTCAGACCGCTGCGGGGGGGATGCAGCAATCATGGTTCATCGGCCTCTGAGGGAGGGCATCGACGAACGAGCGTTGAGCCAAGGCTGAACCCGCCTGACCCAGCCTAGAAATAGAGCTGTCATTGCACAGAACCACAAAAAAGGACAAACAATCCTGTGACGTAAAGAACTGTGCTAAGCTCAAGGGGAATTTGGTTCCCTAGAGCGTGTTTGCACACGTTCAACCGCCGAAGCCCCTGGACAGCCAATCCGTGGGGTTTTCGCGTTTTAAAGACGAGTCTGAGGTGCCAACCTCGGACTTTTGTCGTTTAAAGGGGTACAGGTTCCCCCGCGAAGCTTATTTGAGATGGGTAGAGACCTAGCGCCCACGGTGACAACGCCGTGCTGGGTTTCGCTACGCTAGGCCTAGATAGAGGGCGGTCTGCCGCGCCAGTGGGGGAGAAAGGGCATGGGGAGGATCTAGGTAATTCTATTTAGGTATTAAAGCAGGCTAGCAGAGTGCAGCCCTGGGAGAAGCATGATCTGTATCAATCTCAAGTAATTTGAGAGGCTGGTGCTTGCCAAGTCGATCTGTATCGCTTAAACTCCATGTACGAACGAAACCGCCGCTGCTTGGTGCGCCGTTTTGAAAGAATTAAAAGGCCGTTCCCTTTCTGTCGCCAAACTCGGGGGAGCGGTCTTTTGCTTTTGATTGGAAGGGTACTGCGTTCCCAAGGCGGATGCAACTGCAACCGTTCGGGCCTAGAAAGCCCACTCTGAGAGCGCCACCCCAACTCCAAGCCCAACCGCTGCTGCTACCAGAGCGATGACCCAAGGGAATGAACGCGGCGAGTTACCAGGCTTTGGGGATGCAGTTTCACCAACCTCCTCAGCTTGCTTGAGTTCCTGAATCGTTAAATTTGTTGCTTCGATTGTCTGTGCGTTTTCAGCTAGCTTAGCTTGTGTCCTAGCCTGTATGGCGCTGATTTCTTTAAGCTCTGGCAATTGGGCAAGGGTCATTGATTCCGAACCTCCAAAAGTATTTCTTGAAGCAGTGAGCGAATATCTGTGTCCAGGTCATTGTGCTGCTGCTTCAAATCCTGGATTTTCTGCTCATAAGCGTCACGCCGGGTCCCTAGCGCTTTGAGCACCTGAGATAGGTCTCCAACCTGCTTGCTAATCCCGGAAACATTCCCGGTTAGCGCCTCGATGGATTTCCCATTACTGGCGATCGCCTGGGCTAATGCCCGCACGATTTCATCGTTATCCATTGCAGCAATTCTGTTACTAGGCCAAGTATGCCGTCTTCCGACACAAGTGTCTACTAAAGATTGACACTTGTGTCGGAGAAGGGTTATTTTAAGTCTGTCAACTGCTGGAGAAAAGACCGATGGCCGAGAAAACAAAGAAATTAAGGCCCTCGGTGCTCCCTCTTACGGTGGATCGTGCTCGAAAGGTTGTAGCTGAAAAGCTAAGCCAGGCGGTTGCTGATTCCCTGGGAGATGGCGACGTGATCGATGTAGCTATGGAACTCCTAACCGGGAAGCCAGAGTAGCGGCGACATAGAACCAAGTTGCACCGAAGCAGGACTGAGCACGGTTGATTGAGACCGCCCGCGTTCAGTCCCTAACCCCTAAAAACCCTAGGAGCTAAAAGAATTATGACCCGTAAAAGCACCCTCATTCAGTGGGGGCACCATCTTGGCGTGGTTTTGGATGCCCAACAGGGGCAAGACATGACCGCTGCGGAGCTTGAGCGCTGCATTAGCGAGGCCCTGGTGCAGCGAGATTACGTGTCTGCCGGTGAGCCGCCAGTCGATGAACCCCAGTACAGCCTGCGCGACGGCCTGGTGAATAATTTCCAGGTCATTCGCCAGGAGTTGCCCAGCGCCGCCCGTGCGGTGGCTCGGAATTTGTTTGGATAATGGATTCTTGGAATTGCAACTACGAGCCCCACATAGCCCCAGCACTTCCTTGTAAACCATGCCCAGCATAGAACTCTTGCCCAGCGCCGAGGCGACATACGCTCGCACCCTGATTTCCAGGGGATGTCCGCCGCACCTGGGGATCGCCGTCGCCAATATCCTGGCTAACGTGGATAGCCACCGCGTCCGCAGCCTAGCGGAGCAAGCCGCCGTTGAGCGGGCCTGGGCATCCATTACCCAATCCGCCGATGAAGCTGAAACCTAAAGACCGAAGGGCAATGCAGGCGAGCGGAAGGATGGCGAAGGTGATGCCGCCGCCGGTGCCAGCCCATCTCCACCGCCTGTAAAGTGAGCAACGATTCATTGCCCTAGTTCCCTTGGAGGAGCTGGGGCTTCAACTGTTTATTGAGAGATAGCCCCTATGACTGAGCAATCGACCGATATTCAATCTGTTCTAACCCAGGCTCAACCGAATGCTGTCCATGATTGGCTGATGCCTTCCAAGCTGGTTGCGGAGGGCTATGGCTGTAGTCCCAACACGATCCGAGGTCATAAGAAAGAGTATGGGAGCGAGCTGCTAGAAAACCAGCACTGGCTGAAAGACGAGCATGGTCATACGCAATGGACTAAGCGCGGTGTGATTCGCTTAGGCATGTTTATTCGAACTGATCGGGCTAGCCTGTTTCGAGATGCTGCTGAACAGCTCGTATTGGATGCTGCAGAAGGCCGCGTTCCGAATCGGGACGCACCCGCGTTGCCCAGCTCCCCGAAGCTGAGCACCATCGACGCGACCGCCGAGGCTATTGCCGAAGTCGTCGTCAACCAGCTCAGCACCGAGCAAGTTCTCCAGGAGCGAGTGAACTTCCACGTCCAGGCCAAGCTCGACGCCAAAGTTACAGCTGTGGATGCTGCCCGCCTGGGAAAGGGTCTAGCGGTCCAGTGGGGCCTCCAGAACATGACCGCCCTCACCGAAGCGATCGCTACCCTGACGAATCAGCCCCAAGCTCAGGAGGCGACAGCGCAATGATTCAGCAACAGCAGCTCCCCCCTTCAACGATTGCTCCCGGCAATCCCATCGGCTACGCCCCAATCTATGGCCCTCCCCCATTGGCCACTGATGCTCCAGCATCGCCCGCCCCAACGCCGGGGAACGCCTCAGTCCCGTCCCTAGCCTTGACCGTTGGTGCCGCCCTGGTCAGCGGAACGCTGTTTGCTTTAGCGGCCTGGGGTTGGGCGTTTGAGCTGTACGGGGGAGCGGATATCAATGCCCTTCAGCGCCAGGTGGAAGCCGCCAACACAACGTCCATCAACGCAGAGCAGAACGCAGTCAACGCTGCCGCCAACGCCCAGGAATGGCAGGCTCATAGTCAGGCTCAGGGACAGACAATCGACGGTGTGAGGGCTCTCGTATGCAAGTAATCGCCCAGGCCCATGAGCAATACAAGCAGGCCAACCGTGCTGCCCTGGTTGAAGCGGCAAAGTCCTTGGCCCAGACTCTGGGTTTATTGGCCGGCACCTTTGCTCTGGGGGCTGGGGTGCTTTGGTATGTCGCTAGGGAAGGCAGGGCGAATCCGGCGATCGCCACGGCAGGATTGCTCGGGACTGCGGTTGCCGGTGGCTGGACCCTGGTGCGTTCCATTGACGCGAAACAGGATGTAGACCTATGGCTGCACTTGAATAGTGGGGAACGCCGCGCCCATTTCACCACCAGCATGTTCACTGCCCAAGCCGAAGCCATGACCCGGCTCAGCACCGTTTGGGCCGATAACGCGATCGCCGCAAACGCTTGGCAACTCCAACAGTGGCAGCAATCACAAATTTCTAGACCCCTGCCCCAAACGCTGGATGCCCAGGCCGCTCCCGTCGCAACGGTGCCTGCGTTGCCGCCGTTGTATGACCTAGCCGCTGACCTGGGGCAGCATCCACAAAGCGCCATCATTGCCGGGGTGCCGGGGGCAGGGAAAGGCATGGTGGTTTCCAATGCGTTGCGCCATCTCAAAGCCCGTTATCCCAACATCACCATCTTCGTCATTGACCCCAAGGCGGACCCGAAAGAATCAGGCTACTGGGAAGGCATAGGCGCAACGGTGAGGCGTTGCCGTTTCTTGGGAGCAGACGCTGACGACTGTGCCCTATGGCTACTCAAGCGTTTGGAAGAGTTTGCCGCCATCCAGGGGCCGAAGCTGATGGTGTTCGATGAGGGTTCAGCAGCGATCGCCACCCTCAAGCTGGCCCACAAGGACATCAAAGCCATGGGGCGTTTGAAGGCGTTTATCGCCCACATCAGCTCCATGGGTGACAGCGGTGAAACCTGGCTCTGGCTCATGGCCCAAATTATCCACGTTGCCGACCTGGGGATGTCTGGAGGCTTCCGGGGAATCTTCCGCGCCGTTGGCATCGTGTCCCCCAAGAACCGCTATGCGTTGCAATCGTTCTTGGCGACGGACTTTGTCCCGATGCCGGATGGGGGAATGCCTGAGATTGAGACGCTCATGAACTCCAGCCCGGTTGGCCGTGCGTTCTTCGATGGCAAGTCTAACCAGTGGGTTCCGATGCCCAGGCTCCAGAACTGGAGCGGTTATGACCGGGACACCCGCCAAGCGTTGCCGGGGGCCAACGTACCCGCAACGCTGACGACTACTCCTGAAGCGCTCTCGCTGGAACGGGCCTGGGAGAACTCGCCAGACTTGCCCGTGTCCTGCCCAATGGAGTCGAGCCAGGTCGTTGGCTGGATGGATTGGCTGAGAGGCCGGGGAGAAACGACAGTGCGAGATTGCCAGCAGTTTGCCCCAGGGCGTTGCGTTTGGATGCCGATGGCAAGACCGTTGCTGCTGAGACTATCCGCCAACTGTTTGCTTACCTGGCAGGTATTGGGGAGGGGGTGGCTACAGCTGGGAATTCCCTATTCACCCCTAATTCCTAGAGCTTTTCAGCTTGTAGCCAGTGTGTCCAAACGCGCGAATTATGGGCGTTTCCGCTGGCTACAGCTGCGGCTACAGACTGGCTACAGTGGGCACCCGTAGCCACCATGACCACCACAACAAAGCCCCAGCACTCGCTCAAGGAATGCTGGGGCTTTTGCTTGGGTAGGGGCTGGGGTTAGGCAGCGATCTCGCGCCGGTCTCTTCGCTGTTGGGGGTCCGACCTGGTATCCGACGAAAGGGTAGGTAGCCTCTGAAAGTACTGGTTCTCGTGTCGAAAAGTGTCTTTTTTGACGAATTTCTAGCCTCGCCAGTTACGATAGAATGGGCGTTTCAGACCTCTATGTACCTTCTTCGTCGGGATCCATGCCGGACCCCATGTCAGCTCTGTTCTCCTGAATTTGCCGCCCCTGATCAACGATCGCCTGCCGCAACTGGGAAATTAGCTGCATCTCCTGGCTAATAGCTTCGGCGTTGCGCTGCTGTAAAGCTTTGGTTTCATTCAAACTTTCTTGAAATTCGATGTGCCATTGCTCTGCTCGCTCCATCCTTTCAGCGAATTGCCGGTCTCGCTCTTCCCAATCTTTGCGATCGCGTTCACGCTGTGCCTCGTACTGGGCCTGGCGCTCCTCAAATTCACTCTGACGCTGGGCTGACTGGCCCAGCAGTTGCTCGACTCGGTCTAGTCGCTCACTCATGCCAGCCCCCAGGCGATCGCCACCGCTCCAGCCCCAGCGATTCCTCCCATGCCAAACCAAAGCCAGGGGATGACAGGGGAAGGCAGTGGTGGCGGGGTCTCAGCTTTTGCCTTAATGCTATCCAGTAGAACTTTATTTTCCCTCCCCATCTCTTCAATAAGGTCTAAGCGCTCATCAATTGTTGTGGTTGTCATTGGTCTTAGGGGTTAAATCCAGGGTTTGTAGAAATTCCAAGGTTTGCCTGGCGATTTGATGAGTTTGCTCGACAGAGATGGAAATCCTTTCTTGCCGTTGGGCTATCTCCTCAACGCGTTTTTCAAGCTCATCTAGGCGATCGCTGTTTTCCTGGCTACTTGCCATCCTTTAGAGTCTCCTCGGCCTGAGCGAGCTTGTTAAGCAGGTCAGTTATGACAGCCTCATACCTCTGAGCTAGGGTGAAGTTCTTCATCCAGGTCTCTTCTGCCATGTTCAAGGTTCTCCAGTAGTTGTTAACTCGGTTCACCGTCAAGGCTGTCTTAATCTGAACCCGGCTAGGAATCGGATCTTTTGCCATGGTCGTGATGATTATCAACACTCACATCATGCCTCTACTTGTCCTGCTTGTCCATTTTTTCAGTTCTGGACAATCTGGACAGAGAGAATTATATTATCCCCAGAGCAGCAAATCCACCCGCTGCATTCAGCCCGGCCACGGGGGGAGCTACAACCTTCCCCCCTGGCCATTGCAGGCTGAGTCCCTACATACATAGGAACCCCCAAATTATGACCCGTAAAGCTACCTTGAACGCCTGGGCTAAACGCTTGGGCGCTGAGTTGCCTGCCGATGCCACCGTGAGCCAGCTCGAAGCCGCCATCGAACAGGCGATCGCCCATCCAACCGACCAAGACCCCGAATGCCCAGGGATTACCCGTGGGGAGTTGCCCATGGCTGGCCGATGAAGATGCGCCCGCCGTCCTGCCCCTGCGCCAAGCCATCGCCGCCAACGCCCGAGTGATTCGTGAGGAATTGCCCACCACAGCCCGTGCCGTGGTGGCGAATCTGTTGGGCTGAGATGCTGAGGGTGTATTGATTGCCCCTGCAACGATTGAGCAATCCCGCCACGCATCCTACGAATGAAAAGCGAGGCGTCATTCGCTAGTTAATGGTGGGCGTAGATGCCTAGGCTCATCCTGGTTCTGAATATACAGCAGCAATGTTTCGATGCTAGCCCTGCCCCCTGTAGAGATGACGGCATAGGCCCTGTTCCAAAAATAGGGCTTCCAGAAATAGGGCTTTAGCTGCTCTGAAAACT
>JAAUOP010000165.1 GCA_012034805.1 Synechococcales cyanobacterium CRU_2_2 | reverse complement strand
AGCCCGTAATCGGGGGATTCAGGTGGCTCGGGGGAGCGATCGCCTTTACCGATGCCGACTGCGTGCCCGAGCCCGATTGGATTGCCCAGGGTCTTGCCGTGCTCCGCAGCCATCCCCATTGCGGTTTGGTGGCGGGGAAAATTGAGGTGCGGGTAGACGGTACGAAGCGGAGCAATGCGGTGCAGCTCTACGAGAGTTTGACAGCTCTGACCCAGAAAAAATTTATTGAACAGGATCACTATGGAGCCACAGCCAATGTGTTGACGTGGCGTCATGTGATTGAAGCCGTAGGCTGCTTTGATCAGACGCTGAAATCGAGTGGAGATGTGGAATGGGGTCAGCGCGTATATGGTGCAGGCTATCAACAGGTGTATGCCCCCCAGGCTCGGGTGAGCCATCCAGCGAGGGCCTCCTTTGCCCAGCTGCGGCAACAGGCGATTCGCCATGCAGGCGGATTTTACGATCTGCAGCAAAAGCGCTGTGATTCGAGCCTAGAGAAAAACCTGGCATTTCTCAAACTGCTGCTGTTTCACCTGATGCCACCGCTGTTTTTCGCTTGGCGAGCGCTATTGAACTCCCAGCTTATGAACCTCGGCCAAAAAATCAAGGTGATCTGGGTGATGTGCTTCGTACGATGCACTATCGTACAGGAACTCTTTCGCTTGAGGCTCGGAGGCATTTCTTTCCGAGGCTAATTTGACTTGCAGTTGAAGTCTTTCCCCAGACAATAAACTGGTCATAAAATATTTTTTGATTTGATTTATTATGTCTTTTTTTCAACGACTGAAATCCAGTGAAATGTTAGGTATTGTTGTATCTGCCTTTCCCTTTTTTGCTAAAAATTCTATTTTTTCCAGACTCGAAAACCTTACTCCGGTACTTGCGCCGACCGCAATTACCGCCATCTTTGCGACCTTCAACCTGCTGGGCCTACTGCGTCACGAGCTGTGGCGCGATGAGTTTCAAGCCTGGATGGTCGCGCGCGATAGCGGCTCTGTTCTGGAGATGTTGCAGCATCTGCGTAATGAAGGGCACCCAGCGCTGTGGCATGTGTGCTTGTATGGCTTGGCTCAGTGGAGCCATAAGCCATGGCTGATGCAGGCCTTTCATGGGTTGATTGCGATCGCCACCGTCTCCCTCATCCAGCATTTTTCTCCGTTCAAGTTAACGCATAAACTCCTGCTGACTTTTAGCTATTTCATCGTCTATGAATACGCCATTATTAGCCGAAACTATGGTCTAGGCGCATTCTTTTTATTCGCCTTTTGTGCAGCATTTTGCCAATCGCGCCATTTGTTTAGCTTGGCGCTGATTCTCGTATTTCTGTCCAATACCAACCTGTTTGGCTTGTTGTTGAGCTTTAGCCTAGCCATCCTGCTGCTGTTTCGCTGGTGGGATCAGCGTCGGGAAGAACACGCCCGCTCGAACTTTGTTGGCACGCTGATGATCTTGGGTACGGGCTGGTTGATTTCCGTGGCTCAAATTGCCCGACCGTTGTGGGAACCGTTGCTGGCCAAGCATACAGGACGACTCGGGTTTATGCCCCTCTCCCAGACAGTGGCCGGAGCTGTGATCCCCGAAGGGGTGGAGATGACGTTTCCGGTCAAAGTGGCCTATACCCTAGTACAAATTTGGCAGGCGTATGTGCCGATTCCAACCTTTGCTAGGCGCGCATTTTGGGATACGAATGTTTTGATCGATTCTCCTTTCATGCGCGTCCGGGGACTGGCGGTGGGGTTGGGACTGGGGTTATTACTTTCGGCGGCCTTGGTGGTCTGGGCAGTGCGGCTACTAGAGCGGCGATCGCCTCGTCTTGCGCTGGTTTACCTGGTGGGTACCGGCTTGATTCTGCTGTTTTGTATCCAATTTTTCTGGTGGGGATCGCTGCGGCATCAGGGCTATTTGTGGCTGTTGTTGGTTGCCTGTTTGTGGCTGGCTCAGGCAAATGTGTTTCCCCAAGCGCTTGGGCGATCGCGTCCTTTGCATCTAGGAGGGTTCACTTTGCTGCTGGTGCTGCAGTGTTTTGCGGGGGTCTATCTCTACAGCCAAGACCTCACCTATTCCTTTCTGCAGGTCAGCAGACTGCCCGATTTATTCGGCAAAACCATCTGGAGCAGCTGACGCTGGTGGGGCTACGCGATCGCGAAGCCTCAGTTCTCTCAGGCTATTTAGGCCAACCGCTCTATTATCCTGAGGGCGATCGCGTGGGCAGCTTCTGGGATGTTTACGAAAAGCCTGTACCCCCTGAGGAATTAGGCCGTCGTATTGAAGCGATCGCGACCCAAACCCATCAGGATTTGCTGCTGATTTGGAGTCGTCCGCTCGATGTTCCGCTCGAATCGCTCACGGTCACCCCCCTCGCCACATTCAAATCTAAACTGATTGATAGTGAATGCTTCTATTTGTATCGGGCTCAAAGCCAGCCCGTTAACTCCAAACGCTGAATTCTAAACGCCAAACTTCAAGCGCCAAACTTCAAACGCCAAATCCTCCTTCGTTTTACCCCATGGCTTCTCTAGCTTCAGCTTCATCACCCTTGCCTTCACACCCTTCGGGCTCGCAGCCCTTTTTCTCCATTGTGATTCCTACCTACAACCGGCCCGAGCGGTTAGCGGCTTGTTTGGGGGCGATCGCCCAACTCGATTATCCGGGCGATCGCTTTGAGGTCATCGTCGTGGATGACGGCAGCCAGCTGGATCTCAAACCTGCGGTTGCGCCGTTTCAGCCAGCCCTCCAGCTGAGCTTGATTCAGCAGCCTAACAGCGGCCCTGCTGCTGCGCGCAATCGCGGCGTACAAGCTGCCCAGGGCGAATGGATTGCTTTTACGGATGATGACTGTATGCCGCTGCCCAGTTGGCTCAGCGCCTTTGCCCAAGCTGTACCTCCGGTCTCGGAAAATGGGGCTGATTTGTCGCCAATGTTGGGCGGGAAGACACTGAATGATTTGACTGAGAATTTGTATTCCACGGCGTCGCAACAGCTGATTGATTATCTCTATGAGTACTACAATCAAGCATCAAAAACAATTCAGTTTTTTGCCTCGAATAACATCGCCATGAGACGCGATCGCTTCCTCGAAATCGGTGGTTTTGATGTCTCGTTTCCACTAGCGGCTGCGGAAGACCGGGAGTTTTGCGATCGCTGGCTCCAGCATGATTTGACGATGCACTATGTTCCAACTGCACAAATTCGCCATGCTCACGACCTTTCCCTAACCAGTTTTTGGCGACAGCATTTTGGCTATGGACGTGGCGCATTTTATTTTCACCAAGTGCGTGCCCAGCGCAACTCGAAACCGATTCAGGTGGAGCCACTCTCATTTTATCTGGATTTGTTGCGTTATCCCCTAACGCTAAGGTCCCGGCATGGGGGTTGGGTTTTATCGAGTCTGTTTTTTCTGTCGCAGGTGGCAACGACCCTAGGTTTTTTTCGAGAACGATTCCTGGGGAAAAATTAGTTCGTTCCTACAACAGGCGCAATTGAGTTTGCTCTGGCTGGAGGTGGTGTGGCTGGGAGGTTGCATCGTAAACTCCAGTCAATTCCCTGACCCGCTCCGCCGAGCCGTCGGCATCGTTCACCTGCCAGATCTCATCTTGGAGCAGAGCTTCAGCGGCAGCCAACAGGTCTGGCTCCAGGGTGTGTAAATCTGGACGGTGTTGGACGAAGGTTTTGAGTGCTTCTAAGGGACTAAGGTTGCTGTCGGCATTAAATTCTGGCAGTCGTGGGCACGCCAGTTGACTGAGCAATTCTGGCTGAATGGTGTAGTGATGGGCCGAGGCAAGAGCCGTATGGATTTCTGCATCTTCCATCATCGCGAGCTGATCTGGGCGAACTTGGTAGAGCAACCGTACGATCGCCCCTTCAATTCCAGGCTTGTGTTTGAGATTCTGGAGCGATCGCAACAACATCTCCTGAGGATCTTCCGCCTGGGATAAATCCAAACGCAGAGTTCGAAACGCTCGCACTGGCAACGCCTCAAATTGAAATGTCGTTTGTCCCCGCTCAATTTCCACCCAAACAAACCCCTTGTCTTCCTTTTCCTCACTAAAATCTACCCGCTCAATGCTGCCGGGATAGACAACCGGCGGCGATTTGTACAGAACTTGGTGGCGATGTACATGCCCAAGGGCAACATAGTCCAAACAGTCCCGCGTGATCAGCGACATCGGCAGCGTAAACCCCTTACCGACCGCCAGAAACCGCTCGGCCCCATACATCGCGGTATCCAGCATGGCGTGGGCCAGGAGAATGGCGGGGAGGTTGGTATCGAGCTGGCGAAACTCGCCTTCGAGGGCAATCCGCAGCCGCTGCCGCAGAGCATCACTCACCTCCGATAACGACAATCCCTCCGTTTCGGCTCGGGTTAATAGCGTCGATCGTGTCACCCAGGGCAGCGTCATCACCTGCACTGGCCCGCCCCGCGTTTCAATTCGATGAGTGGTCAAGCTATCCCCCACAATTACCCCTGGTACTGCTAGCGTGCGATAAATCGCCAAACTCGCGCCGCCCTGTCCTTGGGAATGTTGGTCATGGTTACCGACCAGTAAAACCACTGGAATTTGGGCATCGACGAGCCGCCGAAACTGTCTTGCAAAGGCTTCTTGGATATAGGGCGGCGGTGTGGCATCCGGGAAAGCATCCCCCCCGAACAGCACCAAATCCGCAGCGTCGCCCCCCCCAAACCCAGTGCGCGATCCATACACAAACGTAGGGTAGCAACAAAGTCCTCAAATCGCGTATTCAGACCTGTTTCAGGATTGATTCGACCATGGACAAAACCACTGCCAAGGTGAATGTCAGATAGGTGAAGAATTTTAACCATGGGGCTAGGAAATTGGAGAACTGGGAAGTTGGGTTGGACGATTGGACTGGTGCAGCGCGATCCATAGACAGGGGCGATCGCAATAATAGGTCGATTGTACTCCCAGCGCCCAGCACCGAGGACGAACGCGGTTCGCCCCTACCGCCTAGCGAACGACTCGGTGAGCCGCAGACGATGCCGCACGGCTTCTTGCACACGGCTTCTTGTACTATTTGTTCGTCGGTGTAGCCGTAAACTCCATCAATTATCCATTGCTGGCTCAAGCTATTTTTCCTGACAGTAAGTGCGAATTTTCTGCGCTGCGAGTTTTCTGTGCAGACATATTCAGGACGATCTATAAATAAATATGAATCGAAATTGACATGAATTTGTATTCATATTAGTGTCATGGGCTAGATGTCCTGTTCACTGCTGACGCAATTATGACGGCCTTGCCATCCATAGACAAAGACCTCTGTGTGCGACGGCTCAAAGTGCTGGCCGACCAAACCCGTCTAGAAATCCTGCGCCTGCTGATGGAAAGTCCAAAGCATGTGGGTGAGTTGAATACTCACCTCCACTTGGAACAGAGTCTTCTATCGCATCACTTAAAAGTCCTGCGACAGGAAGGTTTTGTGGAATCGACTCGTGATGGCAAAGCCGTTTTATATCAATTGGCTCCGCCCTGTACAACTGCTGACATGAAGGCCCTTGATCTAGGCTGTTGTATTCTGTCGTTTGATTAATTTGATGAAACTGTATGAAATCTAGTGTGTCTTTGACCCATGCCTTGAAGGTGACGATCGCGATCGCCTCCCTTAGTTTTGGCCTAATGGCCTGCGGAAATTCGGGCAATTCCTCGAACGCTACGCCCGCCGCGACCAAAAAGCTCGTTTTGACGGGTTCCAGCACAATAGCCCCATTGGCGAGCGAATTGGCCAAGCGCTACGAATCCCAGCATGCTGATGTCCGCATCGATGTTCAGTCCGGGGGGTCGTCGAGGGGGATTGTGGATGCACGCCAAGGCTCCGCTGACATTGGCATGGTGTCGCGCAGTCTCAAGCCCGATGAAAAGGATTTGCAGTCCTTTACGATCGCCCAAGATGGCGTTGCGATCATTTTGAATAAGACGAATGGTATTGCCGATTTAAGTAATGAGCAGATCGTTGGCATCTACACCAAAAAGATCACGAACTGGAAAGAGGTGGGGGGTAAAGATGCGCCGATTACAGTCGTGAACAAGGCAGAAGGCCGATCGACACTGGAATTGTTTGCTAGTTATTTTAAGTTAGAAACCAAA
This sequence comes from Synechococcales cyanobacterium CRU_2_2, assembly GCA_012034805.1. Taxonomy (GTDB): domain Bacteria; phylum Cyanobacteriota; class Cyanobacteriia; order PCC-9006; family JAAUQQ01; genus JAAUOP01. The sequence goes on along the minus strand of JAAUOP010000165.1, from coordinate 3,376 downwards.
GAGATTAAAGCTGATTCCGTGATTGGTGAAAATGAACAGGCAATCAAGCTGGTGGCGGGCAATCCGGATGCGATCGCCTATGTGTCGATCGGGACGGCGGAATACGAAGCCAACCAGAGTGCCGCCATTAAACTATTGCCGATGAGGGGCATTGAGGCATCAACAGCCAATATTCTGAATGGCCAGTTTCCCCTGTCCCGACCGCTCAATCTCGTCACCAAAACCACACCAATGGGGTTGTCCAAGGAATTTATTGACTTTGCCCAATCCAAAGCAAATGACGACATTGTTAAAGCGCAGTATTTTGTCCCGTTCGTACGGTGATCGATTCGTGGCCGCCCTCTTTCAGGGCTTCGCGATCGCATCTGGGGCGATCGTGCTGTTGATCATCCTGTTCTTATTGCGAGAATCTTATCCCATCCTTCACAGGGTGGGGGTATTGCGGTTTTTTCGTGACCCAAGCTGGCATCCAACCAGTGGTGAGTTTGGGGCCATGCCGATGCTGTGGGGATCGCTGTTGGTGACCTTGGGGTCCGTGTTGATCGCGACCCCATTGGGAATTTTGTCGGCGATCTTCTGTCAGTACTATGCGCCCCCGAGATTGGCCCCGCTCTATCGCCGATTAATTGAGCTATTGGCGGGGATTCCCTCCGTGGTCTATGGCTTGTGGGGCTTAGTGGTTCTGGTGCCGTTGGTGAGACGAATCCAGCCACCGGGGACCAGTTTGTTGACGGGCATATGGGTCTTAGCACTGATGATTTTACCGACAATTATGTTAGTCGCCGATGCCAGTTTGGCGAATGTGCCAGCGGCTTATCTCAGAGGGGCAGCGGCGCTTGGGCTGAGTCGCTGGGCGATCGTGCGCGGGGTTGCCATCCCCACCGCCCAAGCGGGGCTGATGACGGGGATTCTTTTAGCCATAGGTCGGGCGATCGGAGAAACAATGGCGGTGCTGATGGTTTGTGGCAATGTGGTACAGGTGCCGGATAGCCTGTTTGACCCGGTACGCACATTGACCGCCAATATCGCGCTGGAGATGGCCTATGCCATGAATGAGCATCGCAGTGCTTTATTTGTCAGTGGGTTGATTTTGACGGGATTGATTGCGATTTTAGTCACGATCGGTGAATGGGTGAATCGAGGTCAAATGTATGATTAAGCAACGCCCTCGATCTCGGCGGTCAAGCTTCGGTGAACCGCTAATGCAAGGGTTGCTGTGGAGTAGTGTGCTCCTCATCACCGGGGCTTTTATGTGGCTCTGTAGCGACATTGTGAGGCATGGTTTTAGGCAACTGTCGTGGGACTTCTTGACGCAGCTGCCGCGCGACACCGGGCGAAGTGGGGGAATTGGGCCAATTTTGGTATCGACCGGGTTGATCATTGGAGTTTGTCTGGGGGTGTCCATTCCACTCGGTGTGGGTACAGCGGTGTTTCTGAATGAGTTTAGTGCGCCGCAGCGCTGGTTGAGTCAATTTCTAGGCATTAGCTTGGATATTTTAGCGGGGGTACCTTCGATTGTTTTTGGTCTTTTTGGGAATGCGTTTTTCTGTAAAACCTTGGGGTTGGGATTCTCAATTCTATCGGGGGGCTTGACATTAGCCTGTATGGTGTTACCAATTCTGATTCGCTCAACCCAGGCCGGTTTGCAATCGGTGCCGAATGATTACCGGTTGTCCGCCGCTGCGTTAGGCGTTTCGCGCAGTGCCGTCCTGTGGCAGGTATTGTTACCTGCTGCCATGCCGGGTTTGGTCGTTGGGTTATTACTGGGGATTGGTCGGGCGATCGCCGAGACGGCGGCATTGCTGTTTACTAGTGGGTATGTCGATCGCATGCCCACCTCACTGATGGACTCTGGCCGCGCCCTGTCGGTGCATATCTACGATCTGGCAGTGAACGTGGCTGGTGGTGAACAGAATGCTTACGGGACAGCCCTGGTATTAGTGTTGCTATTGATGATGATTAACGGCAGTGTGTCTTGGTTGGGGAAACGGTTTCAGCAAACGCGCATTTTAGATGTTTAAAGTGAATTGAATTTATGACCTTGATTTCGTCATCTTCAACTCAGAAATCAGGGGTTGCACCTGCTGCACTCCACACAGAAAAGTTGACGATGCAATATGCGCGTAAAGTGGCGTTCCGAGATGTGACATTATCCGTGCCAGCGGGTCAAATTACTGCTTTAATTGGGCCGTCGGGCTGTGGCAAAACCAGTTTTCTCAACTGTCTAAATCGGCTCACCGAATTAACTCCGAATACCCAAACTACTGGGACTGTACTGTTGGATGGCCAAAATATTCAAGCTATGGAGCTAATCCAACTGCGACGGCGGGTGGGAATGCTTTTTCAAAAACCCAATCCATTTCCATTATCAATCTATCGCAATCTCGAATTTCCGTTGCAGGAACATGGGATTGGGCAACGCGATCGCGTTGCCCAAATTATCGAAATAAATTTGCGTCGTGTGGGCTTGTGGGAAGAAGTCAAAGATCGGCTCAAAAGTCCTGCTCTTGCCCTATCCGGTGGGCAACAACAACGGTTGTGTTTAGCGCGCACCTTAGCTTTGAATCCTGAGGTGTTGCTGATGGATGAACCTTGTAGCGCCCTCGATCCGATTTCGAGCGAAGTCGTGGAGGCGTTGATCGATAGGCTACGCGGCGACTATACCGTGCTGGTTGTGACGCATAATTTGGCCCAGGCCAGGCGAATTGCCGATCGCGTCGCCCTCTTTTGGATGGAGGATACGGTCGGTAAATTGATCGAGTCCGGTTCAGGACAGGAACTGTTTGAATCCCCCCAACATCCGCTGACCCAGGCTTATATTTCGGGAAAACGGGGGTAGGGAGCATCACCTAAGGATCAAAATATCGTCACCACAGATAATGCTGGCGGCGCTCGAAATGCGGCATCTAAAACTCGAATTGGCACTCATTCTATCGCAATTTCTGCATTCACAAATAAGCTGAAAATACCGGCTCTACCCCAGACTCGCTGATGCCTAACGGCTCGGTTACGCTAACTGCTAGCTTAAGGCAAGAGCGTTTCCGCGAGGAAGAGTTTGAAGGAAGCCAGCGACAAAACTGAACGGGGGAGCCAATCTTATCGGCGCTGAATTGTGCAGCCAGCCCTGGATATCAACGCTTCGATGTTAAGAAGTCTAAACCCGGATATCTCACGAGTAAAGAGGAATCGGGGTCAAAAACCAGCGAGAATGTAATAACCACAAGACATTCAGCGGTTTGTAAGCATGACCCCGACCCAAACAGAGTGTAACTCAGCCAGCTACGAGTTTGGCCGTTTGAGTAAGCGAAAGCTAGTAGCCGATTTCAGCGGTGGCGACATAACCAGCAATGGAGGAGTGCTGCTAATTCGAGAAATC
>JAAUOP010000164.1 GCA_012034805.1 Synechococcales cyanobacterium CRU_2_2 | reverse complement strand
GGGGGTGGGGTATGGGGGGGTGGGCGGTAGATCCAGCATGATTTTTATCTCAGAGAGGCTCTCAAACTACCACAGGAAAAGGCATTCAGAGAATAATCACCCGTGCAAAAATGCAGCTTCCTGGCCGCAGCTCGGGAATGATGACCACAACTGAGTCAAGGGGTAACCCGTGGAAACTACGGAGAAACGGATCGCAGATGAAATCCTGGGTCGCTATGGTCAGGGCCAGCGCAATTTCGTTCGCTCAGATTTACGAGGCATTCGCTGGCAGGGTCACAATCTCAGCGGCGCTGATTTTAATGGGTCGAATTTTACTCAAGCCCAGCTCCAGCAAGCCAATTTCAGTCAGGGCAATCTCTCCAATGCCCAGATGGCTAAGGCTCAGCTGAGCGAAGCGCAATTGGTACGCACTTGGATCAAACGGGCCGATCTTCAAGGGGCGATGCTCCAGGGGGCTGACCTGCGTGAGGCCCAGCTCAAGCAGGCCTGTTTGGCCTATGCCCAAATGGAAGGGGCCGATTTCAAAAAAGCTTCGTTGATTGCCACCAATTTGGAACATGCCAATCTCAAGGGGGCGGACTTTACCCAGGCGGTGTTGAGCGGGGCGGATTTGCGGTTTGCAGAGCTGCGCCACGTCAATTTTCGCCGCGCCAATCTCAGCGGTGCCAATTTGAGCGGCGCGAATTTGCGCTGGGCCGACCTCAGCGGTGCCAATTTGCGCTGGGCCGACCTTAGCGGTGCTCGCCTCAGTGGCGCGAAGTTGATGGGTGCTGATCTGAGCAATGCCATTTTGTCCGAGGCCAGCTTAGTTCATGCCGATCTTTCCCAAGCCAAGCTCACCCGGATCGATTGGGCCGGGGCCGACCTCTCCCAAACGACCCTGACGGGGGCGAAGCTGTATGAAACGCCTCGGTTTGGTCTGCAAACGGAGGGGCTGCTGTGCGAGTGGGTGGATTTGAGTCCGACGGGCGATCGCAGCCACATCCACCACCTCGGCCCCGACGAGGCCCAGCTTTTTTTCCGGCCTTCCCAGCCCCAGGTGCGGGTCATTATCGATTCGCCCCTAGAGGCTTATAGCCACCTGGTGATCGCCAGTTTTTATCACCAGATCGCGCGCAAATTTGCGCTGCTAGAATCGCCGCCCAGCATCCAGCTGACCCCGCGACGGACAACGCTGACCTTTAATTTGAATCAGGAGAGCCATTTGTTGGCGATCGCCTACCTCATTGTCCAGCCCTTCAAAGATGCCCAGGCCACGCAATCTAGCATTGTGGAGCTGCTCAAAACCCTCCAGGAGCTAGACGGCGTCCTATCCCCTCAAGAGCAAGCTGCCATTGAGCAATCTGCCCAGAGGCTCGGCCCCCTGGTTGGCCAACTCAAACCCGTGACCATGCCCGGTGGTGAAGCCGACAATTTCTTCGACGCGCCGATCCAAGTTTTGCTGCAAACTCCAGCGGTGAACCCCTGACGCTGTATCAGCATCCCCAATTTGGCAAACGCATTGTCAATATTTCGGGAGCTATTACGCGATCGCTGGGACTACCGGGGGAAGCCCGCCGAGCGGCTCGGATCCAAGCAGAGCAAGCCAGAGAATTTTTGCGAGGGTTTTATCTATTGGAAGTCTAAACTCTGGAAGTCTAAAAGCTGGAAGTCTAGAATCCAAGCGCTCAGACCCACCCCTCCTCCTGTCCAGTGCCGCGATGCCCTACCCCGGCCCCAAACAAGTCGCTATGCTGGTGATTGTCTGAGCTCACATCTGCCCATTCCCCAATCTGCCCATTCCCCTCTGACTAACCTACCGTGATTGAAGTCGAAGTCCACCAGCAATTGCGCGCCTTTCTGCGACAGCAGGGAGAGCCCGATTGGCCTCACTATCTAACGATGGCACGGCTGGTGGCTCGGGCGCTGCGGCTTGGGCGCAGCGCCCTGATTCAGACGGTGCCGACGGGGAGCGATCGCAGCCACCGCCTCGGCTACCTTGCACCGCTGTTACTTTGGCCCGAGCGCTCGATTTTGGTGGCCACAGAACGGGTACAACAGCGGCTACTCAGCGTCGAGTTGCCGCGTTTGCGTCAGTGGATGCCCACGGCCAAGCCGATTCACCAGGGCGATCGCTGGCCCGAAAGTCTTTCCGGCAGGAGCTTTCAGGGGCTACTACTGGCGACACCCGAGGCCTGGTTGCGCGATCGCCTCCTCGGCGAAACGCGCTTTCCCGATCACATCCCCACCCTGATCGAAGGAGCCGACGACCTCGAAGCCTGGATTAATCAGCTGCGCACCGTCAGCCTCACCCCCGAGGATTGGGAGAGCCTCAGGCTGGCCTGCCCGCTCCACAGCGATCTGATTCGGGAAACGCGGGTGCAGCTCACCCATGCCGTCTTTCGTCATCCCGCCAATCCCTATCACTGCCACCGCCTGGAAGCAGAAGAACTGGAGCCCTTGCGATCACTCCTCCAGCATCTAGAACCCAGTTGCTTACCGCAACCCTGGCCACGCCTCCAAACCACCCTCGGCCAAGCTGATGTCTTGTGCTGGAGCGACCTCGACCGCGATCGAGGCACACAACAAATCTCGGCGCGCAGCCTGACCTCCGCAGCCACGCTTGCCCCCATTTGGCAACGCCAGCCCCTGGTGCTCCTGGGCGAAGCCCTCGACCTGGCCCCGGATGCCGCCCATTTCCGCCAGCACCTGGGCCTGGGAGAGATGACCTGCGTCAAGTTTTCGCCCGATCGCCACACCTCCCAAATTCAGCTCTATACCCCAGAACGCCTGCCCCTACCGAACACGCCTCATTACCAAGCCGCCTTACTCAACGAGCTGCGGCGTTTGCTGACCCTGAGTAACACCGTCCCCGGCCCGGCGGTACTTGTCGTAGATGATGTGCCGCTCAAGAGCCGAGTCGGTTCGATTCTGGCGGCGGAGTTTGGCTCCCGCGTGCAGGTGGAGCGCACCTGCCTGGACGAAAACAGTATTTTGATTAGCGGCCTGGACTTTTGGATCGCCCACCAGGACGTGCTGCCCGCCCCCCAAATGCTCGTGATTGCGACGCTGCCCTTCCCAACCCTAGAACACCCGCTGGTGGCCGGTCGCGTCGCCTACTACAAACGGCAGCGGGAGGATTGGTTCCGGAACTATCTATTGCCCCAATGCTTGAGTAATTTGCAACGGGCGATCGCCCCGCCCGCGAATCCCAAGGCCTCGTCGCCCTGCTCGACACCCGTGTCCTGCACCGCAGCTACGGCCAACAAATCCTCAGCGCCCTCAGCCCTGCCGCGCGCATTGACTACCTCGACCCCCAGCTGTTCCAATCCTGAAGCCTGTCCAGCCCTAAAACAGCCTCGGATCCCAGGGAAACGAAGCCACACTGGGTACCCCAGCCTTTTGCTAGAGCCGAGTTCAGTGCTATTACTTATAAACTATCGAGCCTACGTATTGAAAAGCTGAAAATCTGGGGCCTGTCGCGACAGACTAGGCCGTGTTTTTGAGCCGGTCGGCCTCGAAAATCCCAGTGAATCGGCGGTCTACCACAACCAGAAAAGTTTGTCAGACACCCCAGACTTCGTCTGGCAAAGGGTTCTGACTCCCTTGACTTTTCGATTGCGCCACAATCTGCAAGAATACTTCAGATCATTCATGCATATCGAACTCATGGTATCAGATGTGACTGCAGCTTCAGGATTCTTTTGAGAAGGTGCTCGGGTTGCGTCGCTCAGGTTGCGTCTGTCCAACGCTCGACGGTGTCGCTGACCTCAGTCTTACCTTTCCCCAGTTGGGAGAGCCGGTCTGGGATTGCGTCAGTGCCGAATGAAAATTGCCTGGGGCAGTCCTGTAGGAGGTTCCTTTTGTTGATTCGCTCTGCTCAGCATGTGGCTCGCTGGAGCACCTGTTTTCTGGCATTTGCCGCTAGTTTTGCCCCCTCTGGCCGCGCCGAAGCGGTCGGCTTGCGTCTCCCGGGGGTTGCCAAATCCCAGAACTTGCTGCCTCAAGCAGGGTTTTCCTTTCGCTCGGTCTTGATTTCGCCCCAGTATGCCCAGCAGGCAGAAACGCCGCTGCCGCTAAGCTGGTGGGAGGCGGGCTCGGATTCTCCGGTGGCGATCGCCATCGGCTATGCCGAAGGGACGCGTCAGGCCGACGGCAGTCGCACCGCCGCCTACTATTGGCACTCCGACCCCGGCAACGCCGCCGATAACTTCGGTAGTTTTAGCTTTCAGCATTTTCGTCCCCAAGAGAAAGCGGTGGTCGAGCAGCAAACCAGCACCGATGACAAGCGCTGGGCTGCGGCCAGACGTGCCCTGCCGGAGTTGGCAGACCGCCGCCAAATGCTGCGCTTGCGGCAGTTTCATGACCAGTTGCTGGCCCAAGCCAAAGCCAAAAACTTAGAGCTTTCACCCCTGGAGCTTTTGAACGGCTTGGATTTAGCGAATCAAAGTGAACTGGCAGCACTGGATGATTGGGGGTATATCGATCGCCTCGTCCAGGCCAAACAACGCTACCGCGACCCTGACGCGCAAATTCTGCAAGCCCGCACCTGGGCCTACTGGCACCCCACGCGCAACGCTTGGGATGCACCGGGCTTGGGCAACAATCAAGCTTCGATTACGGCAGATCAGCAGCGTCGAGCCACAGCGGTCAAACAGGTTTTGGCCCAAGTCGAAGCTCGGCCCACATTGCTCGATCAGCTAGACCCCAGGGCAGTGGCGATCGCCCCCCAGAAACCGGCTCCCACTGGGGACTGAATCTCTTTGAAGATTTATCCCAGGCGGATCCACGCACTGCCCAGGCGGGGTTTGTGACACAACCGCTCAAGCTGGCCTCCGCCAGCCCTTTGCAGGCGCTGATCCGCGAAACCCGCGAACCGTCGCGGCGATCCGAGCAGCAGGCGGAGATTGCGCTGGCGGAGGCGCTAGCGGTGGACGAGGCTCAGCAGGACAAGGTTGCCCAATCGATCCTGGAAGCTGAGACTGATTCCAGATTTTTGTTGGTGGAACAACCATTCCCTGAGCGCTCTGCGCTTGCGGAAGCTGCCAAAAACCCGGCGATCGAGCCCCTGACTGACGAATCAGCCATCCTGCCAACTCCGACCCATCGTCCGGCAGACGCTGAAGTTACACTTCAATTGCCTCAGCAACCTATTGCAATCAAGGACGTTGCTGAATTACGGGATGAACCTGACGATCAAGGCTTCGCAAAAGCTGGACGAATAGCGGTTCGTCCCCACGGCAAGCCTCCCATCAATCAGCAACACCCCATAAAGCTTCCAATCGCTCTGTCTGCAACAGCCCAAAACCAGTTACCGCTTCCCGACACAACCGTCATACCGCAGCGAGCGGCGATCGCCCCCCAACCCGCTGCGGAAGCCAAACCCCCGAGCCTGTCCGTGGATGTCAAAGCCGTCGCCCAACCGGCCACAGCAGCGGTGATGGCAGCCGCTGCAGGACTGTTGACAGAACATCTGGCGATCGCCGCAGCTGAGACCCAAAGAGCTGCCGAAGCTCAAGCTACCGAAGCTCAGGCTGCCGAAGCTCAAGCTACCGAAACCCAAGACGCCGAAACCCAAGACGCCGAAACCGATTCACAGCCTGGGCAGACGATCGAGCTACCCGATATCCAGCCCCCCCAGATCAAGTTCGATTTGCAAGATTCTCAACCACCCGAAAGGCTGGGCCGAGTCATGGCACCCCCCAAGCTAGAGGCAGACCATGTGGCGGATCAAATCATCATGTTTGAGGGGCTGGTGAAATAGGCTGGTGAAATAGGCTGGTGAAATAGGCTGGTGAAATAGGCTGGTGAAATAACTGGCGCAAAACATAAAGCGCTCGCCGACGGCGAGCGCTTTTACTGGGTCGATGCAAACTCACTCAACTGGGAAGCAAACAGAGTTGCTCTTCTAGTATGCCCTGAACCTGGCTAAGTAGCACGTATTTTTTTATACGAAAGAAATTCCTGTTTCAACGTGAATTCAACGCTTAGTGCCGACCGTTCTGGCGCTGCTGCCAAGCCCGCTGGATTTGGCTCGGGGTCACTCGGGGTTTGGCCCTAGGCGGGGCACTATTTTGCTGGTTTGCTTCAAGCTGGTTTGCTTCAATTTGTGCATATAGGGCTGCGTCCCGCGCGATCGCCTGAATCTGTGCCGCCGTGAGTTTACCCTGCTCCGCTAGCTTGACCCAGGAAATACGGGGGTCTAGGGTCACCCCCTTGGGAAAGGCTTGTTTCCACAACCGCGCTCGGGTAGCGGCATCGGGGAGTGGGAAATGGAGGAGGCGATCGCAAGCCTGTAGCCAGCGCGGAGCGACCTTCGCCTGCAGCGTCACCGTAAACAGTGTCAGACAGGGCTGCTGCTGCCGCTGGCACAAAAACTGCTCGAATTGGACTGCTGAAATCTCTGCCTGAGGTCCCAGAAAAAGCTCCGCTGACTCGATCAGCAGCACCGTGGGTGATTGATCCTGCCAGATTTGTAAGTAGCGGGCGCGTTGATGGGATTCGTGGTGTTTTAGATCCACGCGCAGGATGGCTGTTTGGGCTGCTTGGGCGATCGTCTGGGCAGCCATCGCTTTACCAGTGCCTGCAGGGCCGACCAAAATGGCCCAGGTGCCCCGAGGTTCTGCCAAAGCAGCGGGTGGGTCAAATGCCAGTAACTGCAAACGTTGGCAGAGGTGCTTGAGTTCGCGCTTGAGCGATCGGGGCAGCACTAAGGGTTTCCAAGCATCGGCAGCGGAGACTGCGGGTAGCACCAGCAGGGGTTCTGCCCGTAGCGGTTCTGGATTGGGCAGCTTGCCTGCGAGGGGAGCCGCATCCGCTGGCACGGCGGCCAAGAGGCCATCCAGGGCACCGGCATCAACCGGATTAGCCAACAGATAATTCACCAGGGGCGGAGACAAGCGCACCCGATGGGTCAAGAGCGGCTGTACCTCCGGAGCGACCAACGACACCAGCCCCATCTGCAGCAGTGGGGACTCTTCCGCCAGCCGTCGTCGGGCAGTGTACCATTCCTGGTCATTGCGACAGAGGAGCTTTAGGGCCAGGTCAACCTGGGGCAGGGGGCTAGTTTCGCTCTCCTGGAGATAGGCATAGAGTCGGGCGTAGCGGCGGTTGACTTCGGGGGCGAGGCCAAGAATCAACAAATTTTTTTCGAACAGGGTGAGTTGGAGGCGATCGCACAACGTCGGCAACCCTAATAAAATGCCCTCAGCTCGACTGGCCCGGATCCGTCCGTCAAGCTGTTTTTGATAGCCCGTAGGGGTGTGCTTGGAATCTAGATGTCTAGGGTCAATCTTGTTGAGATGCGGATCTGGCTGGCCACTATTGTTCGAGTCGTTATTGTTCGAGTTCATAGACCGTTCCGTCGCCGGACTGGCCGTTGGCTGAACATTGCTGCCACTGGAGCCGAGCGAATCAGGCAAGAGCGGCGGACGCCCGTCGTCGTAGCTCGGTGGTGTATCCAAGTTGACGATGCCTTTCCACCAGTGGCGGGTGAGGCGATCGCGGTCTGCGCGGCTGACCTTGTCGGTTTCGCGTCGTTCCTTGCGCTGCCGCCCTACAGCCAGCAGCAGCAGCCGATCGAGCCACTGCAGCTCGGTTTTAACATAGGCCCAATTGTCCGCAAACGGAGGAGATTTCGGGGTCGGTTCATCCATACGTAATTGCCTGTACGTAATTATCTGTCGTGATGGCCGGTCGCGATGGCCGGTCGTGATGGCCTGAACATGATGGTCTGAACATGATGACCGGTCGTGATTACCGATGACCTGCACCAGGCGGGTTCATCGCTCGGATCAATTCCAGCGGTAGGCCATCCGCATCGGCAATAAACGCGACTTCGTAGACGCGATCGCCAATCATTTGCTGCTCTGGCTCTAGCAAAACCCGTAGGGAGGATGGATTGACGTCCGTTTTTCCCTCCGTTTGCCCCGCCTGCTCAAAACGCACTCGCAGCGCCGCCAACCAATCCGGCAAACTGGAGGTCACCGCAGTCAGATCAAAAGATACATGGTAGTAACCAGTGTAGTGCTCATCCCCAAAAGCGTCTGCGGTGGCGGCAGGCTGGGGAATTTGGATTAGTTCGATGCGTCCGTCGATCCGGCCAGGGATCCCGAGCATCCAACAGGCCAGGGTGTAGCCCGTGGTGAACTGCGCCTCCAGCTCGAACCCGAGCTGCTGGTAGAAGGCGATCGCCCGATGGATATCTGCGGTTCGAATCGAAACATGATGCATGGCAGTTGCGAACGTCTCGGCCTACTCGGACAAACGAAAATAGCGGTAGTTTGCGGACACACCCGGTTCTTTTTCCAAATCAAAATTAATCACGGACCAGCAGGAGCCCTCGTCCTCAGGCTTGGGGCTAAATTCCACGGGCAAACCATAGAGCCGAGGTGTCTTTTCTTCTGGACTCCCCTGCCAGGGCGTACTGCGTTGGAAGTAGGACTGGATCAAGCTTTGATAGCGTTCGGCAATGATCACGCGGGTGGCCCGAAATCCCTGGGTATAGAGGCGATCGAGGGCTTCATGAATCTCAAAGCGAATGCCGTCTGCGTGGGTGTGCTGGCGGTACCACTCGTCCTGCCAGCGCCGCCAATGCCGCCCAGATTGCAGATGTACCAAATCCCCTGTTTTCGGATCTGCTTCAAAGGCTCCGTGTCTGGGGCAAAGATAGGTGTCCGTCAGTGTCAGGGCGGCAATGGTTTGCCGACAGTGGGGACAATGGATTTCTGCACCAAAAATTGGATACTGGGAAAGCGTGTCAAACATTAAGCGTCATGTGACTCCAACGTGATATGAGTCTAACGTGATACGAGTCCGACCTGATCCGAGTCCGGTGTGACCTAAATTCGAGCCGAGGCATCCCTTGAAGCGTCTCTAGGCCGAGACACACCTACGGGACGTCAGCAGTTCCTCCTATTATAGATGAGGCGAATATTCCATGGAATTCGGACTTTACAAGACACCTTGCCATTCCCTCTGCCCTGCCCTCTGTCATTCCCTCTGCCCTGCCCTCTGTCATTCCCTCTGTCATTCCCTCTGCCCTGCCCTCTGCCATGTCCCCTGCTATCTCCCTTTGGCCCGAACCTGATTTATCTGCGGCGGCTTATGTTTCCCCCGCGTCAACCGTGATGGGCTGTGTCGTTTTGGGATCCGGGGTCAGTGTTTGGCCAGGAGCTGTGATTCGGGGGGATATTGAAGCCATCCACATCGGTGCCCACAGCAACGTCCAAGATGGAGCCGTGATTCATTGCGATCCGGGCATGCCGACGGTGCTCGGGGAATATGTGACGGTGGGCCACCGGGCGGTGATTCATTCGGCCCAGATTGAGCGGGGAGTTTTGGTGGGGATTGGTGCGATCGTGCTCAATGGCGTGCGGGTGGGAGCCGGGAGCATCCTGGGGGCTGGAACCGTAGTGACCCAAGATGTGCCACCGCGATCGCTCGTCGTCGGCGTCCCTGGCCAAGTAAAAAAAACGATTTCAGCAGCGGCAGCGGCAGACCTGATTCTCCACGCCCGAAGTATGAACGCTTGGCGCTGGCCCACGCAGGCAAAGGGAGCGACTTGGGC
>JAAUOP010000163.1 GCA_012034805.1 Synechococcales cyanobacterium CRU_2_2 | reverse complement strand
GCTTGAAGCTTCTGCAGTCGCTAGGCTGGGTACCGTGACCTGGGGGCGGTTGGGGGAGGCGATCGCAGACATCGTGCGGACGAGGCGGCGGCATGAGATCTGGGGTGATGGCCAGATCTGGCCCGAGCATCAGCAGTTCGCTGGACTGGGTCGCAGCCTGAACCGCAGTCGTTTCAGGCACAGCCGGTTCAGCCGCAGCAATCACGGGCAGCTCCACGGCACGGGCGGATGGCTGCAGTTGAGTGGCGATCGCCCCGACGCTTCGATCAGCGGGCGAATCTTCCATTGGCCGTTGCCCAAATCTTCGAGGGACACCTGACCGCGTTGCAACACCGAATTGGGCGCGAGCTCCATCACAAGCCGGGTGACTCCCGGTTCAAATTCACTCACCCGGATTCGGCTCACATCCCCCGAGAAGGAGCGGTCTGTTTGTGTCGTTTGCAAATTTGTATTCGGTAGATCTACGACAATCCGCAATGGATTCGGCAGCAGAAAGTAGGTCGGCTTAAGGCCAGATTCAATCTGAAACGCCAAGGCCGATTCTTCGGGATTGTACTGCCAGTCAGACAGCGTCGAAGCCTGAGCCCGAGCCCCATTGCCCAGCAGACTAGATAGCAATAATGCCAGGGATGCAAAACCAGCAGAGGAGAGCGTGAAAGTCTTACGCATAGCAGTCTCCGGAGCACCTACGAGCCAAACAGTTGGTTAAGGATAGACCCTCGGATGAAATTTGTCACAGGCCCTGCGGAACTTTCTGGGGCGATCGCCCCAGAACAGTTGCCCTAGATATGAATTTCTAATCTTTAAGAAATATTCGCAGGGGATTGACACCCGAGGGCTGATCACCCAATCAGGCCAAGGGCGACTGGCTACAAATTTTGTTGGGCCGACTCAAAGGCTTCCTTCGCACTCCTATGGGGCGCTTCGCTCACCGGCTGATTGAGGCGAATCTGAATCATTGGGCCTGAGCGGGCTAGGCGAATGACCATGCCATCTTCCGCTGTCTGCTGATCAATGCGTTTACCGCTGACGTAGGTGCCGTTTGTTCCCAGATTAATCACGCGCCAACCCCCATCCGTGATTTGCAGCTCCACGTGATACCGAGAGACCACGGCACTATAGAGCACAACCTGGTTATCCGCTGCTCGGCCAATCCTGACCACTGCTTCCTTGGGGAAATTCCAGGTTTGCACCGGCGTCGATTGAACTGGATGCAGAAGGGTGAGTGTAATCACGGGAGCATTACGACCGGCGTAAGGTTGGACAATTGTCAAGTTCGACCATTGTATGGGTTGGCTGTTCCATCGGTTCGGCGTTGTATCGGTTCGCGACGTCAATCCAAACCAACAACGATCCAACCCCACAACACTGGCAGAACCCACACATAATATACCCACCTATCCCCGAGAACCTAGGAGACCTGGAACAAGAACGTCACCAAGTCGCCTTTGCCCAGGGCAATGCGATCGCCCATGCGCAAACGATGACGATTTCCAGGAGCCAGGGGCAAGTTATTCACGTAGGTGCCGTTGGAGCTGCCCAGATCCTCGATGTAGTAAGCATCTCCCTCAACTCGAATATCTGCATGGACGCGGGATACCACTTCTGAATCTGGGAAACCCGAGACATCCAGATCTGGTGGAATTCGGTCATTAGGCTTGCCAATGTGGACTACGGGTAGATTTTCGGGCAGATACACTTCGGTGTCGCTGCGCACATGTACCAAGGCCGCACGATGGGTTTGGAGCTGCGTTACCGAAGGATGGTTCCCAGGCTCCAGCGAGACGGTAGGGAGCGACGAAAGGGTCGGTGGTTCTGGGGTGAATGGTTCTGTGCTCAACGATTCTGTGCTCAACGATTCTAGAGCTGAGTGAAGGGTCTCTGGGAGAGGTACTGCTAGAGGCGGCTCGGCTGGGGAGGAAGCCGCCGCTATGGCCGTGAGGTCTAAGGCCGTGCCTGCTGCTAGTGGCAGATCGACCTCATCGGATTGGGCTGAACTTGCCCTGCTCTCTAGGGCCGTGGGCAAAACCGCCTCCTGGGCTTGAATGCTAAACCCACATTGACCGCAGAAGTTGGCATCCACTTGCACCGGAGCACCGCAATTCGGACAGGCCATCATTTCCGGTAGGGGCGTGTAGCAAGCCTCACATTGAGCTGCGCCCTCAGGGTTGTGATGGTTGCAATTTGGGCAAACAATCATGATGTTTTATCTGAAGCTGGGCAAAAAATCGTGACCGAGAAGCGGTTGAATCGAAACGGTTGAATCGGAATGCTTGAATCGAAAGGGTTGAATCGGTGCACAGGGGTAGACCGCCGCAGCGCACGTCACCCGTCGCATCCCATCATAACGGTCGCGCTTCCAGCCTGTGTAGGGGTTTTCACCGTCTTACAGAATTGCTATCTTCACAAATTCATTTAAGTTCATTCAGGCCAAGTTGCCTTTTCTTGAAATTGAAAAGAACCTAGCCCAAAAAGGATTGACCCGCCTCGGCATCTAAGAGCCAATCACAGGAGCCCTCAGGCTGAATCAGGCGGCTGGGGTACTCGGTGGCGTCGGCTTGCGCCGCGAAAACCTGGGCGAGGGCCGGACGTTTACTGGCTCCGGCAGCCAAAAACAATACATGACGAGCTCGATTGATCAGCGGCACGGTGAAGGTGATGCGAGGTTGGCCGTCTTTGTTGCCCACGCTAATCAGGCGATCGCGCACTCCCAATGCCGCCGTTTTCGGAAACAGCGATGCCGTATGACCGTCATCCCCCATGCCGAGCAGGATAATGTCAAACTGTGGGATTTCAGCTGCAGCCAAATCGGCTGTGCCCCGGTCTATCGCACTCGGCAGACCAAAAAATCGCGTATCTCTTGGTCATACTGCCGGGCCGCCTCGGCGGGGTCAGCCAGGTGCGTTGCCACGGCGTGAACATTCGCCGCCGGGAACTGGGCCGGATCCAGCCAAGCTTCGCGCACCATGGCGTAATTACTGTCCGGGTGATCTGAAGGGACGTAACGCTCATCACCCCAAAAGAGATGCAATTTATCCTGGGGAAAGGACTGTTGACCGAGGGCGGCATAGAGCGGCTTGGGGGTGCTGCCACCGGAGAGGGCCAGGGTACAAATTCCGCGATCGCCAATCGCCCTTTCAATCTGATCAACGACCATATCTAGGGCGCGTTGAACCAGAGCTTCTTTGTTGGATAGAACTTCGATGGCTGGGGGCATAGTAGGTTTGTCAAGCATCTCCTCCATTGTGCAGATTTTTGTGCGGGATTTTGCGCGGGATTTTGTGCGAGATTTCTCCTGGGAGTATCCCAGAGCTGGGGTTTTCCCAAGAATTCCGGATCAGCGTCGCCAATACGGACAAGATAAAGTAACATTTGCAACACAAAGCTCCTTGGGTTTTGCTCAAGCGCTGAATCCTTGGAGCCGACGATGGGAATTCAGTGAGAACGAAGCGGGAACGAACGAGTTAACATCAGGGGATGATTTTCTCTCATCAAAGTTCTTTCCCGGAAGGCTTTGGCCAAAAACTTTTGAGCTAAGGATTGTCCCTCGCCACTGCTCCAAGGATTTTGCAGATCCAGCCAGCCGTTTCAGCCCAGTCAAGCTCTCTAGACCCGATCTTTAGACCCGATCTTTTTACGCAAGCTCTATGAAATCGATTACCCCCCTTGCCTCCCGTACGCTGGTTATCGCCGGTCTGGTTTTGGTCCTGACGGCGCTGTTGGACTACATCATTTTGTTGATTCCGCCCAATTTTGAAGCGCTGGAATGGAAAATTGGTCTGGCGGGGCAAATGGTCGATCGCGGCATTGTGCCCCTCGTCGGCATCACATTTATCTTGGTTGGGAGTTGGATCGGCGACCAGATGGATGGACGCAGAAGTGGTTCGGCGCTGCCGCTAGCCTCCTTGGTCGTTGCCAGTATGCTGGGGCTCATCTTCTTGTTGTTGGTACCGTTCCATGTGATGAACGCCCAGGCCGCCCAAAAGCAGCAACTCACCACTATCCAAGAGCAGGCGACCCAGGCCGCAACCGGCCTCCCCGGCGCGGTGGCCAATCAAGTGCAAGAGGAGCGCGGCAGAATCCAGGCCCTGTTGCAAAACGAGACGGCGCTGAACCAAGCCATTGCCAGCGGTCAAATTCAAGGGGAACAGGTGACGCTGCTCCAGCAGTTTAAGGACAAACCCGCTTCGATTGATTCCTATCTGCAAGGTAAAGGCAAGGAAGAGGAAGCACGGCTTCAGGGCGAGATCAAAACCCGCACCAAAACGGCAACCGAAGGCGCGAAGACTGTGGCGCTCAAGTCCACCCTGAGAACTGGGTTGAGTAGCTTGCTGCTGGCGATCGCCTACGCCGTCGTCGGTTGGACGGGCTTGCGAGCCATGCGTCAATAATGAATTTGCCAATTGCCAATTCGTGAATTCGCCAATTCGTGAATTCGTCAACAGACTTGTTTGAGCCAAACCTGCTTAAGCCCAAGTGCTCTGTCTCCCAAGTACTTTGTCTAAAGACCGCCCCCATCACCTCCAGCTCGCTTGAGTGCCTGATTCGCTGCATCTCGCCCTAACCTTCTTACCAAGTCAGTCTTGAGACTGGAGCAGATTGCGATGTTCTCGATTTATATCCTCACGTACAACGAAGAACGAGACATTGCGGCCTGCATTGAATCGGCTCAGCTGTCCGATGATGTGATTGTGGTGGATTCTTGGAGTGGCGATCGCACCCCTGCGATCGCCCAGAGCTACCCCGTGCGTTTTGTCTCCCACGCTTTCGAAAGCCACGGCAAGCAGCGTACCTGGATGCTGCGGGAAATCCCAGCCAAACACGACTGGGTTTATCTTCTCGAGGCCGACGAGCGCATGACTCCAGAGCTGTTCCAAGAATGCTGCGACGCCATTCAAGGTTCAGCCCAAGCCATCGCCAGCGGCGACCTAGACTCAGCCAAGGTCGGCTTCTTTGTGGCCGAGCGGGTGATGTTCATGGGCCAGTGGATTCGACACAGCACCCAGTATCCGCGCTACCAAATGCGGCTGCTCAACCCTAAAAAAGTCTGGTTTGACGACTACGGCCACACCGAGCGCGAAGTCTGCGACGGGCCAACCGGCTTCCTCAAGGCGACCTATCC
Source organism: Synechococcales cyanobacterium CRU_2_2 (assembly GCA_012034805.1). Classification (GTDB taxonomy): domain Bacteria; phylum Cyanobacteriota; class Cyanobacteriia; order PCC-9006; family JAAUQQ01; genus JAAUOP01. Next base: position 4,447 of record JAAUOP010000163.1, on the reverse strand, counting down.
CCACTACACCTCTGGCAAAGGGCTGAGCCGCTGGCTGGACAAGCACAACCGTTACTCTACCGACGAAGCCGAGGAAACCATCCGCCAGCTCTCCCAAGGCGAGGTTGACTGGAAGATGGCCCTGTGGGGCAAAACGGAAATCGAGCGCCGCCATGCCCTCAAGGACATTTCCCAACGCACGCCCCTGAGACCGCTGATTCGGTTCTTTTACATGTACTTTTTCTTGTGGGGATGCCTCGACGGACGCGCTGGGCTGCGCTGGTGTCTGCTGCAGATGTTTTACGAATACATCATTGTCCTCAAGGTTTGGGAGATTCAGCACCGACCCTACGACGAAGTATATAAAGTGCCACTACATCCGCAACATACTGCCTTTGCCGTGATCCCAAGCCCAGAAAATACGCCTCAGGATGGGGTGACTCCCTCCGGCGATCGCGCAACAGATCTCGTAGAATTGCAACAGAGCTGAGATAATCGTGAGGCTAAAGGCTTCGCGGCCTAAGTTCTCCCACTGCTTATGTTGTGATTATCTGAATGTCTTTGCCAGAGGAAAACCGGCTCACACTTGCGCAACGCCTGCGGCAGGATCTGAAAAACGACTTGATTGCGGGCTTGCTGGTGGTCATTCCCCTCGCCACGACCATCTGGCTGACCATCACCGTGGCTCGGTGGGTAGTGGATTTTTTGACCAGCATCCCCAAGCAGCTTAATCCGTTTATTGAGCTGAATCCGATTTTGGGCGACTTGCTCAATCTTTCCATCGGTTTAGCGGTGCCGCTGTTCAGTATTTTGATTATTGGTTTGATGGCCCGGAACATCGCGGGTCGGTGGTTACTCGATTTTGGCGAGCGCACCCTCAGGGCGATCCCCTTGGCGGGCTCGGTCTACACCACGCTCAAGCAGCTTTTGGAGACGCTTCTGGGCTCGGGCAGTCGATTTCGGCGCGTGGTTTTGGTGGAATATCCCCGGCATGACATGTGGACGATCGCCTTTGTCACCGGCGGGGTGGCCACGGGCCTCAATCCAGACACCTCTCGTCCCATGCTCAGCGTGTTTATCCCCACGACCCCGAATCCCACCAGCGGCTGGTATGCGATCGTGCCAGAGAGCGATGTTGTCCAGACCTCCGTATCCGTGGAGAACGCCTTCAAGATTTTGATTTCCGGTGGCATTGTCGATCCCGAGAGTCTGGGCCGCAGCGATGGCATCTCCTCGAGCGGCCGAGCTCCCAAGGCTCTGCCTGCCGATCGCCAGCTCCCCATGCCGTTTCCTGAAGAAGAACCTTCCTGAGCCCTTGCGGGTTTCTTCTAGACTGCTTGATGTGCCCCGAGCGATAACGCCCCACTCCCCAATTTCCCCACCCCATGCAAGCCCGCCAAATCGCCCGCGAACTCGCTCTGCTGAGTCTGAGCCAGTTTTCTAAAAATGCCACCGCAAAAGACACGCCGCTGCAAGAGATGCTCTTGGCCGCCGTGCGGGTCTTGGTCGGTGAAGCCCAGGACTTGCTCTCTACTGCCAGTGGTGAACTGAGCCAAAGTGGCGATCGCCTCTTCTCCCTCGAAGTCGATGCCGTGACCCTCGAAAGCAGCAAAACCATTGTTCAAGAGGCCAGCGAACTCACCCGCAAAGCCATCAACCGCACGGCTCGAGCCCTAGAGCTGCCCGAAATGTTGCAAATGACCAATCAGCCGGAGGTTCAGGCCTACGCGCTGCAAATTAGCCGCTGTGTCAAGACCAACCGAGATGCGATCGACGAGACCCTCGAGTCTGCGATGGTGAACTGGCGCTTGGGTCGGTTGCCCCGAGTTGATCAAGATATTCTGCGCATTGCGGTGGCGGAGATCCAGTTTTTTGGGCTGCCCCATAAAGTGGCGATCGATGAAGCGGTTGAGCTGGCAAAACGATACAGTGATGACGAGGGTAAACGGTTTATCAACGGGGTCTTGCGGCGTGTCGTGGACGCCCTGAGGAACCCTCAAGCCTCTGAGACTTCTGCTTCGTCTTCTTGATTTCCGTATTTCTGCGTCTTGATGTTTGAATTTTTGAAAGATTACCTGCGTGACCTATGGCTTTCGATTGGTTCCGTCGCAAATTTTCGGGTGACCCGTCTGGCTCGGAGGCCGGAGCGCAGGGCGAATCGCCAGCATCTGCTGAGTCTTCAGAACAGCCTGAATCTTCAGAACAGCCTGAACCTGGGGCCGTTGATGCTGGAATTGCCAAGGTTGACGCTGCTACAGAATCCAAGCATGAGGGTTCTGGGAGTACCGGTTCTGAAGATGACGGGTCTGGGAGCGATGATCAATCCCTAGCTTGGGCTAAGGCAGCGTTTGAAAATATTCGGCGCAAACAAGCAGAAGCGCTGGCCCAGGCTAGCGCACCCGCGAGTTCAGCCGCCAAGATCGAGCGCAGCCAGCCAGCCGTTGAACCTGCTCTGGTGATGGCCGATCAAGCTTCTTCATCAGCCGATGCCGCCGCCGATGAAGAAGCTGATGCAGTGACTGATGTAGAGCCCAGTGCAGAAGCCGATCCAGGAGCCAGTGTAGAAACCGACAGGGAGGAGCTTGGGGCTGTTGAGAGTGTTGAGTCTGGTGCGGTGGTACTCGAGCAGACCTCAGAACCCGAACAAACCCTAGAACCCGAACAGACCCTAGAGCCCGAACAGCCTCCGGAACCGATAGCGCCTGCACCCTTAAGCTTTTTGGCGCGCGCCGAAGCCGAGCGAGCGGAACGGCTCGAGCGGCTCAAGGCTACGGCGATCGCAGAGCCTGAACCCGAACCGGAACTCGAGCCGGAGCCCGAACTTGATTCTGGGCCGCGCATTGTCTTTGATGCAGACTTTCTCTGGTCAGCAGAAGTGTTGGCTGCTCAGGGTCGTCGCCCCGAAGAAATTTCCTACGAAGAAATCACCTGGCTTAATCGACTGCGCCAGGGCCTCGGCAAAACCCGCCGTAGCCTCGTCAATCAGCTCAAGGCCGTGGTGGGGCAAGGGCCACTCAATGAAGATGCGGTGCTCGAGATCGAGTCATTGTTGCTGCAAGCGGACGTGGGCGTAGACGCAACGGACTACATCATCGCCTCGCTCCAGTCCAAGCTGCGCGAAGAGGCGCTGCCGCCTGCCCAGGCGATCGCCTATCTCAAGCGCATTATCCGCGAACTGCTTGATAGCCCTATCCAAGACGACGCCAGCATCGTCCTCGCCCCCGAAAAGGGTCAACTCAACATTTGGCTGATGACCGGTGTCAACGGCGCGGGTAAGACCACTACCATTGGTAAACTAGCCCATCTGGCCCAGAAATCGGACTATCGTTGCTTGATTGCGGCGGCAGATACGTTTCGGGCGGCGGCGGTACAGCAAGTGCGGGTGTGGGGCGATCGCAGCGGCGTTGAGGTGATCTCAAATCCGGGACAAAATACAGATCCGGCAGCAGTGGTGTTTGATGCGATCGCCTCCGCCCAGGCTCGGAATACAGAACTACTGCTCGTGGACACCGCTGGACGTCTTCAAAACAAAAAGAACCTGATGGATGAACTGTCGAAGGTGCGCCGCATCATCGACAAACAAGCCCCCGGAGCCAAGGTCGAATCGCTGCTGGTTTTGGACTCGACCTTGGGACAAAACGGCCTGCGCCAAGCCGAAGTCTTCGCCCAAGCCGCCAACCTCAGCGGCGTCGTGCTCACGAAGCTCGATGGCACGGCCCGAGGTGGCGTCGCGTTGGCGGTGGTGCGCCAGCTGGGTCTACCCATCCGTTTTATCGGTGCAGGCGAAGGCATTGGCGATCTGCGACCCTTTTCCAGCTACGAATTTGTTGAAGCACTGCTCAGCGGTTAGTCGGTTGGGGCAAGCTTAGGGCGGCACATCAGTGGTGGATGGAAGGCACTGGAGAGAAGTTTGGCGCGGCGGTGAATGTTTGCCTGGTTTCTCGCTTGAGCTCTCGCTTGAGTCCTCGCTTGAGCTCTTGCTTGAGTCCTCGCGTTCATGCTCGCCTTAATTTTTGCTTTACAGAAATTTGCTTTACAGATGCTTTACAGAAATATTTGTGATTCTCCTGAAGTCCTCCGTTTTCCGGGTAAACAGGCTCAACACGCGTGCGAATCAATACTTTTGGGATCCCATTTCTAGTCCCGTGAGAACGCTATTGGCAATTCAACCAATTCACGCTATTACTATGGGGCATATTTTCCCCAGGGCGAATTGCTAAGTCAACTTCGCCGCCGAAGACGCTTCTCCTAACGCCCCAAGAAACGCTCCAAGAAACGCCCCAAGAAACGCCCCAAGTAATGCCCAAAGTAGCGCCCAGACGCGCATTGGGCTTGCCTGCATCTGAACGACCCGAATTGGGTTTGTTCGCTACTCTAACCATCGTGCTATCCAGAACCCACTCTCAACCTCAGACTCTTCCGGCGCGCCGTCCAACGATGCGACGCCCGTTGTTGCCTTGAAGGAACT
>JAAUOP010000162.1 GCA_012034805.1 Synechococcales cyanobacterium CRU_2_2 | reverse complement strand
CTTCGTACAGCAGCTCTGACAGCTCCGCTAGGCAGGCTCGCAGACGGGCTTCCTTCGATGGATTCATTCGCTCTCCTAGAGTTCTCTACTCATCCTAGAAAACACGTACTATTCTTGCATCTTTGGGATGCTCCCGATCGGGATTGCGGGGATGGATCGGGTGGCTCAGTTTAATGTGATTGCGACTTCCGGACGGGCAGTGGAAGCCTGCGGCGATATCAGCACTTTGATTCTGGACAAAACGGGAACCATTACTCTGGGCAACCGTCTGGCGGAGGAATTCCTGCCAGTGAATGGTCATTCACTTGAGGAAATTGCCCAAGCGGCCCTTAATGCCAGTGTGTTTGATGAAACACCAGAAGGCAGGTCGATCGTGCTTCTGGCGGAAAAACTGGGGGCAGTAGTGGGCTTCGATCGGGCCACCGCAACCGGGATTGAATTTTCCGCCCGCACCCGCATGAGCGGTACCGATTTACCCGATGGCACGGAAGCCCGGAAAGGCGCAGTCGATGCGGTGAAAGGATTTGCTCGTTCACGCAATGGCCTCGTTCCGTCGGAGTTGGATGCCCAATATGAGTCCGTTTCGCGGCTCGGCGGTACCCCCTTAGCTGTTTGCCAGAATAACGAGATTTACGGCATTATTTACCTCAAGGATATTATCAAACCCGGTATTAAAGAACGGTTTGATCAGTTGCGTCGCATGGGGATTCGGACTGTGATGCTAACGGGTGATAACCGAATTACAGCCTCGGTAATTGCGAAAGAAGCGGGGGTGGATGACTTTGTGGCAGAGGTGACACCCGAAGATAAAATCGAAGTGATTCGGGCTGAACAAGCGAAAGGAAAGTTAGTCGCCATGACGGGAGATGGGACGAATGATGCCCCGGCTTTAGCCCAAGCGAATGTAGGTGTGGCGATGAATTCAGGCACTCAAGCTGCGAAGGAAGCCGCGAATATGGTGGATTTAGATTCTGATCCGACCAAGTTGATTGATATTGTGACGATTGGCAAGCAATTGTTAATCACTCGTGGAGCATTAACCACGTTTTCGATCGCTAATGATATTGCAAAGTACTTTGCCATTATTCCCGCCATTTTTGCTGAAGCAGGCATTGGGAAACTGAATGCAATGGGGTTAGCTAGTACTCAATCTGCTGTACTTTCCGCCCTAATTTACAACGCTTTGATTATTCCCGCCTTAATTCCTCTCGCCCTCAAAGGGGTAAAATTTCGGCCCTTAACAGCCGATCAGTTGCTGGCTCGAAATGTTCTGGTCTACGGGTTGGGAGGTGTTGTGGCACCCTTCATTGCGATTAAGTTAATTGATGTGACAATCGCTGCGGTAGGGCTCGCTTAACTTGACCCCAACTTTTATTTTCAAGTAATTGATCAGAGAATTAAATAATGCAAGAACTATCCACCCGATTTTGCCAAAAACGCCTGCCTAAGCTTCTCCTCCTTAGCCTATTGATGGCTGCGGCGATCGCACCTAGAGTTCAGGCTACGACCGGACTCAGCCTCGAACGAGGCCAAAGCTTGGCGATCGTCTTACTGGGCATAACGACTTTGGCTTTAAGTGTTTATCTGTTTGTTGTGATTTTTCAACCGGAGCGCTTCTAAAATGAGTATTGTGAAAGATTTTGTTAGATCAATTCGGCTGGTGTTGGTGCTTTGGCTCCTCACTACGGTTCTCTACCCCTTCATTACATTTGCGATCGGTCAAGCAGTTTTTCCCAGTCAAGCCAATGGCAGCCTCTTACAAAATGCTCAAGGTCAAATCGTTGGCTCCGCGCTGATTGGCCAGCCTTTTACAAGCGATCGCTATTTTTGGAGTCGCCCAAGTACGATAAACTATGCTACCCAGCTAGAAGTTGCGACAACAGGCATTTCAGGCGCGAGCAACTTCGCCCCCAGCAATCCAGCGCTGCTCGATCGAATTAAATTCGAAGTTCAACGCTTGGAGCAAACCCAAACCAAAGCTACTGCCGATCTCCTCTACACTTCCGGCTCTGGACTTGATCCTCACATCAGCTTAGCAGCAGCTCAAGCCCAGATTCAGCGGGTCGCTCAATCACGAGGTAAGGCTATCAGTGAGTTACAAACCCTCGTTGAGCAATCAACCGACCAACGATTTTTGAACATCTTCGGTGAACCGGGAGTGAATGTCTTGAAGTTAAATTTAGCACTTGATCAGGTCTAAATCGTAGCAAAAATTGAGGTAAAATTACCATGTTTGACCCCAACAAACTTGCGATTACACCTGGGCCATTCCCCGAGCCATCATTCGGTATAGCGGCGCGAGGTTTCCGTCGTGGCAAACACAAAATCTTCATTGGCATGTCACCAGGAGTTGGCAAAACTTACAAAATGTTGGAAGAAGCCCATGCGCTGAAAGCAGAAGGCATGGATGTCGTGATTGGGCTATTAGAAACCCATGGCCGCAAGGAAACTGCCGATAGAGCTATGGGACTAGAAACATTGCCTCGACAGATGATCAATGGCCGATCAGAGCTAGATACCGCAGCGGTAATTTCTCGATCGCCACAATTGATTTTGATTGATGAATTAGCACACACAAATGTACCGGGTGCCGATCGGGAAAAACGCTACCAGGATGTCGAGCTGGTACTGCAAACTGGGATTGATGTCTATTCCACGCTGAATATTCAGCATATTGAAAGTTTGAATGATGTGGTCGCACGGATTACGACGGTGGTGGTGCGGGAACGGGTGCCCGATCGGATTTTGGATGAGGCGGATCAAGTCGTGGTGGTCGATGTGACGCCAGAAACCCTGCAGGAACGATTGTATGAAGGGAAAATTTACCCACCTGAGAAGATCGAACAGTCCCTCAACAACTTCTTCCAGCGTCGTAATCTCATTGCCTTGCGGGAACTGGCACTGCGCGAGGTGGCGGATACGGTCGAAGAAGAAGGGAACCATCGCGACCCTTTTGGTCAAGTCTGCAATATCCATGAGCGTGTGTTGGTCTGTATTTCCACTTACCCCAACTCAGCCCAACTCATTCGACGCGGTGCCCGGATTGCCAGCTATATGAATGCGAAATTCTATGCTTTATTTATTGACTATCCCGATCGCTTTTTAACGAAAGAGGAAAGCCTACATCTTGAAACCTGTGAACGGTTGTGTCATGACTTTGAAGGCGAGTTTCTGCGCGTTAAGAATGCCAATGTTGCCAATGCGATCGCCCAAGTTGCACAGGAAAAACGTATTACTCAGATTGTCATTGGAGAAAGTCAGCAATCACGCTGGAAACATCTACTTCGGGGGTCATTTAGCCAACGAATTATGAGACAAATTTGGCAAAAACGAATTGATTTGCATGTGATCGCCACAGATAAATGAGGTACAAACAGTTTCTCAGTTTCGCGAGAATGAAAAATATCGGCGATTAGCCAGGGCTTCTTCTCGGAAAGTTTCCGAGGAAATAGGTCAGCAGAAGGCGTTTAACTTACTTCTGTGGCGGCGGTTTCAAACACAATTTATTTGAATACAATGTCTTCGTAAATGGCTTCGATAGGAACGGTTAAGTCCACCGACTTCAGTTCAATGCAATCACCGGCTTGGTAATTAAGAATTTGCCAGGTGTCTTGAGCCATTCTGCGAAAGAGTTCAACGGCGATCGCCTCTGAATCCACCAGCATATACTCTTGCAAATTCGGATTTTGCCGATACAGTTTGAATTTGTTGCCCCGGTCATAAGCTTCTGTGCTAGGCGAGAGCACTTCAATCACTAAACAGGGATAGGTAATAAACTGCTTCGTTGTCCGGTCGCGATCGTCACAGGTGACGCTGAGGTCGGGATAAACATAGTCCCTCGTTTCAAAGATATTGACCCTCGCATCGGAATTGAGCACCTTACAGCCCCGCCCTCGCATGTGAGCCTTCAGCACAGCCCCGAAGTTGAGCGCAATTTCACTGTGATTGAGGGTTCCGCCACTCATGGCATACACCTCGCCCTTGAGATATTCGTGGCGATGGAGCTGCTGCTCTTCCCAGATGAAATATTCTTCAGGCGTCAACTGGGGAAACGGTTCTGCTGCGGCAATCATGTCTCAACCTCTGTGAACAGAAAGAAGTTGCGGCTCAAGAATTTCCCTGGCTGGATGCGCATGATTTGTCAACTCAATTTGCAATCTCAATCTGTCATCTTCAGTATTTCAGCAGCGAAATCACCGGGATCTGAGGCAATTTCTGCCGCCCTTCTAGCGCAGCCAATTCAATCACAAACGTCATGCCCACGAGCTCTGCATCTGTTTGGGTGATCAGCTCGGCAGCAGCGGCGGCTGTTCCTCCCGTGGCTAACAAATCATCCAAAATCAGCACCCGCGCACCGGTTGTGAAGGCATCTTGGTGCATTTCAACGCGATCGCTACCATATTCTAGGTCATACTCAGCCTGGTGCACCGCCGCCGGTAGCTTACCGGGCTTGCGAATGGGCACAAACCCTCGGTTGAGTTTGTAGGCTACTGGCATCCCAAAAATAAACCCTCGCGACTCAATGCCGACGATATAGTCCGGCTCTAGGACTGCACATTGCTCCGCCAGTTGATCGATCGCGTGGCACATGCCCGCTGGATTTTGCAGCAGTGTTGTAATGTCCCGAAACAGGATGCCCGGTTTGGGAAAATCAGGAATTTCTCGAATCAGGGATTTTAGGTCTATCGTCGAACTCATCGTCGAACTCACATGAGGGGGATTTGTTCAGCTTAACCGGTTGGCTTAATCCATTGGCTTAACCCGTCAGCATGTTCGCACAAAATATCCCCGATGCCGTTACGGCAGGAACCCCAATACCGGGCATGGTGCTGTCGCCCACGCAGTAGAGGTTCTCGATAGTGGTTTTGGGGCCGGGAAACCTGCCTTGCCCTGCGACGATCGCGGGCCCGTAGGTGCCCTGGTGCCGCCGCAAATAGCTCGCGTGGGTGAGGGGCGTGCCGATCAGTTCAAGGGCTATGCGCGATCGAATATCCGGGATCACCTGCTCCAAGGCCCGGTACAGCGTTTCCGCTTTGGCCCGTTTTTGGGCTCCATACCCACCATCTCTTACCCAGCCTGCAAAGGGCTCTAGGGTGTAGGCATGGATCACATGGTGACCTGCCGGAGCCAAGTTTGGATCCCACACCGACGGAATCGAAATCATACAGGTGTTGCCGGGAGTCGTAACGGGTTGGTCGTCCGTGTGAACCACGACGTGATGGCCGGTCAGGTGCGGGAGACCACCGCTCCGGATGCCCAGATGAAGATGCATAAAGCTTTCGACCGCAGGAACCCTCAGTGCTTGGGCCTGTTCGTTGGCCCAAGCTGGTTCGGGGGATACGGTATTTGAGACGGTGGGTAATGATTTTTCCGGCAATAACTTCGCGAAGGTATCCCAGCGGGTCGCGTTGGAGATAATCCGCTTTCCCAGAATGACCTCCCCCCCGGCCTTCCCCGGCCCGGATACCCCTCGCAACCGCACTCCCACCGCACGATCGCCCGCTAGCACAATCTCCGCCACATGAGCCTTGAGCCGCAGTTCGCCCCCAAAACGCCGGAGCCCACGTAGCAAAGCTGCCACGATCGCACCACTGCCTCCAATGGGATAGTCAATCACTGTAGTGGTACGCTCCCCCAGCATAAACGCGACTTCTGGGGCGATCGTGCCGTGGGCGTTGAGCCCCGACAGCAAAAAGCATTCCAAATCAATTAACCGCCGCACCCAAGGATCCGAAACGGTTGCATCCATTACTTGACCCACAGACCGTTGCACCTTCGGCAGTTGCAGCAGCAGCTTTGCCAACCCGAGAGGATGCTTGACCAACAGCGATGCTATGCCCTTGGAATCAGGCCGAATATCCAACACCGAGATACCTTTCAGTGCCTCATACAGCCGCAACAGCCGCCGCTCAAACCGGGCAAACTGTTGGACTCCTTGGGGCGTCACCTGAGCGAGGGCCTGTCGGTAGCGATCGCATTTGCCATACACCGGAAAAGCTTGTGCACCAGCGCGTCCGGGGAAATGATAATGACCGAGCGGATCGTAGGCCACCGTCTCTAAGGTCTCACCCAGCTTGGCCAACACCTGGGTCAGTGGATTGCGCGAAGCAACGTCCCCCAGACCGCAGTAAAACGAAGGCCCCGAGTCAAACGTAAACCCTTGGTGCCCAAAACTGTGAGCCGCTCCACCTGCAATGGCATGACTCTCGCAAACCAATACCCGCTGACCCGCTTGGGCCAACAGCCCAGCCGCAACCAAGCCGCCGATGCCGCTGCCAATCACAATGCAGTCGTACTGATCCATGCAGAAGACCTGAGAAAAGCCTGGTTTACAGCGGCTGTCCGTTAGGACAAACCGCCGTTGTTTGGGGTGAGCATCAAACCCGCACGGGAATGATTGAATTTCTTACTTTCTAAGAAGTCTAGCCGAAAGCCTTAACGCACTCGTCTACGAGGGCCGCGACTTGGTCAGCATCCTTCCAGCCTAGAATTTCAGTGCTCTTCTTCTCTAAGTTTTTGTAGGTGCGGAAAAACTCGGCGATTTCCTCCAGGCGGTGGGGTGCCACATCCTTGAGCGAGTGAACCTCTGCATAGCGGGGATCCTTGGCCGGAACGCAAAGCAACTTTTCGTCGCGATCGCCCCCGTCAATCATCTCCAGCATGCCAATGGGTCGTGCCGCAATCACACAACCTGGGAAGGTCGGCTCATCCATCATCACCATGCCATCCAAGGGATCGCCATCATCGGCCAAGGTGTTGGGGACAAAGCCATAATCCAAGGGATAGTGAACCGAGGCCGCAAGCACCCGATCGAGGGCCATCGCATTCAAATCTTTGTCAAACTCGTACTTATTTTTGCTGCCTGCCGGAATTTCGACCAAGACATTGAGCAGTCCTGGCTTGGGCTGGGCAGGAATACGGGATAAATCCACAAAGCGTCTCCAAACAACATTTCGCTTCAGCATTCTACAGCGGAAGGGCGACCTCAAAAGCACGCTTGTGCCAGCGATTCACCGCTTTTGCTCAAGGAAACCTCCTAGGGAGATGACCCAGTCAGAACGTCCCGCTGACCGAGCAAAAGCTGGGGTTCAACCTGCGATGCTGGTGAAGAATCGGGAGGCGAGTAGAGCGAGATGGTATAGAGCGGCAGGGTTAAGGTCAAAACAGCAATGAAAACCCCAAAAAACTCAATCACCCTAGGGTGAGGGTTTCCGTCAGACTCAGCCGGATGGCCACTGGAATCCATAAAAGGTGTTAACAACTCAGTGATAGGATGAGCTCAACTCTGGCCAGCTGTGTGAGAGCTAGCCGCGAGACAGAGTCATCAACAGAAGAACGACTCGTTCAAAATTCGCCCTTAGAGCGTGTGCCTCAAAGCCACGCACCTTTGAAACATCTGTTTCCAAAACGCAGCTTTCAAGTCAAGGTCAACTCGGACTCGAAAGCGCTGATTTCTTCAGTCGCAGAGCCTTACCACATATCTTAACAGGATTGCCATCAAAGAACCGGGGTAAGATTACGAACTCCTGGGGGTTGTTACGAGTAGCAGGGGCATCACGGCACAAGAGACTTAGTCCTTGCCCCAAGCAAACCGCCCTCAAGCCGGAGGTGGTTCGGCCTTGGAGTCGAGCAGCTCTCGGATTCCCTTAATCTCAGCCAAAATCGATTCCAGTAGATCCTGGGTCGCCGTGTGCGGTGAGGACAAGACTTCGACGGTGACTTCCTTAATCTTGAGAATATCTCGAGCAAAACGTGCCACCTCGTTGGGATGGAACATCAATGCGTCCCTGGGATCAGAGCGATACTCGGGGTTGAGACGCTGGGGATCAAAGGCCCGGTTTAATTCCTTCGGATCGGTGTTGGCATAGCGATAGATGGAAGCTCGGGAACGATTTAAGGCTCGTTGAACGGCTTCGAGGTCCAGCAATCCACTCGTCTCTCCCGAACGTGATGTTTCCATAAACTTTAAATCCCCTGTCTTCCTAAGCAAATTGAGATGAACTGATATCGGTGAATACGTCTTGGAGACGCCCATTGCCGACAGCGGCAACAGCTTCCTTGAGGTTGACAGCACCGGTATAAATGGCGCGGCCCACAATCACACCCTGAATGCCGACGGGCTCCAGGGCCAGCAAACTGAGTAAGTCCGTCAGCGAGCTGACACCCCCTGAGGCAATCACCGGAATGGTGAGCGCCTCAGCCATTTCACGGAGTGCAGGCATATTCGGGCCCTGCAGTGTACCGTCTCGCTGAATGTCGGTGTAGATAATGGCTGCGGCTCCATGACTTTCCATGGTTTGCCCAAGCTCGATGGCTGAGACCTCAGAGATTTCGAGCCAGCCCCGAGTGGCCACGCGTCCGTCCCGAGCATCGATGCCCACAACAATTTTCTGAGGAAATTCTCGGCAAAGCGATTCGACAAGCTGCGGCTGTTCGACGGCAATAGTGCCTAAAATAACACGCTCAACTCCCCGTTCTAGCAGGTGGACGACCTGGGCTCGATCGCGCAATCCACCCCCCACCTGCACGGGGATAGAGAGGGTTTGGGCGATCGCACCAATCACATCGTGATTCACGGGCTTCCCGTCCTTGGCACCGTCTAGATCCACTAGGTGCAAACGGGTCGCACCCTGGTCAACCCAATGCTGTGCCATGGAAACCGGGTCTTCTCCAAAAACTTGGGCCTGGTCGTAATCCCCTTGATAAAGACGTACACATTTTCCACCGAGTAAATCGATGGCCGGAATAACTTCCATTCGCTTGTCCTAGACCCATGATGTTGCGCTTGAGATCTAGGCTACCAGTAGAAATTCCGCAATGTGGCATTTTTAGCCTTAAAAATATTAAAAAATAGGTTTTGTAGGTTTTTGAGTCTTAGGTAAGAATTAATTGTTGACCAAGTCAAAGCCTATATGCTTCTCTCAGTCAGGGCTATAAGACTTTGAACTTAATTTGCGTGAGTCTATTTTGTTTCAAGAGTAATTTAACCTTTTTCATGAAGTCCTCGCAATTGATCCATGGGTCTGGGTAAGTTCAAGCCAGCGATCTGTTCTTGGCTGGTGTCAAGCGCGATCTTCGCAATTCGTCCATCCCACACACTTCAGGAGCTGTCTGCTGGATCTTCCTCCCAAATCTCCGCAACGGACTTCCAGCCTGGTAGCCAAAGATCTCGCTCCTTCAGCAACTGAGCATTAATCCAAAGACGCACCGCCTGATCGCAGGAGGCGACTAGCTCCGCGTAGACCCATGGCCCCTGGTTTTTGCGATTGGTCACCTGAAAGTGCCGCCAGCCCAGGGTCTTTTGTTGAGCGGTCCATTTAGAGCCGAGCAAATGGGGATAGCGTTGCTTTTTCGCCACGGAACCCGGAAGATCCGTTCGGGATCATCGTAAAGAAGTTCTATCATAGGTGCTCACCCTGGACGCTTGGTATTGGCCTTAGGCTCGCTCAGCAATTGTAAATTCAAGTAGTTAGGATGTATTGCTAGAGGGTTGAACCTTGTCATCGAGCATAAAATCAATGAGATGCTGCCATGAGTCAAACAGAAAATATTTTGTGAGGGCTTGAATATCCTGGAAAAAGCCTTTGCGAGTGCCCCTGAGGTGACGAATCTGCTGGTAAGATTCATCGGCCAAATGCA
>JAAUOP010000161.1 GCA_012034805.1 Synechococcales cyanobacterium CRU_2_2 | reverse complement strand
GCTTCTGCTCCCTAACGGTCGCGCGGGAGGGGATTTTGTATCTCATCCCTGAAGAGAACGAGGATTAAAATCCCCTCCCGAACCCACCCCATCAACTAAATTTCTGAGTTTGGCTCGTCGGCTTTTGCCGACAGCCGACTATTCCACCTGTCGGTCTAGCCCCATCAGCAAATAACCCTGTCCATCCCCCACCGAATTGGCGACCTTCAGGGCCAACCGACCCTCTGAGGGCAGAGGCATCAGCTGCTCAAAGCGACCGGATTTATCGACGGCCAGCTCTAGACCGTTAGCAAAAATTGTATTCAGCGGATAGATTCGGCCACTCACCCACAGTAGTTTGTTGCGGTAATCGACTTCCTCCAGCTCCAACTTGAGCTCACGATCGAGGGGCAAAGGCGGCAGAGGCGGTTCCTGGGGAAACAGGGCCGAGCCCAATTCGGGCTTGAGCGTGACCGTGGTGCCCTGGGCGCTGGCTTCCACTAAGCCACCTTCGGTGCCCACCACCATGCGGTTTTGGCTGTTGACCATCACCCCAAACTCCGTACCGCGCACCCCGGCTACGCCGGCGGGGCTATGAACCTCAAAAATGCTGTTTTTGGGCAAGATGCGTTTGTCCACCCGCAACCGAGCCTGCCCCCGCACCAAATCTAGTGTGGTCACCCAGCCACCATTGCGTAGGGTGCCCAGTTTGCGCACCTGCAGGCGGCTATTTTCGGCCACCTGAATCGTGCCGATGCGATTGTCGATTTCCAGCAGCGTCGCGGAACTCGGGCCGGTGGTGAGGGTATCACCGGTTTTGGTGAGGCGATCGCCCACCCGAGCCGCCCGAGGTGCACTGGCTTGAATGGTGACGTCTCCCCGTAGGGTTTGAACCTCCAACCAACCAACCTGGGTCATGACTTGGACGGTTTGGGCCATTGCCGGGGAGACAAAGCTGAGGGGGGTCGGCCAGACGTCATCTGACCCCAGCCAATTCGTCACAGGGTTCCAAAGCCCTCCGAGTAACGAACCCAGCAAAGCCAGCCCTAGGCATGAGAGCAGATTGAAACGGCGTAGGCGGCGCATTAAAAACCTGGGGCTAGGCAAGAATTCTGTCCTCTTAACATGCGATAAACTTCCGACTCGGCCTCACGCCAAATCCCAAGAGAAAGGGTCGGACAACCATGCTTGCTCAAAAGAGATAATTGGGTGAAGACCCAAGCTCGAAGCAACTGTTTTATTCTGGCCTCACACCGTCTAAACTTCCTCAGCAATTCGGCGACACTTGGGCAAACGTTGGGCAACATTTGTGACCTGTACTCGAGCCAGTGACCTCGGGCTGGGGCCGCGATCGCCATCCTTGTCGGATAGGAACCCATGGGCTAAGCTTTGTGGATCCAAGTCGCCGCTGAGGTTTTGTGAAGCGCTCCGTAAGGCTAAACTCCCCCGTGACCCTACCCTTAGATTTGATTTGGGCCGTGACTGGCTTGCTCCTCACCATTGGCGGGACGTTGCTGCCAGCTGCGATCGCCAGCCCCGTCTGGTTCTGGGGCGGGGGCAGCATGCGTCTGTATGCCCTAGGCGTCTCCTATCAAATTGGAGCCGTTTTCCTCGTTGCCTGTGTCGGGGGAAAAAACGCCGCTGCGCTGTCGCAAATTGCCTATCTGGCGCTGGGTTTGATCGGGTTTGAAGTGTTTACCAACGGCGGCGGCTGGGCCTATATTCAACAGCCAACCTTTGGCTATTTGCTGGGTTTTGTCCCGGCGGCCTGGATGTGTGGCTGGCTGGCCTTTCGCGCCAAGCCTCAGATCGAGCTGCTACTGCTGAGCTGTTTAGTCGGCCTCGGAATCATTCACCTCGCGGGCCTGTCGTACCTCAGCATTTTCTATGGGTTGGGCTGGGCGGATGCCACTTCCTTGAGTTGGACAGCAGCGATCTTGCACTATTCAGTCACCCAGCTACCGGCCCAGGGCGCGATCGCCTGTGCGGCTTCGGTGTTTGCCTTCTGTCTGCGTCGGGTCTTACTCTACTAAGGCCTTCCTAAAAAGGCGCGATGTCATTAATTTCGGCGTCATTATTTCGGCGACGAGAGGCTGAGGAAAAGGGTTTGAGAAATCCGCTGTTTTGGGTGGCTGCGATCGCGGGGCTACTGGGCGATCGCATCACCAAGTATTGGGTCATGGACGCGTTTCAGCTTCAGGAAACCCGCCCCCTCTGGCCCGGTGTGTTTCACTTCACCTATGTGGAAAATCCAGGGGCTGCGTTCAGTTTGTTCAGTGGTCAGGGCGATTGGCTGCGTTGGCTTTCGCTGGCCGTGAGCTTGGCCCTGGCGGTGTGGGTGTGGCTGAGTCCGCGCCTCAATCGTTGGGAACAGTGGGGCTATGGTTTTATTTTTAGCGGTGCGTTTGGCAATGGGATCGATCGCTTCGCCACTGGACGGGTGGTGGATTTTCTCGATTTCCGGCTGATTCATTTCCCCGTCTTCAACGTTGCCGATGTCATGATCAATGTCGGTATTGTTTGTCTCTTGCTGGGGGCCTGGTTTGTCCCCCATCCCAAGCGACGCTGACCCCGGCCAAAAAATTTCGTTAGAATGCGGGAAAGCGTCTCGTTGGGCCACGCCACTGGCATTACTTACCCCTGCTGCACTCCGATGGACAAGGCTTACACCACCCAAGACCTCATCGAGATTTTGCAATCCGAGCGTCGGGCCTGTCTTCGGGGCGAACGTTTGCATCTCACGGCTGCTGCGAGTTCTGGAATTCCAGTCATCGACCAATTACTCAAACCGAGGGCATTCAGAAGTATTCTGCCTATCAAGGGTTTAAATCTGCGGTGCATCACTACCAGCGGCAGCACCAGGTTTCTGGCTTGGTCTGGCGTCAGGTGGCAATCCAGGGCCAACAGCTGAGCTTTCCCGCCGTTCACCATCACCTCATGGCCCTGCCCGAGGATGTCGAAAGGATGCGGCAAGTACTACCCGAGATTTTAGATTTTTGGAGCCGTTTGACCGAGGCGATGGAGCTGTATTTGGCGGTGAATCGGGGTAAGGATTTCGTGCCGATCGCCCCTGAAGAACTGGGGGCGATCGCCCAGCGCACCGAATGGGCAACTCTTCAGGCTTGGCAGCGCCACGACTTTCTCGAGATTTTGTTGCAGTTGGGTTGGGGCCAGCCCGCCGAAGCCGAGCACTGGCGAGCTTGGCCCACCTCTGGCAGCGAATACGTCCACGCGGTCAGACCGGGCTTCAAACCTGTGTGCTAGATCGTTCTGGGCGAGGACTGGGTAACTTGTTTCCTAGGCGTTTTTCAAAACGCCAGGGGCCGTTTGCACCGGAACCACGGGCAAAATATCGAGCTTAGAACAAAAGGCAATATCCTCGAGATTATTGAGCCTCAGCAGTCGCTTGCCGTGGCTGGCATGGTGTAGCAGTTCCTGCAGTCGGTCTCGCCACTGCTGAAAGAGCGTCACCGCTCCAATCACCTCGTCATTTTCTGCCATCTCCGCGAGGGGCTGCCCGGTTTTCTCGTGGATGGCTTGGGCGATCGCCCCCGCACAAACCGTATCTTCCAGGGCATAACTGCCCTCCCAACCCGAAGCCACCATCCAAACCGTCTTGGGCTGGTGTTCGAGCAAATAATCGACGATGCTGGCCCGGTTTACCAAGGCCGCTGTCAAGACGATCGCGGCGGGCTGAATACACTGGAGCGCCCGAGTCCCATTGGTTGTCGTAATAAACAACCGCCGACCCGCAAATTGTTCGGGCGTGCATTCCAACGGGGAGTTGCCAAAGTCACAGCCTTCAACTTTTTGTCCCCCCCGCTCACCGGCGCGAATGCGCTTTTCAGCAGGCCAAGACTCACTCTCTGCGAACAGTTTATCCAGACTGCTAAAGGCTTGGACACTCTCTGCGCCAACGTGGAGCGCCTGGGCAATGGTGGTGGTGGCTCGCAGGACATCGATGGCGATCGCGCAATCCGGCAGGTGATCCGTTGGCGTTTGCTCTGGCGTATGAAAATGGGAAAGCTTCACGGGGGTCTAGGGTGAAATGGCTAGGTCAGCAGTTCCTTGTAACGGTTACAAGTAAACAGTTACGAGGGAATAGTGTATCTCGCTTTAGAAAAACATTCGACCACCCCGTCCAACATGCTAGTCACCCGTTGGGGCCGCAACCTCAGGGGCCTTTTCCTCTCCAGGCTTTTCCTCTCCGGGCATTGTGCCATTAAAGTAGGTTTCCAAAACTTGCTTGACCATGGGGCCTGCGGTGCTGCCGCCGCCACCGCCTAAGTTTTCACCAAAGGCGACCACCACGATCTCTGGCTTGTCCGTCGGTGCATAGGCCCCAAACCAGACATGCACCTCTCGAGGCGGATCTTCTGCTGTGCCTGTTTTACCTGAAACCGGTGGCAACGACGGAATGTTCACAACAGGGGCGGTTCCCGCGTTGACCACCTGACGTAACCCCCGCTGCAAAATATCAACCGTGGTCGGCTTGAGTCCCACGGACTTACGCCAGGTGAGTGGATCCTCGTTTTTGGGCTTGCGCAGGTGAGGCACCACCAAATCGCCCCCATTGGCCGGAACCGCAAACATGTTGGCTATCTGCAGCGGCGTCGCCAGCATAAATCCCTGGCCAATGGACATGTTAATCGTGTCGCCCTGAAACCATTCCTCCTCAATCCACTTACGCTTCCAAGCATCGCTTGGCACCAAGCCCGTATCCTCCTCATGGGCCAGCTCAATGCCGGTGGCTTTACCAAATCCGTACTTTTTCGTCCAGTCGATCAAGGTCTCATGACCCACACCCGCACCGATTTGGTAGAAAAAGTGTCGCTACTCATGGCCAGGGCACCCGGAAAGTCCAGAGGCCCAAAGCCCGCGTTGTTCCAATCCGCAAACTGAATACCGCCGAAGGTCAAAGCTGCATAAGTCTGGAGAACGGTGTCCGGAGGAAATTTACCCGACTCCAAACCGGCGGTGGTGGTGACAACCTTAAAGGTACTCGCAGGCGGAAAGGCGCTCAGGGCACGATTGACCAGGGGGGCTTGGATGGGATCATTGAGTTTGTCCCAGGTTTTGGCGTCTAAGGGTTTAGAAAATAGGTTGGGGTCAAAGGCTGGACGACTGACCATGGCCAGCACTTCGCCATTGCGGGGATCCATGGCGACAATGGCTCCCATGCGATCGCCCAACACCTTCTCAGCCGAACGTTGTAGCTTCAGGTCAAGGGTCAACGTAATGTCTTGCCCTTTAGCCGCCTGCTGCTCCCCCATCACCTTGATAATGTCACCGGCAGCATTGACCTGAACCTGTTCCCCGCCCCAGAGACCCCGCAAATCTGTTTCGAAGGAATATTCGAGGCCGCCTTTGCCAATCACATCCCCAGGTCGATAGTGGGACAGCTCCCATTTCTTCAGATCTTGAATGTTTTCAGGCTTAGGATCTTCTTTATTGAGTCGGGTCAAATCGTCTAGGGTCACTTCTCGGGTATAGCCCAGCACATGGGCCGCAAAGTCACCGCCGGGGTAGTAGCGAATCGGCTCGGGCTCCACCTCCACCCCCCGAAAATTACGCCGCTGTTCCTGGATGGCCACGATCTGCTTGGGTGAAATATCTCGGGCAATGCGCACCCGGAAGGGCCGATCTTCAGCCGTTTCGATGCGCTGGGTAATTTCTTTTTCGGAAATCTTGAGGATTGCCGCGAGGCGTTTGCGCGTCGGCGGCCATTCTTCGGTACGGGTCTCGATCGGCCAAACATACACCGCGTGAGAAATACGGCTGGTTGCCAGAATTCGGCCCTTGCGATCGAAAATCCGGCCCCGCTCCGGCGGCTTGGGAATCAGACGAATCTGATTCTCGTCCGCTTTCATATCATTGGCACTACCGTTGATCAGCTGAAGATAAGCCAAGCGGGCTCCCAGCCCGCCCAATAGGACTAACGAAATACCGGCAAACAGAACAATCGATTGAGACAAACGACCCACAGTTCGCGTACTGTTGCCCTGCTTGGTCGGCGGCGCAAATAAGGTCATAGAAAACGCAGCTCTGGAAAAACAGGCTTAGGTGGAGGGGACAATCCGCTTCCGCATGGACTCGGCACGTTTACTGGCGATCGAATTCTTCGGCTCAATTTCCAACACCTGCTCATAGGCCTGCAACGCCTGAATCGTCAGCTGCTTGCGCTCATAGGCAAAGCCCAGGTTATTGAGTGCGACCACATAGCCGGTTTTTTGTTTGAGGGCTTCCCGGTAATGGCGGATGGCCAGGTCATATTGTTCCTGGGCCGCGTAGGCATAGCCCAGGGCGTTGCAAACCAAGGCCCTGGGTTCCCCTTCTTGGAGATCGTCGGACTTGAGCGCCTTTTGAAATTCTTTGGAGGCCGGACCAAACAACTTTTTCTCTAGGAGAATGCTACCGAGCTGGTAATGATCGTAGGAGTTACCCTGACCTTTGGACAATTTGGACTGAAGCTCGACAAGCTTAACCTCGGAGTTACGGGTTTTGATCACCTGACGAATCACCAGAAAGCTAGCGCCCCCGAGTAAGACAATCAGAGCAGACAGATACACGAGCGGCAGATCCAATTCCATTGCGGTCGCTTTTGTAGTTCTCTGGGTTCACATCCAGGCCACTATTATAAGACCACGTTAGCCGTGAGTGTGTTATGCAAACCGTCATTCTCGTCGCCGGTGCCGTTGTCATTGCTTGGCTCATTTTTACGTTCCTGTTCAAAATTATCAAAACCACGGTCAAAACGGCGCTTTTGGTGGCGGCGATCGTTTTGTTGCTGATGTTTTTCGGTATCGGGCCGGGTGAAGTGTTTGGCCTAATTGGCGACTGGATCGGTGGCGGTGGAGCCCCGCCACCTGCCCAGCCGATCGCTCCTGGAAACTAATGCACAAACTGGCACGGGCTGTGGACGCGATCGACCCCCTCCACGATTCCACAAATCAACTTTTTTTGATATAAGTAAACGGAGAACAACCATCCCAGATCGAAAACCGAGGCGCATCCATGACCCGAGCCACCGATACCGCCGCCGTGCAAGCCGGCGGTCGGCTGAGTTTCTTTGAACGCTATCTGACCATTTGGGTTTTTCTCTGTATTGTTGCAGGCGTCATTCTCGGGCGTTTATTTCCAGGGGTCGCTGTGGCCCTGGATGCGATGAGCCTGTATCAGGTCTCAATTCCGATCGCCATTTGCCTCTTTTTCATGATGTATCCCATCATGGTCAAAATCGATTTTCCCAGGCCAAGCAAGCTGCCCGTACCCCGAAGCCTGTGTTGTTGACCCTGGTGGTGAATTGGCTAATCAAGCCGTTTACGATGGTGGCGTTTTCTCAGTTTTTCCTGGGTTGGCTCTTTCGTCCCTTGATCATTGGGTCTGAGTTGATTCGGGGCGTTGATGTGCCTCTGGTCGATTCCTATATTGCGGGAACCATTCTGTTGGGAATTGCACCTTGTACGGCGATGGTTTTGATGTGGGGCTATTTGTCCTATAGCAACCAAGGTCATACCCTGGTCATGGTGGCAGTCAACTCGCTGGCGATGTTATTCCTCTACGCGCCCTTGGGGCGTTGGTTGTTGGCCGCCAATAATCTGACTGTACCTTGGCAAACCATCGTGCTTTCGGTCTTGATTTATGTTGGCTTGCCGTTAGTGGCGGGTATGGCTTCGCGCTCTTGGATTTTGAGATACAAGGGCAGAGCCTGGTTTGAGCAGCGATTTTTGCAATATCTGACCCCGGTTGCTATTACGGCAATGTTGGTGACGTTGGTGTTGTTATTTGCCTTTAAGGGTGAATTGCTCCTCAAGAATCCCCTGCATATTCTGTTGATTGCAGTTCCTCTATTCATTCAAACGAACTTCATTTTTCTAATTAGCTATGTGGCTGCACAAAGGTTGAAATTGACCTACGAAGATGCAGCTCCAGCTGCTTTGATTGGGGCAAGTAATCATTTTGAAGTGGCGATCGCACCGCGATCATCCTCTTCGGCCTCAATTCCGGTGCCGCCCTGGCGACGGTCGTTGGCGTATTGATTGAAGTGCCACTGATGCTGATGCTAGTCGAGGTGTGCAAGCGGACGGCATTTTGGTTTCCGCGCGAGCCGGAGAAGGCAACTTTGCCTGACCCTCGATGCGTTTCGAGCGGTTGGAATCAGCTCTAGAAACAAGGCGCGATCGCGCCTGAGTCTGCAGATGCTTGAATCCAGTAACCAACTCAATCACACCAACTCCTCAGTCATATCAACTTAATCAATAGGATTACCATTGCATGAAAAAGCTCATGTTCGTCTGCAAGAAAAATTCTGCCCGTTCTCAGATGGCGGAGGGATTTGCAAAAACCTTGGGGGCTGACAAGGTTGAGGTCACAAGTTCGGGCTTGGAGGCGAGTCAGGTGAGACCGGAGGCGATCGCCGCCATGGCTGAGGTCGGTATCGACATTCGAGATCAAACCTCTGACCCCTTAAGCGATTTTAGTCCAGAGGAGTTTGATATCGTGATCTCCCTCTGTGGTTGCGGTATTAATTTGCCTGAGGCTTGGGTACTGCGGGAAATTTTTGAAGACTGGCAACTTGAGGATCCCGCCGAGCAGCCAGAAATTTTCCCACGAGTTCGAGATGAAATTAAAGTGAGGGTTGAGGTGCTGTTAAGCAGCCTCGACTCAGCAACAGCCGAACGAACAGCTGTTCATCCCTACGGCTAATGTCTCTTAAATAAAGAATGCGATTTTTTGTATCGGTTCATCTTTGATTGTTGTGCCCTAAATCTAAGCAATGCTTGACCCTAACTTAGCACCTCAATTTCACGGTTGGAAAGCCACTCGACCGCCTCGAATTCTGTTTTTGTATGGTTCCTTACGCGATCGTGCCTACAGCCGACTACTAGCAGAGGAAGCCGCTCGAATCATCGCCAGTTTCGGTGCGGAGGTCAAAATATTTGATCCGCGTGAATTACCGATGTTCAACAGCGTCCCAGATACCCATCCGAAGGTTCAGGAATTGCGATCGCTCAGTCTATGGTCTGAGGGACAGGTTTGGTCAAGTCCAGAACTCCATGGCCAGATTTCGGGCATTCTGAAAAACCAAATCGATTGGATTCCGTTGGCGCTCGGTGCGGTTCGGCCAACCCAGGGACGCACGTTAGCGGTGATGCAGGTTAGCGGTGGCTCGCAATCGTTTAATGCGGTGAACACGATGCGATTGCTGGGGCGCTGGATGCGAATGTTCACAATTCCCAATCAATCCTCGGTGGCAAAGGCCTATCAAGAATTTCATGAGGATGGCACAATGCGCGACTCGGACTATCGCGATCGCGTCATTGACGTTATGGAAGAATTATTCAAGTTTACGCTGCTCTTGCGAGATCAATGTGAATACTTGACCGATCGCTATAGTGAGCGAAAAGCGGCCCCAAAAATGCCACAACTTTAAGTTTGATAATTCACCAGCTAGAACACTTAAAATTCTAGGAGAACTCCCTAAAGATTGAGTGTTCAAAAGGAGGAAAAAGTTTATAGCGGTTTTCAGAATTAAGGGATACAGTTATTAGCCTGGATAACCCAACAGAATAGCAATGAAATCCTACTCCCTTGACTTGCGCCAAAAAGTGATTGAGACCTACGAAAATGAGCCAATTTCCCAGCGGCAGCTCGCCAAACGGTTTCGGGTTGCTCCAAG
>JAAUOP010000160.1 GCA_012034805.1 Synechococcales cyanobacterium CRU_2_2 | reverse complement strand
TGGGGTAGAAGTGAAGACCAATGGCGTTGGAAGAGGGAACAACTGCACCAGAGATGATGTTGTTGCCGTACAGCAAGGAGCCTGCAACGGGCTCGCGGATGCCGTCGATGTCTACAGGAGGGGCCGCGATGAAAGCGACGATGAAGCAAATCGTGGCGGTCAGCAGCGTTGGGATCATCAATACCCCGAACCAGCCTACGTATACTCGGTTCTCGGTGCTCGTTACCCACTCGCAGAAGTTCTGCCAGAGGGATGCGCTTTCGCGACGTTGAATTGTGGTAGTCATTATGATTTCTAAGAATGTTTGGGACGCGACCTTCGCCGGTCTTGTAATTAGAATACCACTTCTTTGAGTTTTGTAAACATAGTTTGCTCATCTTTACGCGATCGCTCTCATAAATGGCAACGGGCGATCGCCGCAACGCCCTGAAGCCTTGCTTTTCCTCATTTCTTAGCGCGGGAAGACTTTGCTGAGGGCGCGATCGCCCCCAGTGAGCGATCGCTCAGTCTCGCCCTATCCTAGTTCCACTTCCCGGCCATTACCCTGGCGGCCACTGCATCGATCGTCCGCCCAGAATATGCAGGTGCAATGATAGACCGTTTGCCCGCCTTGCTCGCCGTTGTTGATCACGATGCGATAGCCCTTGTCCAGGCCCAACTGCTGAGCGACGTTCTGGGCGGTGAGCAGCAAATGGCCCAAGAGGGCGGAGTCGGTTGCTTGGGCCAGGGAAATTTGCGGGATGTGTTGTTTGGGAATGACCAGGATGTGGGTGGGGGCAGCGGGCTGGACATCGCGGAAGGCGAGGCAAAGCTCGTCTTCGTAGACAATGTCTGCGGGAATCTCCTTGCGGATGATTTTGCCGAAAATGGTGTTATTCAGATCGCTCATGAAGTCTTTGCCCAATCCAACTCGTAAAAATCTCCCGTAACCCCTGTACCCCCATAACCAGTGGGGCGATCTCAACGCCGATTCAATATCTCTACTGTCATCGTGAGGCTCTCTTCGTAGAGCACATTGCGTCCCCAGCTTTGGAGTTGTTGTGCCATGAGGGCCTCGGCGCTTTCATCGGATGGGGCCGCGACTTGCTGAGTCTTGGAGGTTTGGGCACTGCCTCCCGACTCCATGCGCATACAGCCCGTTGTTTCTGAGCAGAGAATCGTGGCACAATTGGCCTGGGGATTAGTCGAGGCGAGGCGTAGGCCCACCAAGTCACCCGGAATTTCGCCCCAATCGGCGACGGGAACCCCAGCGAGTTCCGCTTCGATTTCCCGGCCTTCATCGGAGCGGAGGCTGACCTTGGTGATTTGGTAGTCTCCGGATTCTTCCGTAACGGCAACGGGCGACCAGTTGAGACGACTGGCCAGCCAACCCAAGAACATAAGGGCTTGAGCGGGGTTGCCTTTCTCGTAGTCAATCGTGACGCGATCGACCTCGAGCAGATCACTGCGACGTTCTGGAGCATCGTAGGCCGCTGCAGCGAGCTCTTGCCAAGCCGAGAGCCGGTGCCAGTTGAGGTCTGCAACGTAGGTGCGTTCGTCTAGCAACTGCTTGAGTTTGAGAAATTCTGCCTTCGGTTCGCTGAAGTAGCAGGAGTCGAAGATCATGCAGCCACTGGCTGCAGCTAATTCTTGGAACAGCGGCTGCTCGCGGTTGGGGGTGGCTTTCCACCAGACAAATTTGGGAAGGTCTTGGATGAGTAGCGATCGCACCAATTCCCCCACCCCCTGAAGCTCTGGCTTCGTCCCCTTGAGCGTAATGTATTCGCAACACATCAAGGTGGCGTCATCGCCCTTTTGAATGGGGCAATAGGCTGAGACTTGGGCTGAGAGTTCTTCTTCCGCCGTGATCACAGGGCAGAGGGTGATGATGCGGCAGGGGTTTTGGGAGGCGATCGCATCGCTGACACCAAAGCCACGCATATTCAGGTTTCGAATCGGCTGCGACTCACCGCTGCGCTGGGCCAGCGCCTCGCGCAAATGGGCCAGGGTTCGTGGACGACCCGTCCCGTTTCCCGCAGACCGTAGAGTCGCTGGGCCGTTTTCACCGCAGACTTGGTCAGCGGCCCATGAATGCCATCGATCGGCCCTTCATAAAAGCCGAGGGCGGCCAAAAGCTGCTGAAACTCTTCCGGTTCATAAATCACAATGCTAAACGTGGCAGCCCGAGTGGCCAGGGCTCCCCCGCTAGACTGCTGACCCAACCAGACTTCGCTGAGTTCAGCTTCGATTTGAGCGACAGAAATGGTCTTGGGTTTTTGGAGGGCAACAAGAGGAGTGGTCATATGGTAAGCCGGAGATAGGTGAGTCAAAGAAGAAGTAAGCAGGGGAAAAGTTCAGCAGAAAACCGTCAGAAAACTCGCAAAGCAGTAAGCAAAAACAGTAATCAGGCTAAAGCCACTATCCACAAGCAGGGTGAAAGTCAGGCGTTAAATCAAGCAAACAAATCTACAAACGTCGCCATTTACGACCATCTCGGTTGAGTAAAAACTCCGCCTCCGCAGGCTCCCAGGTGCCCGCTTCGTACTTGGGGATGGCGTCCGGATCGGTGGCATGATCCCAAACATCCAAAATCGGCGTCACGACTTTCCAGGACGCTTCCACCTCGTCGCCCCGGGTAAACAGGGTTTGGTCACCCAACATGCAGTCTACGAGCAGACGGCTGTAGGCATCGCTCGAGGGGTTGCCAAAGGCGGCGTCGTAGCGAAAATCCATATCCACCGATCGCGTCCGCAACGAAGATCCCGGCATTTTGACGTCAAAGCGCATGGAAATGCCCTCATTGGGCTGAATCCGCAGGGCGAGCACGTTCGGGTTGGCCTGCTTGGCTGCCGACTGGAACATCAGAAACGGGACTTCTTTGAACTGAATTGCGATTTCTGAGACTTTCTGGGGCATGCGCTTGCCCGTGCGCAGATAGAATGGCACTCCTTTCCACCGCCAGTTATCGATTTCGAGCTTAAGTGCTGCGTAGGTCGGTGTCACAGACGTGGGACTTGCGCCGTCTTCCTCGCGATAGCCCGGAACCGCCTTACCGTTCATCCATCCGGCAGTGTATTGGCCGCGTACCGCGCATTGACTCAGGTCTTCGAGGTTTGCCAATCGCGTTGCCTGGATGACCTTCACCTTCTCATTGCGAATGGCATCAGCATCAAGGGAATTGGGGGGCTCCATCGCGGTCAGGGCAAACAGCTGCATGAGGTGGTTTTGCACCATATCCCGCAGGGCTCCGGCGGTTTCGTAATAACCCGCTCGACCTTCTAGACCGACGGTTTCGGCCACGGTGATCTGGACATGGTCAACAAACTGACGGTTCCAGAGGGGTTCGAAAATGGCGTTGGCAAATCGAAAGACCATCAGGTTCTGGACGGTTTCTTTGCCCAAATAGTGGTCGATGCGATAGATCTGGTCTTCCTTGCAGACGCTGCGCACGGTGCGGTTGAGGGCTTTGGCGCTGCTGAGGGTACGGCCAAAGGGTTTTTCGATCACGAGGCGGGTTTTGGTGCGATCGCCCAACATCCCCGCATTACCCAGCTGAGTCGCCGCTTCGCCAAAAAAGCTCGGCCCCACCGACAAATAAAATGTCCGATTGCCTCTGGTGCCTCTGGTGCCATCTAGCTCACTCAGAAACGCCTTCAGCTTTTGATAGCTTTCGGCGGTGTCGATGTTGCCCGAACAATAGAACAGGCCCTGGGCAAACTCGGCCCAAACTTCCTCAGAGCGAAGGCCGCCGCCGAACTCTTCCACGCCCTGACGCATGTGCTCGCGAAAGAATTCGTGGCTCCATTCTCGGCGGGCCACGCCGACGATGGTGATTTGGGGCGGCAATCGCCGATCCAAATACATGTCGTAGAGGGCTGGAACCAGTTTGCGCTGGGTCAGGTCGCCCGACGCGCCAAAAATGGTCAGAATCTGGGGCTCCGGCATGCGTTCTTGCCGCAGACCAACGCGCAGGGGATTTTCGAGAAGGACAACCATAGAGCCTTAGAAATGGAGAATGGGGACTGAAGAATGCAGCGCTACTGAATCATTATGCAAAGCATCCCCGATCATCGGTGTGCCAAAACCAACGATCCCAAGGGAAGAAAAGCTTAAATTTTTACCCCAAGCGCAAAGCTCAGCGCTAAGGCAGCACCACCACCGTCTGCTCCCGCCGCTGTTCCTCAATAAACGATTCCACCAGGGCGACATCCTCTGGACTGCCGATGATCAGGGGCGTTCGCTGATGCAGCATCGTCGGGATGACCTCCAAAATGGGCTGCTCTCCTGTGCTGGCTCTGCCACCGGCCTGCTCGACCAAAAACGCCAGCGGAGCAGATTCATAGAGCAACCGTAGTTTTCCCTCGGGCTTTTTGACGGTGCCGGGATAGATAAAGACGCCCCCTTGCAGCAAGATGCGGTGGAAGTCGCCCACGAGGGCACCGCTATAGCGACCGGTGTAGCCTTCGTGACGATGGACATAACGGACATAGTTGCGCAGGGATTCTTCCCACTGCCAAAAGTTGCCCTCGTTGAGGCTATACACCGGCCCGTGGGCGGGCATCTGAATGTTTTCCCGAGATAGAATGAATTCCCCGAGGCTGGGATCAAGCGTAAAGGAATGCACCCCTTTGCCGATGGTGTACACCAGCTCTGTGCTAGGGCCGTAGAGGACGTAACCCGCCGCAATTTGTTTGTGACCGTCTTGCATTAAGTCTGCTGCAGTGCCGTCTGCGTCGTCGCCTTCTTGCTGGCGCACTGCGAAGATGGAGCCCACATTTAGGTTGATATCGACGTTGGATGAGCCATCGATGGGATCGTAGAGCAGGGTATAGCGCCGATCGGGCAGTTCTCGGGAATGTAGTAGGGCTTTTCCATTTCCTCGGAGGCCAGGCGACAGACCAATCCACTTTGTTGGAAAGCGGCAATAAAGACCTCATTGGCGTAGAGATCCATGCGCTTGACCTCTTCGCCTTGGACATTGGTTTCCCCGGTAAAGCCGAGGGTGTTTTCCATGAGTCCGGCGCGGCTGAGCCGGCGAGCGGTGAGTTTTGCCGCTAGGCCAATGCGGCTCATGAGGGCGCTGAGATCTTGGGCGTCGGCGGAAAAGCTTTGCAACTGTTGGAAGACATGGCGTGACAAGGTGGTGCAGTCGCGATCGAGCGATCGAGCTTGTTCCGAGGGTTGGTAGATTGGGCTGGCCATAGGCTCTTGCGGCATAGATCCTCTCGGCTGAATGGGCGGCTGAAGGGCGAACACCCTCTTTGCCCTAGGATAGGCAGGATATTTTGAGCCCGGTGGCGGTCTGTAAGGAAACGCAATCTTCTGCGGCTTTGATTTTCCCCTCGAATCTGCAACAAAAAGGTGGGCGATCGCCCACCTTTTTGACATTTGGCCCGAGTCAACGCGACCTAGTAGGTCTCTACATGCCAGCGACCAGCCTTCTTGAGCGCGCGCTGGTATTCCGACCACTCCACACCCTCCTTGGCGGCAGCAGCGGCGATCGCCTCATCGATCCCACCTTCCATTCCACGCAAACCGCAGATGTAAACGTGGGTTTTCTCGTTTTGGATCAACGTCCACAGCTCATCGGCATATTCCGCCACCCGATGCTGGATATACATCCGGCCCCCCTCGGCGTTCTTCTGCTCTCGGCTAATAGCGTAGGTGAGACGGAAGTTATCAGGATACCGTTGCTGCATCTCCTCCAGCTCCTCTTTGTAGAGGATATTGGGCGACGTCGGGATTCCAAAGAACAGCCAAGCAAACCCCTTAAACTGATAGTCCGGATTCTTGGCCCGCTCCTCGTCCTTAAACATCCGCCAGAGGTAGGCCCGGAACGGCGCAATACCCGTACCCGTACCCAGCATGACAATATTGGAGTCCTCCTCCTCCGGCAAAAGCATCTCCTTGCCGACGGGCCCCGTGATTTTGATGTCTGCACCGGGCTGGAGATTGCAGAGGTAGGTTGAGCAGACGCCTTTGACCAGTTGCTTGGTCTCGGGATCCTCATACTCCAACTGACGCACGCACAGGGAGACGGTTTTATCGTCGAGATCGTCACCGTGGCCGGTGGAGGCGATCGAGTAAAGCCGGATCTTGTGGGGCTTACCCTTATCGTCCTCACCTTCGGCAATAATACCGATACTTTGCCCCTCGACGTAGCGCAAATCGCCCCCAGACAGATCCATCTTGACGTGTTGCACCATACCGATGCCGCCTTCGCCAACCAAGGGCTCGTTCGAGATGCACTTGCCGACAAAGGGATCCTTTGGGCGATAGGTATTGACCGGAACGTCCGCGTGCTTCTTCTTATCTGCCGCTTGCGGCATGGGAATAGACATAGATTTGCTAGGCTCTGCTGAATTGGATTGGACAGCAGGGGCTGCGCTGCCACCGGCTTCACCCAGGGGGCGAATGCTCAGGATTTTCCCTCCCATCCGGGAAATCCGCTGAACCGTCTGGCTCATGCGGCTGTAGGGAATCTGAAAGCACGTGCTTCCGCTCTGACGAACCGTAGCTTTGGTGACGCCGGCATCGGCACCTTGGCCTAGGCCAATCACCTCAAACACGTACATCCGGCTCCCAGAACTCGTGGTTTCGCCACTGCCAGCAACACTTGGGTTATACATCTGCTTATGAATACTCCGAACCTACACAAACAAGCTTTAGACGAAAAAAAATGTGCTGGCGGAAACATCCCCCTTCACAATCATCTCGATCGCATGACAATCGAAATCATTGACTAGCGTATCACTGCAGCGCAACCCCTCAAATGGCGATCGCGCCGGTGCTTCAACTCAGCCAAGCCGAGCATCCCGCCGCGCCATCACCCCTGCGTTGGCAAACCCCTCAAGAGCTGGGCTCCCAGGAGCATCCAAGACCCAACCTTAGCGATTTTTCTCGGGTAAAGTTTGTCGCGAATGCTTCAGTTCCAGAATTCTCAAGAATTCTTCATTTACTTAACGCTTGTTTGTGAAATTCTAAGTTTGGTACTATCAGTCAAGTTAGACAGCATTAATGCCTAGTCAAACTTCAGAGATCGTCGGGATGACAGCTGAGCTGGGAAAGGGGGCTAGGGGCGCATGTCTGCAGGTTCGGGACTCAGCAGGTTCGGGACTCGGCAGGTTCGGGACTCGGCAGGCTCGGGGCTGTACCAAGCCCGTCTAAGGCCCCTCCAAAGCCCAGCCTGCCTGGGCATTGGAGGTTTATGTACATCGTTTTAATCACACAGCATTGCAAAAAGGGGACTTATGAGTAAGCCAGAGCGCGTGGTATTGATTGGAGTCGCAGGGGATTCTGGGTGTGGCAAATCCACGTTCCTCCGCCGTCTGGCCGACCTATTTGGCAAGGATCAGATGACGGTCATTTGTCTGGATGATTACCATAGCCTCGATCGCAAGGGTCGCAAGGCCGCTGGTGTGACAGCCCTAGACCCCAAGGCCAACAACTTTGACCTGATGGCCGAGCAGATCAAAGCCCTGAAAAACGGCGAAGCCATCGACAAGCCCATCTACAACCACGAAACCGGTGAGCTCGATCCGCCCGAGCGCATTGAGCCCAATCACATCGTTGTGATCGAAGGTCTGCACCCGCTCTTTGATGAGCGTGTTCGGGCTCTGCTAGATTTCAGCGTCTACCTCGATATCAGCGATGAAGTCAAAATTGCCTGGAAGATCCAGCGCGACATGGCCGAGCGCGGCCACACCTACGAAGACATCCTGGCTTCGATCAATGCCCGCAAGCCTGACTTCGATGCCTATATTGACCCGCAGAAAAAGCACGCTGATGTTGTTCTACGCGTTCTGCAGACCAAGCTTCTAGAAGAAGAGAAGGAAGGCAAGATCCTGCGCGTTCAGATGATCCAGCGCGAAGGCATCACGGGATTTGATCCAGTCTACTTATTTGACGAAGGCTCGACCATTGACTGGATTCCCTGTGGTCGCAAACTCACCTGTTCCTATCCGGGTATCCGGCTTCACTACGGGCCTGATAGCTACTATGGCAACGAAGTCTCGATTTTGGAAGTGGACGGCCAGTTCGATAATTTAGAGGAGATGATCTACATCGAGGGTCACCTCAGCAAGACCGACACCAAATACTACGGGGAAATGTCCCACCTGCTGCTTCAGCACAAGGACTACCCTGGCTCTGCCAACGGCACGGGTCTCTTTCAGGTGCTGACGGGTCTAAAAATGCGCTCTGCCTACGAGCGTTTGACCTCTAAGCAAATGAAGGTCTCGACGGTGGTGGTGTAGTGGCGATCGCCCTACCCCTAACCTTGTCACCGAGCAACCCTTCAGCCGCTGGGAGATTGAGGGGTTGCCAATCAATACCCCGGCGGTTGTATCGTAGACGTAGATATTGAATCATCCGCTGCTTGGATCGAAAAAGGAGAGGCGCATTCGCGCCTCTCCTTTTTGCCAGTTAGCTTTTGCCAATTAGTAGTTTCTACCCATCAGGTTTAGAGCGCTTCACCAGATTGACTCTAAAACACTGAGAATCCCAGATATTTTTTGGCATTTGTGTAGAATCCGGTTAAACTTAGCGGCAAAACAGCCCGATTAGGAGCGTAAACGCTTATACACCAGCGACTTGCTAGCCCCGCAACCGATCAAAAACCCAGTGTCAGATCCCAGTGTCAGATCATTGATGATTCACTCATCAACTCAAAGACTGATCAAATATGGTCATTCCTTAGGTCATTATGGGAAAGATTTTTGCTAAGTCGCCTTGTCACGTGTCTAGTCGATTAGTCCCCTCCTGAATCAAGATTCCGTCCTCAGCCCCGTTCCTCCTGGAGAAAGCCAAGCATGGCAACGAGTAAGCAATTTCTAGCGCAAGTCAAAGCAGGTGATATCGCTGGAGCGATCCAGTCTGTGTTGCATGACATGACACAGCTCAAGATTGTCACCCGTATCGTAAGCAACGGCGACGTGGGCGACATCGATTCTTTGCCTGACAGTCAGAAAATCTCTACCCATATCAATATCCTTGAAGGAACAATTGAGACTGCAGTTGGCAGTGAATTCCTCAGTGAGGGAGCCTATAGCACCCTGGCCGATGGACACATGCATCAGGTTGCAGCGGGCTGTAGCAGTATTCGCGACAATATTGATAGTCTGCAAACCTTGCTTGGCATGATGGAGCAGACAGACTGGGAAGATGAAGCGGCAACAGACGTTACGGTTGCTGGTGCTCTGCCCGAGAATCTTGCCTCAGAGTTTTCTCCTGCGGGGAGCTCAGGCGCGGATGCCCTAGGTGCAGATCTCGCAGATGAGGCGGCAGATGTCGCACATGAAGCTGATGACGAAGACGTTGATGATGACGATGATGATCTAAACGTTGAGGAGGCCGAGGGAGCTTCGACAGCAGCTGAGCTGCTGCCGGATGCTTGGTCTGAGCCATCAGCGGAGAATCAGTCATCCACCCAAGTCTCAGTACCCACCGAGCCATTGGGCGATCGAGGTGCTGGGCTGGGTCTAGCAGTAGGTGTCACGGCAGGAGCTGTTGCGGGCTCAGTAGGTTTGGGCCTAGGGGCCGGGGACGATGCAGCTGGAGATTCCTGGGGGGATTTAGAGGATTTGGCTGTGGCCGATGAGCTTTCGCCAGATGACCTATTGCGAGACGACCTGTTGTCTGGGGATGACCTGTTGCCTGGGGATGACCTGTTGCCTGGGGATGACCTGTTGCC
>JAAUOP010000159.1 GCA_012034805.1 Synechococcales cyanobacterium CRU_2_2 | reverse complement strand
GGTGTCGATAAAGGCGATCTGGGGCTGCGACGGATGCCAGTGAGGCGCTTTGGCGTTCGATTTTTGGCGGGTCAGGCGGCGCGGCGCGGCGCGGCAGTAGAGGCGGGCGACGGCTGGGGCCTTGGAGCAGCCGCGAGCAGAGAATTGCCGTGGCCGGCAGTTGCAGCAGGAGTAGACAAAACGCGGTCGCACCCAAGATCATGCTCAAAGCCTTACCTACCCCAGAAGCCAGAAATGTTTTTAGATTTCAAGTGTTTTTAGATTACGTTCGTCCCTAAGGTCTTACCTCTAGCGGACTGGTGGGCAGAGGAGCCTGACGATCGCATCCCTCCGTGTCGCGGGGCAACAGGGGGCCAGCCGCCCACCACAGGGCGATCGCAGGCACGACACCCAGCACCAGCGCCAACGACGTCGGGAACAAAAACTGCCGATCGAGCTGAGTCAGCGTAATCACCGCGCCAAAGGCGACGTTAACCAGATAAACCACGAGGGGCAAGGTGAGTTGCGATCGCCCCAAGTTCACCGGCTGCTTACCCCAAAAGAGTGACGCGGTGCCCATGTACAACACCCCCGTTGCCAACCAGCCGGAAATATTTCGGTAGGGCATGCCAAAAAACGAACCCGCTTCGAGGAATTCCCAAAACTTCATCGGTGCTTGGCTCATGGCCGGATCTAGGACAAAATCCCAAGCCGTCAGCATGACAGCGGCTAGGGCGATCGTCCCTAAGACCTGCCCCCAACTGCCAGTCAGCGCCGAGGCGCGGCCCAACCGCCGATTCAAACCCGCCAGACCCGCCCCGGCCAGAACGTAGACCGAAAAGCCGAGGTAAAACCAAGACAGCGGAATCGTAAACGGCACCAGCCCAGCGATTTTGTAGCCGAGGCCGCTGAGATAGCGATATTCACCAAAGGGAAAACCGGTGCTGGTGCCCAGGAGTTCGCTACTGAGGGAAATGACCAAGGCGGGCAGCATAAAGCTCAGCCAGCGGTAGCTGCCTAACACCCGGTAGGCATAGCAGGAGACGGCGATCGCCGCCATCACCATGTAACCGACGCCTCCGCCCATCAAACTCCACTGAAAGGCCCGCTGCCCCAGAATCGGAAGCGACAAAATAAAGTCCGGGTGAGGCAACACCAAGAGCAATCCAGCTAACCCAAACACCATGGAAACGACATGGCCCGCCAACATCACCCGTTCCAGTCCTAGTAAGCGGTTCATAGGAATCCTCCAATCCATTACTCAAACACCAAAGCGAAGGAGACTACCCCGGCACACCAAGGGAACCGAGAAAAACCCACGACTGCCAAGCTGACTTAACTTAAACGCTCCGTTTGGGCTTCATTCTCAGGCAGCTGCTAATTTTTGTAAACAGGTTAGACAAGTTTTCGACAACCTATGCAGATCCCCATAGCCCCAGATCCATGCGCTGTCTATGGGTTGGCACCTCCACAGCGCGAGCTGCGGAACGACCAGATGACAGGCCCGCCAAATTGCCTTTTAATTAGGCTGCGAAATAACCATGAGGCGCTGTTGTGGGATTAGGAACTCTGGGGTTGGTGGTCGGCGCGGGGGTCGTCTTGGCCGGATTGGGCGTCTTGGCCTTAGAAGGGCAGTATCGGCGGCGTCCTGGCAATGAGCTGGAGCTAACCCACGGCGACTGGCGGCTGGCGGTGTTTGAGCCCCAGCATTACCAGTTGGTGGGTGAGCTGGAGCTGATTAACCAGACCAGCAGCCTCGAAATTATGGTGCCGGAGCTGTATGCCGAAACCAAGCTGCTCTCGAAGGGTAGCCTCGCCGACTTGCAGTGGACGACGGCGATAACCCCGCAGCATCCAGACGAAAACGCTCGTCCTGACCAGTATTGGTTTGCGTACATTGTCAAAATTGGCAAACGCACGAAACTACGGGTCGTGATTGACATCACCGGGCCAGATTTGAGTGACTTGCAGTCTGCTTGGGTGAAGTTTACCTATGTCACCTACGGCCCTGAGGGACGCATTCCCAAGCATCGCCATGTGATCGTGCCACTGCAGTTTCCGGCGGTGGATCCGAATCCGGCTTGGCGCAATAAGGACGGCGCGGAGCTCCTGCCGGTGCGAACCCACATTCTCACGCCCCTTGACAGGCCGGTGGACGTAGTCAAGCGCTATGTGTTGCCCTACGCCCAGGACGGCGATGTGGTCACGATTGGTGAAACGCCGATCGCCATCATGCAGGGCCGCATGCGTCATCCCTCGGAGGTCAAGCCGGGTTGGGTAGCCAAGCGGATTTGCTATTTCTTTTTGCCCACATCGAGTTTGGCCACGGCCTGTGGGTTACAGACGCTGGTGGATGTGAGTGGGGCTTGGCGTGTGTTTGGGGCGTTTGTGGGGGGGCGATCGCCCGCATTTTCGGCCATCGCGGCGGCTTCTACCAGCTCGCGGGGGAGCAAGCTCGTCTCGTGGACGATGTCACGGGCACACTGCCACCCTACGACCAGTTTATTGTCCTAGGGCCAGACAACCCCCAAGCCGTGGTCGATGAAATCAAACGAGAAACTGGGCTGGCCTGTGCCATTGTCGATGTCAACGATTTGCGCCGAGTCAAGGTGCTGGCCGCCACAGCGGGGGTGTCTGAAACCTTCTTGAACGATGCCTTACGGAGCAACCCAGCGGGCAATGCCGATGAGCAAACCCCCGTCGTGTTACTCCGGCCTCTCACCTAGGGACGAACCCCGTTCGCCCAGGCTATGATGGAGGGTATCGACGCTGGTTCCTTTGGCGCAGTCCCATGGCTGTTTCGATCTCATGACAGTTTCAGAGAACGTGCTCACACAACTGCAAATTCGTCCCCTGCAATACCGCGATCTTGACGGAGTTGAACAACTCCTGACCCAGGCCACCATTGGTCCAGAACCAGAAGCCTCGGGCGGCGTGCTGGCTCAGTGGCTAAGACGCTGGTACGGTCCACTCAAGCTCTTGAGCTGGATGCCGACGCCTTGGCAGCACTTGGCGAATTTTCGGGTGGCGGAGCGCGATCGCACCATCCTCGGCCTCGTCCAGGTCACCCCCACCAACCGCAGCCACAGCACCTGGCAATTTAGCCGCGTCGTCGCCGGAGGTGGAACCACCGCCCAGGGTAACTTGCAGCTGGCCGGAGACGTGGGCTCCCAGTTGCTGCGTCACTGTCTCGAAACGATTTGGGAAGCCCGGACGTGGATCACCGAGGTCAATATCGCTGAGGAGAGCAGCATTGCCCTCTATCGCCAAAACGGCTTTCAACCCCTCGCTCAGCTCACCGACTGGCGCATCTCTGTCGAGAAATTACAGTCCCTAGCCGAGACCGATCCCAATTTGCCCAACCTGCTGCCGGTGAGCAATGCCGACGCGCATTTACTCTATCAGCTCGACACCGTGTCCATGCCGCCGCTGCTGCGGCAGGTGTTCGATCGCCACGCCAAGGATTTTTCCTCGAGCTTAGCCCGGTCTTTGGTGGGCAGTGTTGGCCATCTGCTCAAGCATCAGGATGTCGTCAGTGCCTACGTGTTTGAGCCCCAACGCAAAACGGCGATCGGCTATGTCAAGCTTCACCTGTCCACCTCTGGCGATACCGATCACCGCGCTGACCTAACCGTTCACCCCGCCTACACCTGGCTCTACGCAGAACTCATGGCCTACATGGCCCAAATTTTGCAAAACTACCCCGCCATGCCACTGCGCCTGACAGCGGCAGACTACCAGCCCGAGCGCGAGGAGTATTTCCAGCGCCTCGAGGCAGAACCGGTAGAGCATCGACTGCTGCTTTCGCGCTCGGTTTGGCACAAACTCCGCGAATCACGCGGCGTTTCCATCGAGCGCCTCCAATTGTCGGACATGCTCCAGGGCTTTCAGCCCAACCGGCAGCCGATTCCAGGCCGCATCTCCTTGGACACGTGCACGCGCTCCGACTTATTTTGGGATCGCTGGGACTACGCTCATTTCCAAGATTTTCAAATCTATCGGGACGAATCCCGTTCCTCCAGCTGAGTTCACCCATGCAACGGATTTCGGCCCTAGGCATTGACGTCGGTCGCAAACGTATTGGCATTGCTGGCTGTGATGGCACCGGTTTGCTATCCACTGGGCTGACAACCCTGCGGCGATCGGCCTTTGCCCAGGATGTTGAGCAATTTCGCCAAATCGTTCAGGAGCGAGAGGTTCAGGTCTTGATCTTTGGCTTGCCCTACACCCTGGATGGCGAGGTTGGCCCCCAGGCTCAGCAGGTGCAGCGCTACGCCAGTGGCCTCGCGCGCGCCTTGGCTTTGCCCATGGAGTATGTGGATGAGCGTTTATCATCGGTGGAAGCGGAGGAAAGGCTCCAGGCAGCGGGCTATCAGACCTCGCGCAACAAGGCGCTGATTGACCGCGAAGCCGCTGCGATTATTCTGCAGCGCTGGTTGGATCGGCGGCGCGACCCCGTAAGATAGGTAGCGGTTCTTTATTGCTGAGTGACCCATGGACGCTCCCACCGTTCTGCTGCACGACACCGACGGGCGATCGCTGCTTTGTTTTCTAGAGCGCTCCTTGGTCTTGGAGGGTCAGCCCTATGGCCTGTTGCAGCCCGTGGATGCCCCAGCGGTTATTTTTAGCTGGCAAGACGATGATGAAGAACCCGTGCCCGTCGAAGAAGACAGTGAGCTAAAAGCCCTATTTCCCACCGCAAAGGCGGTCTTGGAAGAACAAAACCTTACCCTGCTACCCACCGCCATCACCCTCACCGTGGAAGGTGACTTACCCGACCTCGAGGACGAAGAAGATGAAGAGGCAGACCTCAACGGTGCAGACCACTATGGCTTCGACGACGAGGACGAGCTAGATGAGGAAGAGGAGTTTCAGCTGTTGGCGATTTTCTATTACCAGGAGCGGGAGTACGGCATTTACACCCCCCTCGACCCATTTTTGATCGTTGCTCGTCTGGAAAACGAAGAGCCGAAGCTGATTTCTGAAGAAGAATACGCTCGCATTGAGCCGCTGTTGGAAGCTGAACTGGCCAAGGCCATTGCAGCAGAGGAAAAAGACGCAGTGTCCGCTGCAGAGCTGGCGATAGGCTCGGAACCGGACGAGAATGAAGCCTAGCAGAAGGCCTATTCGGGAACGAAGGTTCGGCAGAGCCTACCTTCGATGTAGTCCCTCTTGGACAATGGAATCCCGGTTCCAAATCGCTGGATAGTGCTGCTTTTGTTACTGTTTTTTGGAGGCTAACGGTAGCCGATTGCAAGACCCTGTGCTTAACTTTGTGGGTGTTATTCGTCAAGCGGGTCGTATGCCAGATTCCAAATCCAGCCCAAACCCTAGCCCGCAACCGGGCTCGAACGCTTCAAAGCAGCCTCGCTCCCCGCAAGGTGTTCCAAGACGGGCGATCGCCAAGTCCGCTCGATCAATCCAGTCCAGCCCGTTGGCCTCGAAGCCACCGCGTCGCTCCGGGGCGCGGTCGCTCTTCGGTCTGGCCGTCGCTGCTGTCGTGGGCGTGGGCGCTTGGCAGGGCTGGAGCTGGTGGAGCTGGGCCAATGCTCCAGTGCAAGCGGCCACTGAGGCCGCTGCGTCACCGGTACAGCTCGAAATTGCATCGGGCACCTCCGCCTACCAGATCGGTCAGCAGCTAGAAGAATCGGGTTTGATTCGCTCTGGCAAAGCCTGGGATATGTGGGTGCGCTGGCAGTCGTTGCAGCAAAAGCTGGGCCGCAGTCCCGGTGACTTTCAGGCTGGGGTTTATGAACTCTCGCCCTCGAGTTCCATGCTGGGGTTGGCGCGTCAAATCCGCGAGGGCAAAGTCATCCAATCCCAGTTTACGATTCCTGAGGGCTGGAATATTCGCCAAATGGCGGCTTACTTTGAAGCCCAGGGTTTCTTTCCAGCAGCAGAGTTTTTGGCGGCGGTGCAGCAGATTCCGCGCGATCGCTACACCTGGCTCCCGGCCAATATTCCCCACCTCGAGGGCTACCTCTTCCCCGATACCTACCAAATCGATGCCACCCAGATCACCCCCCAGGGGGTGGTTGATACGATGCTGCGCCAGTTCGAGAACCAGGCGTTGCCGCTCTACCAACAGGCAGATACAACCTTGAGCCTAGCGGAATGGGTCAACTTTTCCAGCATCGTCGAAAAAGAAGCGGTTATTCCCACCGAGCGCCCCCTAATTGCGGGAGTCTTGGCCCACCGCCTGCGCATTGGCAAAACCTGGAGGTAGACCCCACCGTGGAATATGGTCTGGGCATTAGTCAAACCCCCGATCGCACCCTCACCTTTGCCGAAGTGGCCACCCCCTCGCCCTACAACAGCTATCTCAACCCCGGCTTGCCGCCAACGCCGATCGCCAGCCCCGGCTTGGCCAGCCTCAAGGCCACCTTTACTCCAGAAGACACGGATTATCTCTTCTACGTCGCACGCTACGATGGAAGCCATGTGTTTAGTCGTACCTTCGAAGAGCATCTGTCGGCCCAAGATGAAATTCACGATGCTCGGGATGCGAAAAAGCAAGAAGCTGCCGAGGGCAAGCCAGCGAGCTAGCTCGTCTTGGGCGCTTCGACCGGCCCCATCTGCTCTGATCTACTTGATATGACCCAGCTCAATCGACTCTTGCGGCCCAGCCTCGTCTTGCAAGGGACAGTATTAGATTTAACGCCGGAGCTGCTGAACCATCACGGGCT
This sequence comes from Synechococcales cyanobacterium CRU_2_2, assembly GCA_012034805.1. GTDB lineage: Bacteria > Cyanobacteriota > Cyanobacteriia > PCC-9006 > JAAUQQ01 > JAAUOP01. The sequence goes on along the minus strand of JAAUOP010000159.1, from coordinate 3,039 downwards.
TCGGGGACTAATTTTGGATGTTGATGACACGCTGCTCTCGACCTACAGCGGCAATCTTTCGGCTGAAGTTCATCAGTGGATCGACTCCCTACGGCCTCACACCCAGATTTGGCTGGTGAGTAACAACATCAACCGCCCCCGCATTGCCAAAATTGGTCGGGCGCTGGATTTGCCCTACCTTTGGGGAGCAGGAAAGCCGTCTCGCCGCAAGTTGCGTCAGGCTGCCGAGGAAATGGCGCTGCCGTCTGCACAGTTGGGCATGGTGGGCGATCGCCTCTTCACCGACGTGATTGCAGGCAACCGCCTCGGTATGTTTACGGTGCTGGTCGAACCCATGGTTAACCCTCAGGAGCGTCCTCGGAAACACCGGCTGCGGTCCTTCGAGATTTGGCTTTCGCGGTTGATGGGAGCTTTTAGGCCCTAACGTGCGTCAAAGGCTCTAGCCTGAACCCAAAACCGCAGGGGTGTCAGCCAGACACCCCACCCCAAAAAATAGGCGGGTGGGGCTGTTGCGATCGCAGACACCCCTCTATATTGTGTGGTGAATCGTGTCGGGTTTCGTCTGACTATGCAACCTCCTATCCCCATTGGCACCGTACTCCAAAACCGCTACCGGATGTTGCAAATCCTGGGTCAGGGCGGTTTTGGACGCACCTATTTAGCCGCTGATCAAGGTCGATTTAACGAATATTGTGCTCTGAAAGAATATATTCCCCCGCGAGATAGCGCCTACGCGATCGAAAAATCGAAGGAACTGTTCGAACGGGAGGCCTCGGTGCTGCACCGGATTCAGCACCCTCAGGTGCCCAACTTTCAGGCTGTCTTCGAGGAAGACGGGCGATTTTTTTTGGTGCAGGACTACGTCGAAGGCCGCCCCTACAGCGAAATTTTGAGCGAACGGCTCTCCCAGGGCCGAGCCTTTAGCCCCAACGAAGTTCTGGAGTTTGTCCGGCAGCTTTTACCGGTGCTCAACCATATTCACAAAAAAGGCATCATCCACCGAGATATCTCCCCCGACAACGTCATGCACCGAGAGCAGGACGCCCAGCCCGTGCTGATCGACTTTGGTGTGGTCAAGGCGATCGCCACCCAGCTCCAGGATGACAGCGGCAGCGGCCCCACTACCGTGGGCAAGCCGGGCTATGCCCCCAGCGAACAAATTCGGGGCGGCGAGGTTTACCCCAGTAGTGATTTGTTTGCCCTAGCGGTGACGGCCATTGTGCTGATGACGGGGCGGCAACCGGCGGAGCTATTTGACTCCAACCAGATGATTTGGCGCTGGCGATCGCTGGTCACCGACGTGCCCGAGCGCTTTGCCGCTGCCCTAGACCGAATGCTGAGCTACCGTCCGGGCGATCGCTACCCTGCCGCCACCGATGTCATGGAAGCCCTAGACAGCGTAGGCCGAGATCCCGGAACAGCCTCCAACCCTGAAGCCCAGGGCATCAGCCCCAGCGGCATCGCCCCGTCTGCTCCAGCCTCACAATTGCGCACGGTCGCCATTGGCCGAGCTGTAGAGCCCTCCTACGCCCGCACCTCTATGGCCGAGGTCCCCGAAGGCAACCCGCGCAACCGGCGTCCTCCCGACCAGCCGGAGTCTTCATTCTGGGACGATCCCGTTGCCTTGGGCACTGTGGGTGCGGGGGTCGTGATTTTGGCCGGGGTTGCCGCCTGGGCGATCGCCTCCCAGTTCGCTCGCCCACCCGTCTTCGTCACACCGACACCCACCCTAAGCCCGACCGTTTCGCCCGCCCCAACGGTTCCACCTGCCCCGGCCCGCCTACGGCAGCAGATCAAGCTCCGTCCCGGCAAACCCCAAGTCTTCACCCGCACTCTTAACCAGGGGGACAGCATCACCTACGAATTTGATGGGAAAAAGGGGGAGACCCTCAGTGCGAGCCTAGAAAACGATCAGGTTTTGATGACGTTGCTGGCCCCCGATGGACAGGCGATCGACAACCGTGCCAGCCAGGTGAGCCGCTGGGAAGGGACGTTACCGATAGACGGAACCTATCTCGCCACGCTCAATCCGTCCAGCGGCACGGGTAGTCGTGATTTTAGGCTACTGCTGAGTCTGACCGAACCCAGCCAGCCGGAGCCGGAACCGGAGCCGGAGGAACCCAAATATCGCAATCGGTCGGTGTCGCTGGTGCCAGGGGTCGAGCAATTGGCCTCGGGTGACCTGGATGCCAATACGATTCAGCGCTATACCGTCTCGCTCAAGTCAGCTCAATCATTGACGGCCCGCGTGGTGGAGGGAGATGCGACGCTGCGGTTTTATTTCCCTAATGGAGAGCCCGTACCGGACATGGTGGGTAGTGAAGGCACGGTGCAGGCAGATGCGGATGGTCGGTATGTCGTGGAGGTAACCCGAGGGGAGCCAGGGTCCTATACGGTGGCGCTGGCTCTGACGGCAGCGCCCGAGCCCGAGCCGGAACCCGAGCCGGAACCCGAGCCCACGCCCACATCCACCCCGACCTCGACCCCGACGCCCACTCCAACCCCGACCCCAACGCCCACGAGCACTCCGACCGCACCCGCACCGGCTCTAACGCCGATACCCACTATCCTGCCACCCGATCCGGCAGTGAGCCCGACCCCAGAGGGTTAAGCTCAAGGGGCTGCTCTCCTACTCACTCCTGAAGACCGAACGCGAATGCCGACCCTCAACCTAGAACAAGACAAACCCGGACAAGACAAACCCGAACAAGACAAACCCGGACAAGCCGGGCTCAGCTCCAGATTGCTGGTGGCCGGCACTGGCTATGGTGTGGGAAAAACGGTGGTGCTGGAGGCGATCGCCCAGCGCCTCGCGGTCTGCTCCGGCTCAGACTGGGGTCGTTACGTACTGCAACAGGCGTCTGGGGGGAGCATGGATTTGGCTGAGAGTTGGCGATCGCTCCAAGCTGCTGCCCAAGCCTACCCCGGTTTGCTGATTGAAGCCGTGGGCAGTCTCGGGACGCCCGTCACCCCAGAAACCACCCTGGCCGACCTTGCTTGGGACTGGCGCTTGCCGACCTGTTGGTGACGGCGGTGGCT
>JAAUOP010000158.1 GCA_012034805.1 Synechococcales cyanobacterium CRU_2_2 | reverse complement strand
CCGGTAGAGGAGCTGGGCGTTGTTGGGGTTTTGTTGGAGGGCTTCTTGGGCGATCGCCGCTGCAGCCTGTAGATTTTGGGTGCCAGTGACCTGAGAATCCGTTACACCTGAATCTGCTACACCTGAATCTGTTACGCCTGAATCTATTGTGCCTGAATGGATTGCAGTTTCCAAAAGCGCCCAGGCCAGGGTGTCCAGCGTCTGGGCATCCCGACGAACCTGGGCCTCTCGGCGCATCAAGTCCAAAGCTTCTGGCAGATCTGCACGATCGCCCCGCGCCAGCAAAATTTGAGCCAACTCTCGCCGATGTCCAAAGCCCTCTAGGTCGGGGTGGGCACGGAGACGTTTTTCAGCTTCATCCCATAATGCTTTTGCCTTGGGGCGATCGCCCTGCAATTGTGCTAGCTCTGCCAATCCAGCCAAGGCCGTATGATCTACTACCGTCGCCAACTCACCCGCAGTAAATACTTGAGAATACAACTGATGCGCCCGACGATAACGCCCTAGCTGAGCTTCGGCTTCGGCCAGCTGCACCATCGCCAAGGGGTATTGGGGCACCATCCGCAGCGCCTCGCGGTAGAGTCGCTGGGCTTGTTGCAAGTCACCGCGTTCTGCATAGAAGCGTCCAAATAAGGTCCGCAAGCGTGCCGAACTGCCGGTCTCGCCCGGTTCCTCTCGCGCTAGAGCCTGCTCAAACTGGGCGATCGCCAAGCTGTCTTTGCCCTGGGCAGCGTAGGTGAGTGCCCCCAGGAGGTGGGTGCCGAGGGTGGGGGTCATTTGGGAGAGGGGTTGGGCGATCGCCTCGGCCTCCGAGACTTTTCCCTGGGCCAAATAGCCGGTCACCAGCAGCGCCAGCGCCTGATCGCTCTCAGGCTTTTCAGTCAAGACTTGCTTAGCCAACTGAATTGATCTCGAGAAATCGTGTTTTGCCTCGGCAACTTGAGCTAAGACTAAGACCGCTACCGAATTCTCAAACGGTAACTTTTTCAGGGATTCTTGTGCCGTTTTCTCGGCCAACAAAAACCATGCTGTTTGACCCGTTGCCCGCGCCATTTTGAGATAGGTTTGAGCTAGGGCGGTACGATCGAGGCCATCATTTGGACGCTGCTGGATGCGGGTTTGATAAAAGGCAATTTCCTGCTGCAGCTGCTGGGTGGCATCCACTTGGGAGGTCGGTTCATAGGGATAGGTGATGGCCGTGGGCGATCGCCCCAGAATGGATCTGAGCAGTGGCCTATTCTCGACAGCAAGCGCGATCAGGCTGAGGGTGGCGATCGCCGTCAGCCAAGCGGCCATAGAGGTTTTGGCGAATGCTATCGTTTTGGCGAATGTGATCGATCGATGGGCTGGCATCACTGGCATCCTGGGTATTTTCCTGTAGGGACAAAACCGAATTCATCTGGCTGTGGCGGCTTTGGTCGATGGCTAGACTAGGACGAACGGCGGTTCGTCCCTACGATTGTGGGGAATGATTGTTGTCTTATCGGGCATGTTTCAGGGGGCAATTCAATAGACCTCTTGCATGAAAAGAAACAGCCCCCCTCATCCCCCACCCCCCTTACTCCCAAAATGGGAGAAGGGGAGTCAAATCAAAGTTCCTCTCCCCCGGTGGAAGAGGGATTTAGGGTGAGGGCTTTGGTTGGTGAAAGATTTCTGATGCCCCATTGAGCCGCTTAGTTGGGTAAAGCCAGATAGGGGAATTGCGATTCTAAAGATTTGTGGCCTTGGGCTGCATTTCCAGGTGTTCCCCCATAGGAAACGTTGTCACTGGTAATCGCACCATTACTCAAAACACTTAGCGTGATGTCAATCGTGTCATCGGCGAGCAGTCTTCCTCGGATGGGGCTACCCAGGGCATTCAAGGCATTGGCATAGCCACTAGGGCCTTGAGTGTCAATCCGCATCACGTCGGGTAAGAATGCCTTGATCAAAGCATTGGCTCGCTTGTCATCATTGCCGATCGCTTTTAAGGTTTTAACCGCTTCACCCACAATCGGCCCCGCCACCTGAGCCGCCGGATTCACCCCCTTCAACGCCGCTGCTTCAAATCCGGGTGTGACCTTGTTAAGAGCATTGAGAAAGTCATTGGTGACGATCAACCCCTCATTCACACCGGGGCGTGCTAGCCGTTCAACTTGGGTAAACTTTTGTGCATCTCGCTTCGACTTGGGTTTGCCTTCGGGGACTGAAATGGTTTCCCAAACATCAAAGGTTGTCGCGTTCGTATTACCTTGCAAGAACTTGCGGGGGATGCGCAGGGCGATCGCATTAACGTTATACCCCACGGCAAAATCTACCGCCTGATTCGGCGGACGAAATCCCACCGCTGGCCCAATACCCAGTGCCCCGGCCCTGACCCGAAAGAACTGTTCCACATCAAAAAAGAACGGATCTTCCCGCAGCCCAGCAAACACACTCATTTTGCTGCCGCCCAGGTTGAGCTGCTGCACCTGGGGCTTGCTCCCCTTCGCCAGTGGCGTGGTCATCGCTTTGGTTTGAAAGGCTTTTCCATCCCGCAAGGCCGTGAACGTCAGGGTTTGCGCTTGATCCTTGTTGGGCGGACTAAATTCAAAGCGCAAGACAACATCGGCTTTACCTGTTGCCGGTGCATCATTATTGGAAACCCGTGAAACGTAAAACTCGTAGCGCGCCTTGGTACTGAAATAGTATTGTTGTCGAGCAACAGAGCGGGGATTCGTATTCATCACAAACACCAAATCCTCCTTGGAGGCGCTGGTATTTTGCTCGCTTTCTCGAAACACATACAAATCGGTCAAATTGAGATTGCGGCCCTTGGTGTCCACCTCACCATCATCATGGTCTGAGGCTTGGAGCAGGGCGGGGGCGATCGCTCCCAACAAGAGCGCCACCCCCAACACCCCAGCACTGAGCAGGATTGCTGGCTGGCTGAGCCGAGAACGGCAATCGGAGGCAAATGAACCGAGGTCTTTAGTCTTCACCATGACATCTTCACCATAACAAAGGATACTTCTGGCCTTGAAGCTGCTGTGAGCCGATGAAACTGATCGATCAGTCTTCAGATTTAGTTCTCAGATTGATCGATAATCTTGAAGAGGCATACGTCCTCGGCCTGGTTTTGGATCTCCACGGGAGGAGGCTTGTTAAAGTGTGACGAAAAAAACGAAGATTGAAGCGCATTTTGCGTCAGACTCATGCACGAACGAATTCACGAAACTAGTGCTCAGGCCAGATTAGAAGACATCGGTAATCGGCAAGAGAGATCGACCTGCATGACCCCAGTCTCTCCTGCGGAGGAAGTTCACCTCCTTCAACGCATCGCCCAGCAAGACCAAACAGCCATGAGTCTGCTCTACGATCGCTATGCCCGACCGCTCTACTCCCTGGCGTTCAAAATGTTGGGCACGGCGGAAGAAGCCGAAGAAGTCGTTCTGGATGTCTTCTGTCAGGTGTGGAAATCAGCCCAGCGTTATGATATTTCCCGAGGTAGGGTGGATACCTGGATGTTTTTGATGCTGCGTAGCCGCGCCCTCGATCGCCTGCGCAAGCGCAAACGCCAAGCCAAAGCGGTGGTAGTCTCGACGCTTGAGGCTCAGGTGCAAGCCGCGCCCCAGCCCGACGAAGTGTTGCTAATGCGAGAGCGGCGAGATCAGGTGCAAGCCGCCCTTGACCAGCTGCCCTCAGAACAGCGCCAGGTGCTAGAGCTTGCCTATTTTAGCGGTCTGACCCATGCCGAAATGTCGGCAACGCTGGGGCTTGCCCTCGGCACGGTCAAAACTCGGGTGCGGCTGGGGCTCAATAAGTTACGTCGTTTGTTGGATGAGGTAGATTGATCTGAACGGTATCCTGAAGATGGGGGGACAAGAAGATCTTGGAAGACATGAGCTTGGACGAGCAGATCTTGGAAGACATGAGCTGGGAAAGACACACAGAATTCGAGGGTCTCTTTGGGGTGGATCTAGAAACCGCTGCGGTGCTCTCCTACGTTGCGCCGACTCAAGTTCCTGCTGCAGATCTCAAAGCCCGTTTGTTCGATCGCCTGAGTGGCTCCGCCTCGGAGCAAGAATTGGAGCAAACTCCCAGCTCTGACTTATTTGAATTGCTTTCAGAACCGATCGAAACCCTCAAGCAAGCATCGGAAGCCTTGCGGTGGGGGCCGATGGGTGATGTTGCAGGGTTTGAAATGGCGACCTGGAAAATCGATCGCGCCTACAACTACATTGCCCTATTCCTTCGGGCTAAAACCAAGGCAAATTTTCCTCTGCATTATCACAGCCAGGAGGAATCGCTGTTGGTGTTGGCCGGTGATTTAAAGGTAGAAGAACGCGTTTATCGAGTGGGCGATCGCATCCACTCTCATCCTTCCACCCGTCATGCCCTCAAAACCCAAACGGGCTGTTTGGTATTGGTGATTGCCTCTGGCCAGGATGTCCAGCCAGCGTAGGCACTCTGGGTCTTTCAGGAATCTCCTCAGAGTAAATCAAACTTAAAGAAGTATTTCTCAATAAACAGATACGATCGCCGTATATCTCCGCGAACTCCAGCGTTCATAGGTGAGGGTTGCGCAGGATTGCCCCAAAGCTGCATGAAGCGACGCCAGCCTCGAACTCGATTTCGTTCCCAGCGTGGCCACTCTCGCGGGTTTTCCCGTGGTCAACTGCCGCCGATGCTAGCGCGTGCCCAGGAGGCGATCGCCCTCTTGAACCATCGGGGGCAGTTGCTTGCGCTCAACGACTTGGCCCTCGAGATCCTTCAGCTGCCTGAGTCGCAATTGATTGGGCGACCTTGGAAAGACCTGGTGAGCACTTCTGTGGACTTTGCTCGGCTCCACCGAGGGGCTCAGCCCCTGGAAACCTACACGAGTGTGCGGCGTTTGGGAGGGCGATCCTTCGGAGCTTGGCAGAGCCAGCCGCTCCCGGCTAACCTGCAACAACAGGTGTTGGAGTGGAGTCTCACACGAGAGGTGATGCCCCGGCGGCATTTGGTGATTTTTCGGGAGATTGGCCATCGCCTCACCCAAGCCGAAGTGGCCCTCGCCCAGCAACAGCAACAGGCCGAGCTGTTTGCGGAGGTGACGCTCAAAATTCGCCAGTCGCTGCAGTTGGCAGAGATTTTGCACACCACGGTCACCGAAGTCCAACGCCTCCTGGGAGCCGATCGCGTGTTGGTCTATCAAGTGCTTCCCGATGGCACCGGCAAACCGATCAGCGAAGCCGTGCTGCCCGACTATCCGAAAATTTTGGGGATGCAGTTTCCGGAGGAAGTCTTTCCGATCGAATATCAACAGCGCTATGCCCAAGGACGGGTGGTCGCCATTGCCAAGGTGCGTGATCCGGCGGCGGGTCTGGCCGACTGTTTGGTGGAATTTGTCGAGCAATTTGGCATCAAGGCCAAATTGATTGTGCCGATTTTGCAATATCCGGCGTGGCAATCTCCTCCAGCCAAGCCCGCTGCGCTTTGGGGGCTGCTGATTGCCCACCAATGCAGCCAAGAACGGCAATGGAGCGAGGCCGAATTAGCCTTGATGCAACAACTTGCTGATCAAATTAGCATTGCGATCGCCCAGTCCCAGCTGGTTGAAAATCTAGAGGATATTGTTGCGGTGCGAACAGCGGCCCTGCGTCAGCAGGAGGAACAACTGCGGTTGATTACCAATGCCTTACCCGTGTTGATTAGCTACGTGGATCGCAACCAATGCTATCGCTTTAACAATCAAGCCTATGAAGATTGGTTAGGACAACCCCTCGAAACTCTCAAAGGTAAACATTTGCAGGAGGTGTGGGGCAAAGACTGCTATGGGCGGATGCAGTTGCCGGCGCAAGCCGTGCTGGCGGGAGAAGCCACGACCTATGAGAATGAAATCCTCGGGCCAGAGGGCCAGGTGCGATCGCTTAATGTCACCTATATTCCTGATTTTGACCCCCAGGGGGAGGTGCAGGGCTTTTTTGCCTTGACCAGTGATATTAGCGATCGCAAAGCCATCGAACGCATGAAAGATGAATTTATCTCCGTCGTCAGCCACGAACTGCGCACGCCCCTCACCTCCATGCACAGCGCCCTCAAGATTCTGTCCACTGGACGCCTAGGCTTGCTCTCCCAAGACGGTCAGCAAATGCTCGAAATCGCTGACGAAAACACCGAGCGTCTCGTCCGGCTCGTGAACAACGTCCTCGACTTGCAACGCATCGAATCCGGCGATGTCACCATGGAAAAACAGATCTGCGATGCGGCAAGTTTGATCATCCGCGCCATGGAAGCCATGCAGCCCATGGCCCAGCAGCAAGGTATTCGCCTCACCAGCGAGCCCCTCTCAATTCCCATTTGGGCGGACGCCGACTATATCCTTCAAACCCTCACCAATTTGCTCAGTAACGCGATCAAATTTTCAAATTCAGGAGAGATTGTTTCGATCACGGTCGAGGCCCAAGCCACCCAAACCCTGTTTCGCATTTGGGATCAAGGCCCTGGCATCCCCGAGGATAAGTTGGAGAATATTTTCGAGCGCTTCCAGCAAGTCGATTCCTCCGATGCACGTCGGAAGGGAGGCACAGGGCTAGGGCTGACCATCTGCCGGGAAATTGTTGAGCGACATGGCGGCAAAATCTGGGCCGAGAGCCAACCGGGACGAGGCAGCACTTTTTCCTTCACGGTGCCCTCCCTGCCCCAGACTGAGGGCAGCGTGGCGCAAACCAGCGCGCAAACCAGCGCAGAATCTTCATCGGGAGGAACAGATGGATAAATCAACCCCCTCGACCCGGAGCGCATCTCGACAAATTTTGATGATTGATGATGAAGAAACAATCCAAACGGTCGTTAAATTTGGCCTTCGACTCAGTGCAGGCTGGGAGATGCTGGCGGCGAGCTCTGGGCCAGCGGGAATTGAACTTGCAAAGCAACATCAGCCTGATGCCATTTTGCTGGATGTGATGATGCCGGAGATGGACGGCGTGGCGACGTTCAAAGTGCTCCAGGCGGATCCGAGCACCCAGGCGATTCCCGTCATTTTTCTGACGGCAAAGGCCCAGGCGACCGAGAAATCCCAGCTCAAGGCCCTGGGCGTGAGCGGCGTCATTACCAAGCCGTTTAATTCGCTCGATTTGCCGGAACAGATTGCCAAGATTCTCCATTGGCCGCTTGCCCTATGAAAATTCTCTTGGTTGAAGATGACCGGCGATTGGCCAATTTAGTCATGCGCCACTTGATGGCTCAACACCATGTGGTAGACCAGGTCACCGATGGAGCGGCGGGATGGTCTTATTGTTCAACCTTCGACTACGATCTGCTGGTTTTGGACTTGATGCTGCCCCAGTTAGACGGGATTAGCCTGTGCCAGCAACTGCGAGCGGCAGGGGATACCACCCCGATTTTGCTGTTGACCTCGGAGGAAAGCAGTGCCACCAAAATTCAGGCCCTCGATGCCGGGGCGGATGATTATATGGTGAAGCCCTTTGACCTAGGAGAATTGGATGCTCGCATCCGTGCATTGCTGCGTCGGGGCCAAGGACAGGCTGCTCCCTGGCGGATGTGGGGAGAGTTGCGACTCAACCCGGTGACCGCTGAGGTGACCTATGGCGATCGCCCCCTCCAGCTCACGTCGAAGGAATATACATTGCTTGAGCTCCTGATTGCGAATGGAATCCATGTGGTGAGCGTTGAAGAAATTCTGGAGCGTCTTTGGTCCTCGGAGGAATTTCCGGTGGAGTCTACGGTGCGCTCCCATGTGCGACGGTTGCGGAACAAACTGCAGCGGGTCGGGGCCGCTCCGGATTTGATTAGCACCTTGCACGGACGGGGCTACTACCTGAAGCCGTCTGGAGCAGATTGCCCAGCACTAGATTCGCCAGAACTCGATCCGGCCCCCAATCACCCAGGTAACTTGCAAATGCAATACCTCCAGTTTCTGAACGAAACCTGGCCGACGGCAAAGCAAGCCTGTTTGCAGGAAATTCAGAGTTTTGAAGCCCTTTCTCCTGCTGGGCGATGGGCGATCGCCCACCGCCTAGCGGGCACCCTGGGGATGCTTGGGCTCGTCGAAGCCGGGCAGCAGGCCAAGCATCTTGAAGTCCTCTGCCAACAACTACCCCCAACGCTCAGTCCCCAAGAGATGCCGCCCGAGCTTCAGCATCAGATTCGAGACCAGCTCGACCAGCTTCGCCAGCAGATTGAGCAGACCCTGGCCATCACCAGTTTGCCCCAATTCCCGGAATCCAAAGGGCCAGAGGTTTGGATTTTGACAGAGGATGTGACATTCAATGTAGAGGTTTCCACCGCCGTCGTTCGCCATCGCCTCGAACCTCGGGTGTTTGAGACTTGGCAGGCGGTGGTGGCCAGCTTGGAGGCCGAGTCTTCGCCTCAGCAAATGATTACCAGCCTGGAGGCCTTGCAACCGTTGTGCGATCACCCCCTAGATCTCGAATCATTCCGGGCCCAGCTTACGGGCATTCCCTTGCTGATTTTGGGACAGCGGGATAGCTTGGGCGATCGCCTCCAGGCTTTGCGTTTGGGCGGCACTTTTCTCCTGCAATCCAAGGCTTCTGCCGAACAAATCGTCACAGCGAGTCTTCTGGCGGCCCACAAACGAACGACCGCTGGCATTCAACAAACGCTCCAGGGCTATCCTCAGCCCCTGAAAGTGATGCTGGTCGATGATGATCCCTATCTGCTTCAAAGTTTGATCCAACAGCTCAATCCCTTCGGATTTAAAATTACAACCCTGGCAGACCCCCAACATTTTTGGCAGGTCTTGCAATCGGTTCAACCGGATGCCCTTGTCTTAGATATCAAAATTCCAGAAATCAATGGATTTGAACTGTGTCAAGTGGTTCGCCATGACCCGACATGGAAGCGACTACCGATTCTTTTCTTAAGCATTCTTAATGATCCAGAGACCCGGCAGCGAGCGTTTGCAGCCGGAGCCGATGATTACTTATTCAAACCGGTTTTGGGTGATGAATTAGCCCACCGCATTCTCGGTCGATTGGAGCGAATTTCGACGTTGTTACCTTAACTGGGGTGGGAACCCAGGGCAACGCTCGTGCACGGAATTTGTACGAGTATTCCGTCAGACTAGGGCTGCTCACCATTCCCACGGAGCATTTCTATAGTCATTTTGTCCGCGCGGCCCGCATCTAAAACCGCAGCTAAATCATCCTTAAAAGCCAATCAAAATCCCCTAATTCGCAAACTGGCAAACAGTATTGAATCGATTTGGAAGTCACATTTAGGCCTATTCCTCTATCTCATTTCTGAAGATTTGGAATATGCGGGAGGCATGTTGTAATGGGAATGCTTAGTGATTGAAAACCATCACTATCAGGCTCCTCAGTTTTGCAATCTGCACTTGGAATTAGCTCGAGTCAGCGATCGCCTCCATACTTTGCACTGCGTCATATTTCCTCGATCGACCTATGACGTCAACGTAAGATTAAAGTGTAAAAAAGAAGCACAAGCTAGCATCATCCAAAAATCTTTTGGTTTTGCCAGGAAACCCTTAGTAATGGTAGTTCGATTTACCAATTTATTCTTTTGTGAGTAATATTTGCGAGTAATATTTGTCAGTCACATTTGCCAGCCACATTTGCCAGACGCTTGATGCTGAATAATACAGGCTGTGAGCAGGACCTGTTCACGCTCTAAAAGTCTTAAAATAATTTATAGCGGTTTTCAGAATTAAGGGATACAGTTATTAGTCTGGATAACCCAACAGAATAGCAATGAAATCCTACTCCCTTGACTTGCGCCAAAAAGTGATTGAGACCTACGAAAAT
>JAAUOP010000157.1 GCA_012034805.1 Synechococcales cyanobacterium CRU_2_2 | reverse complement strand
ATAAGTACAATCCGGAAACTATAGAGCAAGAATATAGAGCAAAAAAAATCCTCGACCGTAGTCGAGGATTAATTGAGTCAGGGTGCATCTACCATCTATTTGTACTGACCTATTGGGTCAAATCCGGAAAATCAAATCAAGTTTTTCAGAGTTGATTTGAAGTCGGTCACGCAATGACTTAAGTAACGACTTACAGACAAACAGGATCAAGTCATACCGATGCATCATCGTACCAACAAACCCAAGTCAGGAGCTTCATGCAGAAGAGGTTGGGCCTTAATGGGGCCTTAAGTTGGCCATTACTGAGAGTTGAGAGCATTGGAGAGGGTTTGGATTTGGGAGGGTTTGGATTTGAGATCATTTCGAGATCCGGTTGGCCCGAAACAGCCCTCCACAAATACCCCTGCAGAAATTAAGGAAATCCTCGACCGTAGCCGAGGATTGATTGAGTCAGGGTGCATCTACCACTTCCCTATACAAGTGACATTTATCACATCCGGAAGTCTGTTCGAAACGAAGTCTGTTCGAAACGAAGTCTGTTCGAAACGAAGTCTGTTCGAAACGAAGTCTGCTCAAAACAACGGTGCGATCGCCCCTCAGCGCGAAAAATCCGTAACCCAAAATCCGTAACCCAAAATCCGTAACCCAAAAATCCGTGATAAAAAATCTGCGACAATCAGAGCATCCGACCAAGCCTCCCGGAGTCGTGGGACGATTGACGAGAAGATCAAGTTTGCTGGCAAGAGTGAGAGGAAAAGCATGGCAGATTGGCGCACCATTGCAGGCGGCATTACCGCACCGAGAGGGTATCGAGCCGCTGGGATTGCCGCCGGACTGAAACCTTCGGGGTTGCCGGATTTGGCCCTGATCGTGTCGGATGTCGAGGCGATCGCCGCCGGAGTCTTCACCCTCAGCCAGGTCAGAGCGGGTTGCGTGGACTACTGTCGGCAACAGCTCAAGACCAAAGCTGCCGCCCAGGCGATTTTATGTAATTCAGGACAGGCCAATGCCAGCACTGGCAAGCAGGGGTGGGCGAATACGGTGGAGTCGGCTCAGTTGGTGGCCCAGGCGCTGGGGCTGGCAGAGGGCTCGGTGCTGATTGCCTCCACGGGCGTTATTGGCCGCCAAATTCCCATGGAGCCCCTGCGTCAAGGTATTGCGCGGATTGTCCCCTTGCTCTCCGAGGATGCCTCTGAAGCGGCTGCCCAGGCGATCGCCACGACAGACCTCGTCACCAAGTCCATCGCCCTGGAAATGGACTTTGATGGGCGTCCGGTGCGCATCGGCGGCATCTCCAAGGGATCGGGCATGATCCATCCCAACATGGCCACGATGCTGGGGTTCGTGACCTGCGATGCAGCCGTTTCGCCAGGGCTGTGGCAGGACATGCTAGCGCGGGCTGCCGATCGCAGTTTTAACCAGATTACAGTGGATGGCGATACGAGTACCAATGATTCTCTGATTGCCTTCGCCAACGGCCAGTCGCGAACCCCTGCCATTACGGGGCCGGGGCCAGAGGCCGAGCGCCTGGAGGCAATGTTGACGCAAGTGTGCCAGTTTTTGGCCAAGGCGATCGCCCGCGATGGTGAAGGCGCAACTTGTCTGCTGGAAATCCAGGTGTTGGGGGCTGCCAATGATACCGACGCCCGCGCCATTGCCCGCACCGTTGCCGGGTCTGCCCTCGTCAAGTCTGCCATTTTTGGCCGAGACCCCAACTGGGGCCGCATTGCGGCAGCTGCGGGTCGGGCCGGGGTGATGTTTGAACAAGATGACCTCCGAATTGAACTGGGTGAGCATGTGCTGATGGATCAAGGCCAACCCCTTGGGTTTGATCGAGCTGCCGCCAGTCAATACATCGTTCAGCAGTCCGCCGCCAGTGTCTTGCCTCAATCCCCCACTGTCATTAGCATCGCCCAGGCCAATGAATTATTAGACGCCGCCTCGGAACCGCCCCAGACATTTCTACGTCCACCCATGGAAGCGCAGTGCCTCGAGCATCCCGTGGTCATCCGGGTGGGGGTGGGAGCCGGGTCGGGGTCGGGGATCGCCTGGGGCTGTGATTTGAGCTACGACTATGTAAAAATTAACGCCGAGTACACGACGTGACCCGCATGACTGATTCTTTTCCGCTGCAAGCGGGTACGGTTTTTCGCGATCGCTACATCCTCCAAGAGATTTTGCACTCTAGCTATTGGAGTTTGACCCTGCGCGCCCTGCACCAGTCCGATCGCCAGATGGTCACGCTCAAGCTACCTGGCCCAGGCAACGCGGCTTCTGGGGTCAATATTGCTTTTCATGCTGCCTGGATGCAGCGGGTCTATCACAGTCTGTCGCCACTGCACCATCCGAACCGAGCCACAGTGCTGGACTACTTCGAAACCCACGGATTTCCAGTGTTGGTTCAGCAGGAGATTCTGGGAACTCCCCTCAGTCAGCGTTTGTTGCAAACCCCCTTAACGGAAGCGGCGGCGATCGCCTTGGTGCGCAAAATCGCGATCGCCCTCAGTAGCGTCCACGGCAAAGGCCTGATCCATCGAGACGTCAGACCCGAAACGATCATCGAGCAAACCGCAACCCATCAGCCCGTCCTCGTTGATTGGGGTCTACAGCCGTCCGTCTTCCCGGCCAACCGTGCCTCAAGCTACGCCGCTCCCGAGCAGTTCCAAACGGGTGGACGATTCCAGCCCACCATTGATGTCTACGGCCTTGCCGCTACCCTCTATGCCCTGGTCACCGGCCAGCCTCCCATCCATGCCGCCCTGCGGCAGCAGGCTTCCCTGGTGCTGCCGCGACAGATTCGGCCCCAGCTCAGCCTGGCCCTAGAGCGGGCAATTTTGCAGGGCATGGAACCCAATCCCCAGGATCGCCCGCCCAGCATGGGGGCTTGGCTCGCGCTCTTGCCGGAGGTCTCGGCTCCAGTGTCCGTACCTGCGGGGGTTCCACCGGTGCCTACCAGTGCGCCAACTGTATCGGTGGCTCCATCCCTGGACGTCACCGCCCCGCCGATGAGTGCTGTTTTCTCTCCCCCCCAGATGCCGGTGGTTGACGGGGGCGAGGCGATCGCCCCCGCCTTTGCCCTCACCTTGCCCCCCTCCCAGCCGATGGAACCCTATCTCAGAGACGGTTCAATCGATCCTCAACCTACCGCTCGCCTCATGTCCTCCCCCAAAATTCTCGCGCTCATCAGCCTGACCACCGCTCTTTTGGGCGGCAGTATTGGCCTGATTTTGCGGGTTGCGCCTCCTGCCTCTTTAGCAGGTATCTCCGGCTTAGGACGAACCCAGAGCTTTCCCAGCCTCACGTGGCCCGGAGGTGGCCTCGCCGGGGATATGCCGCTCGATGTACCCGCTCCCGAATCCCAATCAGCCCAAGAGGCCAGCGGTTTATCGGGTGCAACAAGGCAATCCTTGCGCGACATGCCCATCAACACCCGGCCCTTGCGCGAGGTGCTTCCGCCAGACTCCGCTGAAGAGGCACCTGTGTTTGAACCGATTCCTGAGCCAGCAGGTGGTTCTGCGGAACCCAGCGAGGCGAATTTCCAGGACTCAGGCGAAGTTCCAGCGCCCAATGCTTCCAGCTGGAATCAACCGCCGCTAGACTCCCTGCCCGAACAGCCGCTCGGGTCTGGGCCTGAGGCTCGACCCGAGCCCAGACCTTCCCAAGGTGAACCGCCCGCCGCGCCCGCCACCGGCAACAGCAATGAACCCGCGCCTTTAGAAGGGCTTGAGCCGGAGCCTGCGGACGTGACCGCACCAGCGGAACCCGTGTCTCCAGCAGAACCCAATGTTGATTGGAGTGAGCCTGCAGCTCCGCTATCCCAGGATGCTGGCGACCCGGCTCCCCCACCGGAGAGTCCTAGCAACGAACCTGTCTTTTGATTCTGATCCCGCCAGGCATGGGCAATGACTAATCCTGGATGACCTTGCCATCTCGAAACCAAATTACCCGCTCTGCTCGCTTGCCCACATCGTCTTCATGGGTCACCACCACAATCGTCATGCCACGTTGATGCAGATCTTCAAAAATACCGAGAACATCCTGGGTGGTATGAGAATCGAGTGCACCGGTGGGTTCATCGGCCAACAGCAAAACGGGACGGTTGACAATGGAACGGGCGATCGCAACCCGCTGCTGCTGCCCACCGGAGAGCTGGGTGGGTTTGTTTGGCATCCGATCTGCTAATCCCACCTGGGTCAGGGCTTCGATCGCGCGATCGCGCCGCTCTTCTTTGGAAACATTCGCATAAATCATCGGCAGCATGACATTTTCGAGCGCTGTCAGCTGGGGCAACAAATGGAACTGCTGAAAGACAAACCCCAGCTTACGGTTGCGGATATGGGCCAAGGCGTCATCCTCCAGACTTGCCACATCCTGGCCATCCAGAAAATAGCGCCCGCTGGTGGGCCGATCCAAACAGCCAATCACATTCATCACCGTGGATTTCCCCGAACCGGAGGCTCCCATGATGGCGCAATACTCACCCTGCCTCACTGTCATATTGACGCCCGCGAGGGCATGGACGGTCGTTTCGCCGACACCGTAAACCTTCGTCACATTTTCGAGCCGAACAGCCTGACGGACAGGGTCGCCGCTGGCTGTCGGCAGGATCGGAGCAAGTTCAGTGGGCTGCATAGATAAGCTGCATCAACAGAGGCAGGAACTAGAAAAGCAGGGACTAGAAAAACGCAAAGACCCAGAAAATATGTCGAAATATTCTCGGAACATTAATGAGACGCGTCAAATCTTTTGAACAAATTTGCCTGTACTCTCGTCTCATAAACCAAAACCAATCTAGTCTGCTGGCATGGTAATCGGTTGACCGGCCTTCTCCCCGCCGGAGACCCGTCCTATGCTCCGAAACCTGACCTGTAGACTACATGTAAGGGATCATCTGGACACTCCAGATCCAGGCAACGCGTCTCCCGATCTCGGGGAAAAAACCATGAGCAACAATTCTAACAATCGTCCGATCATTTTGACTGCTGCGGGTGTCCTTGCTGCCATTCTGGCGGGGGGAGGCGCACTGTGGTTTGATTCTCGACCTGAAGTCGCAACTGGGCCTGTGGAGATCGAAACACCCGCTCCCAGCACTGCACCGTTAGCAGAGCAACGACCGTCTCCAACCGCTACCGCCAAGCTGGCCGCAAATTCTGGCACGCCTCCTCAAGGCAGTGCCCAGCCCCGGCGGGGGTGGGTGGGCCTAATGAAGGTACAGAGTCGATCGCCGACAAAGACGCGATGATCCTGCCAGAGAAAGCAGCGTCTCCGTCAGTCTATTGGGTTGGGGCCGAAGGCAATCGGGTTGAGTTTGAGTCAGAGACCATTGCAATCAAGCCAGATGCCTCTCCAAGCGATGGCCTGAAAACAGCGATCGACAAGTTGCTCGCGGGCAAAGAATCCACTGCGATTCCGGTAGGTACCGAGCTGCTGAGCCTCAAGGTCGATGGCGACGAGGTCTACATTGATCTATCTAACAAGTTCTCGGAAGGAGGCGGGACGGCGTCTATGGTAGCCCGGATAGGCCAGGTGATTTACACGACGACGACAGTACAACCGAATGCCAAAATTTGGCTCTCCGTAGAGGGCGAACGCCTGGAGATGATCGGCGGCGAAGGTTTGATGGTAGAACAGCCCCTGACAGAAGAACGGTTTGCGAAGGATTTCAACCTCTAGAATTTGCATCGTGGCTTTGCGTCTGCCAGCCCGGACATCTCCATAGAAGATCAATTCGTGTACAAAAAACCAGCCCTAGCCTTGTTTCCGAGGCTAGGGCTGGTTGGCTTTATCTAGTCAAACTTTATCCAGTCAAACTTGGCCAAGTCCAGTTTTGCTCAAGGCCGATGCTTTCGGGGCAGACGCTACGGCTGGAGCTGCCAAGCTTTGCAGGAGCGCCATTGGCTCTCCCAGGCGCAAGGCCGTCGCCTTGGCAATGCTCTGACTCAGGAACGGTGTCCGATTGACCGAATCTGTCGCCAGCGTGAACACCGGGTTCGACAACACGCCTATCAATGCAGTGGCTACCACGGTCAAAACCAATGCCGCTTGCAATGGTTTCATCCCTGGCAACACCCAACTGATCGAAGGGTAGTTCTTGACAGCCTCAGACATTTCCTGGGGCTCCTTCACGACCATCATCTTGACCACCCGGATGTAGTAGTAAATTGAGATCACACTGGTGAATAAGCCGACCAAAACCAAGGTATTGAGTCCCGCCTGCCAGCCCGCCCAAAAGAGGTAGAGCTTGCCAAAGAAACCCGCCAAAGGTGGGATGCCGCCCAGGGACAACAGGCACAAACTTAGCCCGAGCGTAATCAGCGGATCCTTGTGGTAGAGACCCGCGTACTCGCTGATTTGATCTGTCCCTGTCCGCAGCGAGAACAAAATAATGCAGGCAAATCCTCCTAAATTCATGAATAGATAGGTGAACAGGTAGAACAGCGTACTGGCATATCCCACCTCAGTCCCGGCAATCAAGCCGATCATCACAAAGCCCGCTTGACCGATGGAGGAGTAGGCGAGCAGACGCTTCATGCTAGTTTGAGCCAAGGCCACGACGTTGCCTAGGATCATGCTGAGAATGGCCAAGGTGGTGAATACAAAGTGCCACTCTTCGCTCAGCAGTGGGAAAACTGTCACCAGCATCCGGGTTGCTAAAGCAAAACCAGCTGCCTTGGATCCTACAGATAGAAACGCGACGACCGGCGTCGGTGATCCTTCGTAGACGTCGGGTGTCCACTGGTGGAAGGGCACTGCCGAGATTTTGAAGGCGACCCCGGCAATGACGAAGACGAGGGCAATCACGAGGCCGAGGGATTGCTTGCTGGTCGCGAGATTGAGGGCGATCGCCCCCAATTCCGTCTGTCCACCGGATAAGCCATAGAGGAGGGACGATCCGTATAAAAACAGCGCTGAGCTAGAAGCCCCAATCAGCAGGTATTTCAGCGCAGCCTCATTGGAGCGAGGATCCCGCTTCATGTAGCCCGTCAACAAGTAAGACGAAATACTCAGCGTCTCCAGGGCCACAAAAATGGTGACGAGTTCGTTGGCCCCCGAGAGTACCATGCCCCCCACGCTAGCCGTGAGCAAAATCGTCACAAACTCGCCAAGGGACGTGCCCGACTGCTCGACATAGCGCACCGAAATCAAAATCGTAACGATCGCCGAGAGGGCGACGATCCCCCGAAACACCAAGCTGAGCGGGTCGCTGCTGAAGCTACCCAGGAAAGCGATGGGAGCAGTGTTGTTCCATTGGGCAGCGATCGCCACCAAAGCGGCCAGCAATCCGCCAATCGCAATGTAGGGCGTGACCCGATTGGCCTTACGGCCTTGAATCAAATCCACCACCAAGACCAGCAGCAGTGTGACCGTGACAATCCCCTCGGGCAGGATCAAACCAGCATGGAGCTGGGAAGCGAGTGTAGCAACATCCATAAATTAATGAACCGTACAGGTGAGGTTCCAGCCAGGGCATCGGTTCAAACAATACCCACGCTGAATTCTAACCCGTTGCCTCAGCGTTACCCCAAATCCTTTTGGAGTCAGCCTAGGTCTGGAAGACTGAAAAAGGGGACAGATCCCCGCCCTAGCCCTGCAACGGGCGCTTAACAAAGTGCATAATGTCCGATTTTCCGTTCACAATATCGCGCAAATGGGAAACTTGTCCTAAGGTGCAAGTAAGGTAAAAAGGTACAAGTCAGGCCAAAAATCCCAAGTCCAGTCAAAAGTGCGGGTCAGGTTAAAAGTGCGGGTCGGAGAAGAGAGCACCAGCCAGGTTAAAGAGCTGCACCAGAAACCCACCGATTTGTTCTCACTTCCCGAAACCTATCCCTAAACCAACGGCCAACCTATGGCCAACTGCCCTGATTTCTGCTCTCTATACTGTTAGTCAACCGTCCTCCTAGAGACCTCCATGCCTAAGCTGGTCATTGTCGAATCCCCCACGAAAGCCCGCACCATTCGCAACTATTTGCCCTCGGATTACCGCGTCGAGGCGTCGATGGGCCATGTGCGGGATTTGCCTCAGTCAGCCAGCGACATCCCGAAGGAAGTTAAGGACGAAAATAAATGGGCGACCCTCGGCGTCAATGTAGACGAGGACTTTCAGCCGTTTTATATCATTCCGAAAAGCAAGCAGAAGATTGTCAAGGAGCTCAAAGCCGCTCTGAAGGATGCCGACGAACTGCTGCTAGCAACTGACGAAGACCGAGAAGGGGAGAGCATTAGCTGGCATTTGCTGCAACTACTCAAGCCCAAGGTGCCGACCAAGCGCATGGTGTTCCACGAGATTACGGAGGAGGCGATTCGCAAGTCTCTGGAAGAGTGCCGCGACATTAATGAAGAACTGGTACATGCCCAGGAAACCCGTCGGGTGCTCGATCGCCTCGTGGGTTACACCCTGTCACCGCTGCTGTGGAAAAAGATTGCACGCGGTCTTTCGGCTGGTCGGGTGCAATCTGTGGCGGTGCGCTACCTGGTGGTTCGAGAGCGGGAGCGTCGGGCCTTTCGCAAGGGCTCCTATTGGGATCTCAAGGCCCTGCTGTCGGCGGCGACGAGTCCTGAGGCTGCCCAGCATGAAGTTCAATCCGCCAAGCCCTTTGAAGTCAAGCTGATCACGGTGGATGGCCGCAAAGTGGCAACGGGCAGTGATTTTGATGAGAACACAGGTCAGATTGCCGAGGGGCGCAATGTGGTGTTGTTAACCGAGGCGGAGGCGCGGAGTTTGTGCGATCGCCTCACCCACAAGCCCTGGGCCGTCACCCACCTCGAAGAGCGCCCGAACACCCGCAAGCCCTCTCCCCCCTTCACCACCTCCACCCTCCAGCAAGAAGCCAACCGCAAGCTGCGACTGTCTGCCCGCGACACCATGCGCGTGGCCCAGGGGCTCTACGAGCGAGGTTACATTACCTACATGCGGACGGACTCCGTGCATCTGTCCGACCAGGCTGTCAACGCAGCCCGCGAGTGCGTCCAGCAAAAATACGGTTCAGAATATCTCAGCCCTCAACCCCGCCAATACACCACCAAGAGCAAAAATGCCCAGGAAGCCCACGAGGCCATTCGCCCTGCGGGCAGCAGTTTTCGCACGCCCCAGGAGACCGGGCTCTCGGGCCAGGACTTGGCGCTGTACGACCTGATTTGGAAACGCACCGTGGCCTGCCAGATGGCCGATGCGCGCCAAACCATGGTGACGCTCAAGTTTGAAGTCGAAAATGCCGGGTTTCGAGCAGGCGGCAAGCGGATCGAGTTTCCGGGTTTTTCCGCGCCTATGTCGAAGGCTCTGACGATCCCGATGCGGCGTTGGAAAGCCAAGAAGTGCTGTTGCCCAATTTGCAAGTTGGAGACCACCCCACCTGCCACGAATTGGACGCCATCGGCCACGAAACCCAGCCCCCTGCCCGCCTGACCGAGGCCTCCTTGGTGAAGGGACTAGAAAGCGAGGGCATTGGCCGCCCGAGTACCTATGCGTCGATTATTGGCACGATTATCGATCGCAAATACGCCCAGCTCCAAAACAACGCCCTGGTTCCTACCTTCACCGCCTTCGCCGTGACGGAACTGCTGGAAAAACATTTCCCCGACCTTGTGGACTACAAGTTCACGGCTCGGATGGAGCAATCCCTCGACGATATTTCAAACGGTGAACAGGCGTGGTTGCCTTACCTCGACAAGTTCTACCGGGGCGAA
Organism: Synechococcales cyanobacterium CRU_2_2; assembly: GCA_012034805.1. GTDB lineage: Bacteria > Cyanobacteriota > Cyanobacteriia > PCC-9006 > JAAUQQ01 > JAAUOP01. Next base: position 78 of record JAAUOP010000157.1, on the reverse strand, counting down.
GGCGGTTTGGCGAACCAAGTTAAAACCCGAGAAGATCAGATTGACTCCCTCGAAGCTCGCACCATTGACCTATCAGAC
>JAAUOP010000032.1 GCA_012034805.1 Synechococcales cyanobacterium CRU_2_2 | reverse complement strand
GGAGCCGCACGTTCTGAAGCCCTCATTGAGGCGATGGAAAAGCCTTTTTACAAGTCTCAGAAACTGACATCAAACACTGGTTTACACACTGCTGTTACTGCTCCTTAGACTTATGAAATCCGCTATAAAGACTATAGGAAAATGCGCCCAGACCAACAACCCAAGAAGATTGCAACACTCGTAAAATAGGGATGGATTTTTGTTCTGAAACAACGCATTTCGTACAACAAGTAATCAAGCAAGCAGCGGCTAAGCCCGCCAGACTTTCGCTCACCCATCCAATTAAACTCAGTCCCATTTTGGGGGAAGCCAAGGCAAAAATGCAATAATTGCAGCCGATGCTCCCCAAGGGAAAGAATTTCTGAGCCTAAGGAAATGTTTTTTCTGGGAGAAACCAATCTCCGCAGCTGCCATACCACAGGCAAACAAACCCAAATACCAAGGGCAGGCAAGGTCAAATAGACCATGCAGTAGATAGTGAGGTGTTAATCCGATCGCAAAGGCAGCCACGACCACAAAAAATAATCCCCAACGTCGCCATAGCGGCAGCAGAAGTAAAGGAAATAAAAAGTATATTTGCCACTCTGTTGCGACACTCCACATTGGGCCATTAATGTGGTACAGCCCATCACCTAAGGTTAGATTGTGAACAACAAATAGATGCAGCGCAACATCAAACAATGAAAAATTACGACTAAAATGTCCCCAGAGCTGTTCATCCCAAGGAAAAAGCTGAAGACGAACCAGTAGCGTGAGCAATAAGCCAACTGCGATCGACAAGACTAGAGCCGCATAGTAAGGCGGCAAAATCCTGCGTGCTCGCCGCTGAATGAAATCCGAAAACTTGATAGAGAGACTACCCGCTTGAGAGCGAGAAACAGGCAGCATCAAACAATATCCAGACAGAACAATAAAAACCGAAACGCTAAAGCTACCGTATTGAAATATCTTCGATAGACTCATCCATAAACTGGGTAACTCCGTGGGCTGCATTTCCCAAACATGAGAAAAGACAACATACAAAGCCGCGATTCCACGCAGGCCATCTAGATAATGTAAACGCAGTCTCTTTCCCGGTACCTGTTCCGCAAGATTAAGCATTGATTTTTATAATGACTTGTCGAGTTAGACGTAGGATTAAGCGTAGAAATATAACGACGTGGGCGGCAAGGAGTCTCCTGCAGATTAAATGGGTGGGAGAAACTTGCACAAAGCATAGCAATCAGGTTTGGGAGTTAGGAAGTGGGAATCGACTGTCAGTATAAATACTGATCATCTCTATTTCATTTAAAATAATTAAAACTCATCAAGCGGCCCTGTCGTGTAAATATTCGATGAAACAGCTCGCCGTTTTCCGTGCCAAAACAGTTCGTACCCCGGTGGGCCTCAACTCAGATGATGGGGTGCTGTCCCCTGGGCAGGCATAGAAACAGGCCTCTACTGTAGAAGCAGCCCCCTATCCTAGATGTTTTCACGTCCTTTGACTCTTCATGCTTGCCCCATCTTCGTTCGACAGCCGTGGGTCTGGCTCACCCGACGATCTCCCAACCCATGTTCAGAAACAGACCCCAATCTATGCTCAAATCGTCCAGGCAATTCGCCAAGAGGCTGCCCGACAAGCCCCCAAGTTGCGAAACCGAGCCTGTCAGCCGATTTTTCTACTGCACCCCCAACCTACGTCCAAGGTCTGTCTGTTTTTCCACGGCTTTACCGCTGCCCCCTATCAGTTTGCGCCCCTTGCTCAGATTCTCTTTCAAGCAGGCTATAACGTGCTGGTACCGCTGTTACCAGAGCACGGCCTCTTGGGGGACTGGGGGCCGTTTAACCCGCCGCCGCTGCCGACCCAAGCTGAACCCTACGAGGCCTTTGCCCAGGAATGGTTGCAGCTGGCTCGGGGCCTGGGTCAACAACTGGTCATCGGTGGCCTGTCGGGAGGAGGCACCCTGGCGGCCTGGCTGAGCTTAGAGCACTCCCGCGCCTTGACCAAAACACTGCTGTTCGCGCCCTATTTTGGCAGTAGCAGACCGGTTGTGGATCAAGTCACGCGGCTGGTGAACCGCTATCAGGAATGGCTGCGGCCCACGCCCGATTCTGTAGCTCCGGGCTATGGCGGGTTTGAAGTGACGGCGTTGAGGGTATTTTTGGAGATGGGCCGGGAGGTTTTGCGGCGATCGCACTACGAAGACACTCCCTCTACCTTTGTCATTGCCAGCCCCAGTGACCGAGCCGCCTCAAATTTCGATCACCGCCTCTTTTTGAACGCATCCTGCGCTATCAGCCCTACGCCTGGTATCTCTGCTTCGATCCAGTTCACGATATTTCCCACGCAATGCTGACCCAGGGAGAAGGTAATCCCCAAGCACTTTTGCTGACGCAGTTAGCCAAGGGCTACATTGAGAGCGATTTGAGCTGGGCCGACATGGCTGATCTGGGCCAGCGCATGGCACGGGGTCAGGCGTTTCTGGCGGCGGTGGAACAGCTGGGCCTACGGGAGCGAGTTTCGCCGGATATGCCGACGGTGATGGCCTTGCTAGATAAGCGACAGTTTCTGGACATGGGCCGGCGCAGCCCGTCTTGAGAGCATTTGTATTATTCGTAGAGGATCGACTCGAGCTCGAGTTGCAGAGCCTCGACATCTGCCACGCGGCCAATTACCACATGGTGCTTGCCTGCATCCCGAAGGCGATCGCCCCAATGCTTCACCCGCTCTCGATTATTGACCCAATACTGCACCATGGCATCCACCGCCTGATCCCGATTCCACTGTCGCTGCGTAATCACCTCATCTGCAGAACTCAAAAATAAGTCCAGCGCACAGTCCGCCACACCCAGATAGGCAGGGTAGCGATCGGTAGACTTCTCCTGCTGAGACTGCTCATGGTGAAAAAAGTCCAGCATCGGTGAAATACCAATTAGATCAAAAACGTAGGTCATCTGCTAATCCAAATAGGGGTTAATGGGAGGTGACTTGGCAACTAGCCTAGAAACTAGCCTAGAAAAAAAATTCAGATTGAGCTGTTCATTGCAAACACCTGCAACAATCGGTAGAAAGACCGTCGCTGGAAAAGACCGTCACTGGGAAAGACTGTCACTGGAAAAGACCGTCAAGTGGGAAAGATGCAACGGGCGAGACGATGCAACGATGCAGCCAAAGTCTTACACTGAAACCATCAGCCAGGGGCACGAGTCCTTGGCCCTGAGCGAACGTCATCGGCCAGAAACAGGCCAGTCACCATGGGCACGTTGCAATGAAATGGATTGAAAAACTCCCACGCTGGTTTTCTGGGGGGCTGCTGCTGCCCCTGCTGGCGCTCAATGCCTGGGTGGCGCTGCTGTTTTATCAGTACTTCGAGGGGCTGATCAAGATTTCCATGGCGGCGGCGCTGCTGTCGTTTGTTTTGGACTATCCCGTCAGCGCGTTGCAGCGGCTCAAGCTGCCCCGTAGCTCCGCCGTGATTGGGGTGCTGGTGGCGGCGATCGCCACCATTGCCATCCTTGGCGTCACCATCATCCCCATTTTGATTGAACAGGTCAACGAACTGGCGACCCGCCTGCCGAGCTGGTTTGACTCCGGCCTCCAGCAGCTCGACGTGTTACAAGCCTGGGTTGTCCAGCGGAACTTGCCGCTTGATCTGGCCAAATTTGGTGACCAAATCGAAGCTCGACTTTCGAGTTTGGTACAAAATGGCAGCGCCATCCTCTTGGGCCTACTGCCCGACGCGATTGGCGGCGTCCTTGATTTTGTCCTTACGGTGGTGCTGACGATTTACTTGTTGCTCCATGGCGATCGCCTCTGGAATGGGATTTTTCAGTGGCTTCCCGATCGGATCAACAGTCGAATTCGACCGCTGCTGGCCGAAAACTTTCAAGACTACTTCGCCGGACAGCTCACCCTGGCTGCCGTGATGGGCGTTGCCATGACCATTGCCTTTGTGTTGATTCAGGTTCCCTTTGGCCTGCTGTTTGGCATCGGCGTCGGCATTTTGGCAGTGTTTCCCTTTGGCACTGCCACAGGGTGGCGATTGTCAGCGTCCTGACGGCGCTCAAAAGCATTTGGTTGGGGGGACGGGTGCTGGCGGTGGCACTGGTGATTGCGCAGATTGTGGATAATGCGATCGCCCCATCCCTGATCGGCGGTTTTACGGGTCTGAATCCAGTTTGGATCTTGATTTCGTTGCTGGTGGGCGCAAAGCTGGGTGGCGTTTTGGGCCTGGTCGTAGCGGTGCCGATCGCCAGCTGCCTGAAGGATGTCCTCGAAATGATTTGGGAAGACACTCGAAGTAATGTTCAAAATGGCAGCAAGGGCGGCAAGGGCAGCGGCCCAAACAGTGGCCTGTCGGAGGCCGAGGTCAATGTTGAAGACGAATCATCCCTCACGACTTCTGTGATTTCCTAGAAGCATCTCACGATGCTGCAGCATCGTAATCCTCGTGCAACAGGAATTTTGGCTTTCAAAGCAACGCGCCAAGCGAGTGGGTTCGAAACTGATGCCCATTGCCCTGGGGCTTGGGTTGTTAACCTTAGCTATTCGTACCCTCGGATCGCAGCTGCTACGCCATCCCCTAGCGGAGATTTGGCAAAGCATTGCAACCATCCCCAGGAGTGCGGTGGCCCTAGCAGTGCTGCTCACTGCGGTCAACTATTGGATCCTCACGGGCTACGATACCCTGGCCTTGCGCTATGTGCGGCATCCGCTCAGCTACCCTTGCAGTGCCTTGGTGGGGGCGATTGCCTACGCCATTAGTAACAATATTGGCTTTACCTTTCTCAGCGGCGGCGCGATTCGCTATCGGTTTTATCGGCGCTGGGGGGTATCTGCAGGGGCGATCGCCCAGGTGATTTTATTTTGCAATCTCAGCTTTTGGATGGGCTTTTTAAGCGTCGGGGGCTGCTTATTTACCCTAGAGCCTGTAACAGCAGCCAATTTGTTGTACTTGCCACTGTCATTTATAAGACCTTTGGGGGCACTCTTTTTAGGGGCGATCGCGGGGTGTTTGGGCTGGAGCTTGATGGGACGGCGATCGCTCCAGTTTAGGCAGTGGCAGTTGCCTCACTTACCCTTTGCCATTGCCCTGGGACAAATTGCGGTCACCTTTGCAGACTGGGCCAGTATTGCCGCACTGTTGTATGTACTCTTGCCCCAGGCGCTGTTGCCGTCTTTTATCTCGTTTTTGGGAATTTATCTCTTGGCTAAGGTGGCAGGGGTAATCAGCAATGTGCCTGGAGGCTTGGGGGTATTTGAAACCGTAATTTTGCTTTCACTTGCGCCAGCCGACGACCGGATGGCCCAGGTATTGGGGGTCTTTTTAGCCTACCGAGGAATTTATTATTTGCTGCCACTGGCGATCGCCATCCTACTTTGGGCGACCTACGAATTGAACGTACCCACGTCCCAACCCTCCCAGTGAACAACCTGCCAAAAACATCATCTCCAAAAAACATTACCCCCAGAATTTCCATCTCAATGATGCCGTGACACCATGCTCAGAATTTCCCACACCCTCTCGATTCCCGAAACCGAAATTGAACTCCATGCAGTGCGTGCCCAGGGCGCAGGTGGCCAAAACGTCAACAAAGTTGCAACTGCGATTCATTTACGCTTTGACATTCAAGCGTCTTCACTACCTGAGTTTTACAAAGCCAAACTCCTGGAACTGAGCGACCAACGCATTACGAAAGATGGCGTAGTTGTCCTCAAATCCCAGGAACATCGCACCCAGGAAAAAAACAAAACAGCGGCGCTGGCTCGACTCAAGATGCTGATTCAAACGGTAATGGTTGTGCCCAAGAAACGCAAGCCGACTAAGCCGAGTAAGGCTTCCCAGCGAAAGCGGATGGATAGCAAGACGAAGCGATCGCAAATCAAAAATTCTCGAGAAGGTAAATCCAGACTAGTATTGCGCGGCGAGACGCGCCTGGGTTCTTGAGTAACCATTTGAGTGATCAGTTTGAGCGCTCAGAATCTCAACGAGGATAATGTGCAGTTCTGCGATCTTGCTATTTTCCCACGCTAGTCTTTACTCTAGTGCTGGCCCGACAAACAAGAACCGATCGCCCCCTTCAGGAGCATAAACCATGGAACTCGTTCAGCATCTCGTCAGCAGCCTCGGCATCCAAGAAGAACAAGCCAAAGGTGGCGCAGGTTTGATTATGCAAATGGCAAAATCCAAACTCGAAGACCATGAATTTGCTCAAATTGCCCAAGCCATTCCCGGCGTCAGCGACCTCCTCGAAACGGCTCCCGCCGAGGAGAAAAAAGGGGGTGGTTTCCTGGGCACCCTAGGTGGCATGGCTGCAGGGCTTGGCGGTGGTGCCGGAGGCGCGGCCAGCAATGTCACCAACATGATTGGGCTCGCCGCTGGCTTTTCCAAACTGGGGATGGATCCCAGCATGATTTCCAAGTTTATGCCGACAATTTTGAGCTTTGCTCAAACCAAAGCCGGAGGCCAAGTCGTGGGACTCTTGAGCAAAGCATTACAATAATATTGACACGAAATTGGATGCATTAGATCGGCTTATCTGACGCATAAAGCCGATCAACTCTGTACGCAACATCCCTTCGGAGGCCGTTCACGCATTCTCAAGGAATGTTGGCTTGCTCTCAAAAGGCACGATGAACAGAGCGATGGGGTTTACGCTGAGCAAAATTGCGATCGCCCAGCATCAACCGACTAGATCGTGATGAAGTCGTCACGATCAAGCAACCCATCCTAGCTAAACAGTAACAAAATCTCCCGCACCCAAAGCCGCCGCAGAAACCCCGTTTAGCAAGGCCAAATTCTCCTGCCCAAAGCGGACTAGCGTATCACCATTGAACTGGCTAAAGCTAATCTGACCGAAACTGAGACCGGCTAGGCCGATCCGGTCAACGCCCGTCGCAAAGTCCACGATCAAGTCAAAGCCTTCGCCCGCTGCCAAGACAAAGATATCTCGACCCTCACTGCCCATCAGTCGGTCATTGCCCGTGCCGCCGCGCAGGATATCATCCCCCAGGTCTCCCCACAGCAAATCGTCGCCGCTGCCACCTAGAACCGTGTCATCTCCACCTTTGCCTGCGATGCGATCGTTCCCCGCACCGCCATCGAGCACGTCATTCCCGCCCGGCAGCCCCGTTGGTGCACTCTGGTTCTCGTCGCCGCGCAACAGGTCGTCACCGTCACCGCCCAAGATGTTGTCATCGCCTAGGCCACCCGCGATGACATCAGCACCCGTTGTTCCCAGAAGACGATTGTTTGTTCCATCACCCACAAGATTGTCAGTTGTGGATACAGCGCCTGCTGGAATCAATTCCTTGGGGAACTCGATCCAGGCATCATCAACATCCACAATGTCGTCGCTGAGATTAGCGACATCACTGCCTGACAGGTTGCCGTAGACCCTGGCCAAGTTGACCACTCGTCCCCAGGAAATGTCTTGAGCGGTGATCGCATAGGTTGCAGTACCCAAAACGGTTTGGCCGGGGTTGAGCTGGGTTGAGCCCTGCCATTGAATGGGGCTGAGGCCGGGGAGGGAGGTGTCGGCGATCGCACCCCATCAAATACCCTAGCTCCCGTATTCGTAACTCGAAAATTAAACCGAATCAAATCGCCAGGATTGACGATACAATCATCGCCGACCTCTAGGTATCCATCTTTTTCGAGCTGAATTGCGGCACCCACAGTTCGCAGGTCTAGGGTTTCTGGATCGGATGCGGTGACGGGTTGACCTTGGGGGCCGTTCCCCGTAACGGTGCCAATATTGGTAAAGCTACCTGCATCAAAGTTTGCCTGGGAGAGGGTTTTGACATAGGTTCCGGTTGCAATACCACCTGTGATCAAATCGTCTGCGGCACCATCGTTATCCAAGTCGCTCAATCCGGTCGTGAGAGGAACCCCAAAGTCATCTCCCGAATCTGCCGGTGTGCCGTTATCATCTCGTAACACCAGGTTAAACAAGTTGACGGAATTGGGGTTGGTGACCCGGTAGGTATAGGTGACTTCGTCTCCGGCTCCAATGATGCAATCGTGGTTGGTGTCTGTGATGGTGCCAGCGGTCTTGACGAGGCCGATCGAAACGGGTGGAATCGGTGGGGCGATCGTGACGGTCTCGGTATCGGTTTTGGGCGGCAGCGTCCCGGTCGGTGGTTTGGCCGTACCCATGACGATGTTCGTGAGCGTTCCGGCATCGATTGTTGCCTGGGTCAAGGTGCCTTGGTAGGTTCCGGTTGCAACTTCACCCGGTAGCAGGATGGTTTTGTTTAGGGTAACCGTCACATCGTCGCTCACATCGCCGGGGGTGCCGTTGTCATCTACCAGCTTCACGTCGGTCAGTGTTACTTTGCCCGTATTCGTAAACGTATAGCTGTAGTTGACCTTATCCCCTGGATCGATGCCGTTGCCATCAAGGTCGGTGAACTCACCTGCATCAGCGGCGTCCTTGGTCGTACCGGCGGTCTTCACAATCTCGAAGGCGGCTTCGCCTGGGATCGTGACGGTCTCGGTGTCGGTTTTAGGCGGCAGCGTGCCAGTGGGTGGCTTGGCCGTGCCGGTGACGATGTTGGTGAGTGTTCCCGCGTCGATGTCGGCTTGCTTCAGGGTTCCTTGATAGGTTCCGGTTGCAGTTTCTCTTGGCGGCAGGGTGGTTTTGTTTAGGGTAACCGTCACATCGTCGCTCACGTCCCCTGGAGTGCCGTTGTCATCCACGAGCTTGACGTCGGTCAGCGTCACTTTGCCCGTATTGGTAAATGTGTAGCTGTAGTTGACCTTATCCCCTGGATCTATCCCATTTCCATCAAGGTCGGTGAACTCACCCGCATCAGCAACGTCCTGGGTCGTACCGGCGGTCTTCACAATCTCGAAGGCGGCTTCGCCTGGGATTGTGACGGTCTCGGTGTCGGTTTTAGGCGGTAGCGTGCCAGTGGGTGGCTTGGCCGTGCCGGTGACGATGTTGGTGAGTGTTCCCGCGTCGATGTCGGCTTGCTTCAGGGTTCCTTGATAGGTTCCCATTGCAACTTCGCCCGGTAGCAGGGTGGTTTTATCCAGGGAAACTGTCACGTCATCGCTGGGGTCGCCGGGAGTGCCGTTGTCATCCACCAGCGTCACGTTGGCCAGTGTCACCTTGCCCGTATTCGTAAACGCGTAGCTGTAGTTGACTCGATCGCCTGGGTCTATCCCGTTGCCATCGAGATCTGTGAACTCGCCTGCATCAGGGGCATCTTGGAGCGTACCGGCGGTTTTCGCAATCTCGAAGGCTGCCTCGCCTGGGATTGTGACGGTCTCGGTGTCGGTTTTAGGCGGTAGCGTGCCAGTGGGTGGCTTGGCGGTACCTGTAGCGATGTTGGTGAGCGTTCCCGCATCGATTGTTGCTTGAGTCAAGGTGCCTTGGTAGGTTCCCGTTGCACTCTCCCCCGGCAGCAGGGTGGTTTTGTCCAAAACAATTGTGACATCGTCGCTCACGTCCCCTAGAGTGCCGTTGTCATCCACCAGCTTCACGTCGGTCAGCGTCACCTTGCCCGTGTTCGTAACCGTATAGCTGTAGTTGACCTTATCTCCTGGATCTATCCCATTTCCATCAAGGTCGGTGAACTCACCAAGGTCAGCGGCGTCCTTGGCCGTACCGGCGGTCTTCGCAATCTCGAAGGCTGCTTCTCCTGCAACGGTAACGGTCTCAGCATCGGTTTTGGGCGGTAGTGTGCCCCTTGGTGGCTTAGCCGTACCGGTAACGACGTTGGTGAGCGTTCCTCTATCCAGGATTGCCTGATTCAAAGATCCTTGATAAGTTCCGGTTGCAGTTCCTCCTGGCAGCAGGGTGGTTTTGTCCAAAACAATTGTGACATCGTCGCTCACATCGCTGGGGGTGCCGTTGTCATCCACTAGCTTGACTTCGGTCAGCGTCACGTTGCCAGTGTTGGTAAACGTATAGCTGTAATTAACCTTGTCCCCTGAATCAACACCGTTACCATCAAGATCCGTGAACTCGCCAGGGTCAGCGGCGTCCTTGGTCGTACCGGCAGTTTTTGCAATCACAAAGCCCGGCTGCTGAGGCAACACAACCCGCACCGAACCACTCGCGGGCAAAGGATCGTCTGATCCTGGCGGATTGCCCTTCGCTTCAGCCGTGCCAACAAATGTACCGTTATCGAGGGTCTCCTGGGTCAAAACATACTGGTAGATACCGGTGGCCCTGGTGCCCGCAGCCAAGTCATCCACTTGACCATCGCCATCCAAATCCGCCAAGCCCGTCAAGGGAACCATAAACGTATCATTCGGGTTCGTCGGCAGCCCTAGATCTGCCAGGGTGACGTTAAATAGTGACGTATTACCGGTATTCACAACCGTGTAGTTGTACTGAGTAATTTCACCCGCATCGGGCCGACCGTTGGCATTGGCATCTTGATAGGCCTGGTTGTTATTCAGAACCTTCGTCATGTTAATGTCCGAAGTCTGCTCCAAGAGCTCCAGATCGAAGACTGGGTCACTACTCGCGGCGCTGGTACCCGCAGTTCCTAGTACCGTCGTCGTCGTTTCGACCTTACCGGCATCAATGTCAGCAGCCGTGAGCAAGTATTCAACTTCGACAACCGTTGAGGCACCTGGGGCCAGGGTGTCGCCCACGGCAATGGGCCCAGCAGAGAGTTTCGGATCGCTGATCGTAATCCCGGTAAGCGGATCTGCTGAGGTATTCTGGATCGTCAGTGTATATTTGATTGTCTCGCCAACGTTAGCCAAACTGTTGCCATTACCATCAATTAGATCACTGATTTTCGTTAACGCAATTCCTGCCATGATTCGTACTTCCTTGCAAGATCAAATGTGGTTTACAACATGAGTCCTAGGACTCAATTCAAATGACGAGATTCAAATGACGAGATTCAAATGACGAGATTCAAATGACGAGATGGTGCATGTTTCATGAGATTGTGAGCGACACAAACTTGCCCCATTGCGCACCAAAAGTCATGCTACGACAATTGGCTTTGAGCTAGACCATGCAGATAAAATGTAAAGATGGTGCAACCGGACTCGGCAGCGGCTCAAAATAGCTGTCTAAAATGGCTGGTAAACCAACCAACAGCTATCAGAAACTGGAAATCAACATTGGTCTCTAAGTCACCTCATTTAGGTCGCCGGAGTGTCAACGAGGACGCAGAGTCGCAACCCATCCTCTGGGTGGGTTAGCCTCAAGCGCATCAAGTTCAATCTCTAGGGTTTCAATCTGTAGGGTTTCAATCTGTAGGGTTTCAATCTCTAGGGTTTCAATCTGTAGATACAGGCCAGGGTCGAAAGCTATTGTTGAAAACAGTAGATGACCAAAGCTCACCTCAGGGCGAAAGCAAGTCGCTCAGATGCGACCCAGTCGCCGGAGGTTTGGAAATAAGTAATGCCCTGAGGAAAGTCGAAGGCCGCTACTCAACATTCACAGAGTTTTCCCAAAAAACTCGAGGTAAAGAACGGCATAGATATGATTAAGCGATGGAAAGCAATAAATTGTAATTGTTCATCATCGCTGCATAAAAGATAACACAAGAGAAAAATTCTGTATGGAGTGTTACGGCGTAGTTTTATGGCTTAAATGAAGTTTAAGGACGGTTTTAAGGCGTCGTTATCGATCGATCGCTTCACAAAAATTTAGAATTTAGTCGAGGAAAACTTAGGACAAGGTCGGTGGCGTTGTCAGCTTTTTGGGTATCCTGCTGCAGGAGCATAATTCAATTCAATCCATTTTGCGGAATCTAACGGGAAAATCGTGTGGTTTCTGAGCAAGTCCGTGTATGTACGCAAGATCGGTTCGAAATCTAGGCGATCGCGCCTAGCCTCAAGAATTCCAACTCGCCACTTAGAGTGCCCATGTCTCTCAAATCCTCCCAGTTTTTCCGAGCTCTGTTGATCGTGGTGATCATTCTGCTGCTGCAAATCCCGACCGTCATGATTCAGGGCATTGTCCGCGAACGCCAAAGCCTACGGGCCGAGGCCATCAGTGACATCACGATCAAACGCGGAGCCCAGCAAACCGTGGTTGGTCCACGCCTGCTCGTTCCTTACTTCAAACGCACGACGGTGGGTAGCGGGGAAAAGCAAACGATCAAAACCGAAACCCAATACGGCTCATTCCTTCCTAGTGAGCTGACTATTGACGGAGATCTGAGCACCGAGTTGCTCTATCGCGGCATTTTTGAGGTGCCGGTTTATCGGGGAGAGCTGGCGATCGCCGGTTCCTTCAAAAAACCCGACCTCTCTCCCTGGGGTGTCGATCCCAAGGATATTCAGTGGAACAATGCCGAATTGGTCATTGAAATTGCCGACGCCCATGCCATCCAAAACCAAGCAAAACTAGGCTGGAATACCCAGCAAGTTCCCTTTCAACCCGGTCTCGGGAAATACGGTGGCAATCTGAACCCTGGCAACGCCGGGATTTTTGCCAGCCTCAAGAACCAGATGAGTGCAGATACGTTTCAGTTCAATATTCCCCTGACACTCAACGGTAGCGAACGCCTGACCTTTGCCCCCATGGGCGAGATGACCACCGTCAAGCTGAAGGCAGACTGGCCGAGCCCGAGTTTCCAAGGACTGTGGCTACCGAGCGATCGCACCATCACAGACAGCAACTTCACCGCCCTCTGGAAAATCCCCTCTCTAGGCCGCAACTTTCCCCAATTCTGGAATAGCGACAAGCCCGTAACCTCAGATGTCATTCAAGGTTCCGTCTTTGGTGTAGATCTGATTTCACCGGTGGACAACTATCGAATGACGGAGCGGAGTTTGAAATATAACCTCTTATTTCTGCTGCTCACCTTCGTCACCTTCTGGCTGTTTGAGGCCAGTACGCGCCTGAGCGTCCATCCCTTGCAATACCTGATGGTGGGGGCGGCAATGACGATGTTCTATCTGTTGCAACTCGCCCTCTCGGAGCACATTGGTTTCGATGCAGCCTATGGCGTTGCCAGTGGCGCTGTCGTGTTGCTCATCACCGCTTATTCTGTGGCAGTCCTCCAGGCCAAGGGGCGAGGAGGCATCATCGGTGTGATGGAGGCCGTGCTGTATGGCTATCTATATTTTGTCTTGGCCAACGAGAGCTACTCGTTGCTGATTGGCTCCTTGGGATTGTTTGTCTTCTTGGCGATCGCCATGTACTTCACCCGTAACATGGACTGGTTTGTAGGCAATCCACCCAACAACTCATCCATACCGCCTAACCTCTCTTCCGCCACGACCCTCCCGCCCGAAGCCAACTGAGGTTAAGCTCGATGTTCATCGCTCTTGCCAGGTGAGACAGCCGCTGTTGTCGATCGCCCCATCCACTGCGCCAAAGGATTCGAAGTAACTTCGTACTTGCTTGGGCAACTGGACAAAATCAAACAGGCGATCGCCCTCGGCAATATCCGCCCAAAATTCTCGCAGTTCTGGAGCCAGCTCCGCTGCCATTGCGGGGGACAAGTTCAGAGGCGAGGCCAATAGCAAATGTTCCATAAACCCCTGGGAGCGATCGCCCATCCACCGCCGCGAATAGTCCTGCAAATCTGCCCATCCCTCCACCGCTGCCACTCGAAAGGACTCGTAGTGAAGTGTCGCAACGCCATCAGCGGCCTGAAATTGCAACAGTCGGTAGGGGTGGGGATAGCTGACCAATGAACCGGTGGTGAGTTCGTAGAGCTCGCCATCGCGGGATAGATCTTGTATGTGCAAGTGACCGGTGAAGATCAAGGAGACACCGTATTGTTTGAGCAGCGATCGAAACCGAGGCCCATTGCGCAAAATATATTTGTGTCCCAAGGGATGTCGGGCCTGACCCGGCATGTGCTCAATCACATTGTGATGAATCATGATCCAGACCCGCTCGTCCTGGGCGGCGATCAATTCCTGCTCCAGCCAATTGAGCTGCTCTTGGCCCAGCCGACCGACGATCCGCTCCGTGCGATCGAACTGGTTCGAATTGAGGCCAATCAAGCGGAGCCCCGGCAAGGGGCTGAGGCTATAGTCACATCGGCCCGGCCCGGCGATCGCTGCGTAACCAAATTGCGCATAAATCGTGGCAAACTCTTCGGGACCAATGCGCAGGCGATCGCCCTGGGGGGTGACGATGTCGTGGTTGCCAGGGATGACGTAGGTGGGAAAGGGGAGCTGGGAGAGGCGATCGCGCAACCAGGCATGATTTTCCCGCTCGCCGTGCTGGGTGAGATCGCCAGGCAGCAGCAAAAAGTCGAGGTCGAGTCGGCTGATCTGCTCGAGGACTTGTTCGAAGGCGGGGATACTGACCTCGATCAGGTGGAAGCGGCTGGGGTGCTCCCAAAGGGTGTGGGGTAGGCCGATGTGGAGATCGCTGGCGATCGCAAAGCGAACATTCAGTTTTTGGCTGAAGCGGGAGGAATGATTCGAGCGACGATCCGGATGATGACGATTCAAGCTCATGAAAAATCCGGGGGAGACAAGAGAGTGGCGGTGCAAAAGGGTGGCGAGGCAGAAAATAGAACACCCAGGAGCTACTTGCAATTTTAGCAATTTTAGCAAGGCGGACTGACATCACACCTCCCCCAGTAGGATTGAACAGCCTTGTTCTAATCTATCGCTTCCTGCGAAACCACTTCTAGCTGTTAATCGAGCTGGTTGCTTTAATAGACTGTTGATTGAAACGAAAGCTATTAAGTCAGGGGCCGCTAGACACCTCAGCACCAATAACCTCAACAACAACATTGAAGTGTGTCAAAGGCGTGTTTGATTTCTCGGTTGAATTGATGAACTTCGACACAAAACGTGATGCTTCTAGACGAACAACCTTGGATAGTCGGAAGTTTTGACTTGAAAGCAGGAAAAAATATTCTGGAGTAGCAAGAATGCATTTCCCTCGTGGCGATCGTCTCACTCCAACGTCCGGACTGTCAGCACCTGGGGCGGCGTCGCATCCGGCGGATAGATCAACTTGACCCGCACCGATCGCACCTCCTGGGGCTCCAACGACAACTCCAACAGCGCCTCTCCCCGTTGCCCGCGCCGTTGCACAAGATGAACGTAGCGGGTTTGCGATTCTCCCTCCGCTTCGTACTCAAGCTTTACCGTACCTCGGAAGAAAATTTGTGGGTCTTGGGGATCTGAAAACAACAGCCGATCCCGCCCGCCCTCGTCCTTCAGCGGCGATTCTAGGGCGATCGCCACCCGCCGCTTCGCATCCGTGGCGTTATGCAACGGCAACGTCAGGTCATATTCCAAACCATAGTTGCTGTGGGCAAAAAAGGCCGTATCCGGATAGCGCCGCAGCATCGGAGCGCTTTGGATTTGGTTGGTGCTCAGGGTAATCAGATGCAGTGTGCCGATGGGATAGGCCAGGGCTTGGCCCACAGCGGGAAGGGTCAGCAGGTTGCGCCCAGTTTGATCTGCAACGAGCGAGACCCAGCGATCGCCCTGGGAGACCCCTGCCACTCGGCTAAACACCGTCGGATGTCGAGGCGGATCTAAAGGCGTTGGTTGTGCATCACGGGGTTGGGCAAGGCCGCTGGTCTGGAGCAATTGCTGCCAACGGGCTAGGCTAGGCGGCTGGTTGCTCCGCAAGGCCAAATCTGCCAGATAGACGGGGCCATCGCTGGAAAAGCGCATCAACGTCGAGCGGCCATTGGAGGCGGGGGCAGCGGCGATCGCAATCGGTTGATTTAATAACATTCGACCTTCGCCGGGGGGAATGATTAGGGTTGCTGGAAACTGAGGTTGGCGTAGACCCCGCAGCAGTGCGCTGGAGGCGCGATCGCCCGGCCCCGAGAAGACCTTACCTTCTGGGTCTAGGGTGCGATCGGGCAACACAATAAACGGCGCTTCTGGGTTGGAAACATAGCTAACAGCAGCCTGGATCTCCAGCGTTACAGCAGTCTGACCCGGATTGTGAACCAAAATGCCTTGGTAAAGCGGTGGACTTGCATCCGTAGCCGTCTCGGCGCGGGCAATGTGATGGGAGAACAGGCCGAACTGTCCCTCGAAGGCATAGTCGAGGTGGGCCTCTGGAACGGCGCGATCGGTCTTGGGAAATGTTGAAAGTAAGATGCCGTCCGTCCGCACCAACTCAGGGCTGTTGCTGTTGAAAAGAGGAGGCGAATTGAGTTGTCCTGGCAACGAGATCACACGATAGGGTTCCGTTACGATACCGGCGAGATACTGGGGCGGAATTTCTGCAATGTTCAAAGCCCGACACAGAAAAGCTGCCATCTCGCCTCGGGTCGTGGCCTGGTTGGGTCGCAGTTGGCGGCGTTGGGGGGCGTTGACCACGTAGGTTTTGCGGGTGGCCAGGGCGATCGCCCGCTGGGCATAGGTCGGAATCTGGTCGGCATCGTCATAGTAGCGAGCCAGGGGCCAGGGCGTGGGTTCCCCGTCACGCACCAAGATCGCCAGGGCTTGCACGCGGGGAATCGGCTGACTTGGACGAAAGACTTGGCCGGGATAACCGCTAAAGAATCCTTTTGCATAGGCTTGCTGAATGGCCGAGTGCGCCCAATAGGTTGTCGGCACATCTCGAAATAACAGGGGCGATCGCTGCACGGGCACCTCTCGAAAGGCATCCAGCATCAGCACCGTGGCCTCCGCGCGGGTCACAGGGTTTTCGGGTCGAAAGCTGCCGTCCGGGTAGCCGGTGACGAAGCCTCGACGGTTGAGTTCGGTGATGCAGGCCTGGGCCCAGTGGTTGGCAGTATCGGCGAACGCGAGCAAGGGGGAGAGGCCGAGCAAGGGGGTTGTCATCGCCCAGAGCGCGATCGCGCCGGGGACAAGGGCAGCTTGATTCATATTCTGGAACCTAATTCTAAGCAATCCATGTCAAAAAACCAAAATTTGGGCGACAGGCGGCAACAAATCATTTCTCAAATTTACGGCCATAAACCCAAAAGCCTCTTTCACAGTGGCAAGAGCAAGGGCGAGAGTTTTGAGCTGACAGTCGGGCATCGCCGCCTAACTCAATATCATGCTTAACCCATGATGGTCGTTGGCGCTATTCTGAAAGTGGATAGAAAAATCTGGATGCACAGGTGTCTGGATACAAACCTTACTGCCCCCTGGAGCCTAACCTTTGTCCGTCGTTCGCGTTCGCCAACACGTTAATCCGCTCTCGGTCAAATTTCAGACACCGGCCACACCGCCAGAGTGGAGCCAGGTTTTTGTAGACCCGACCCAGCCGCTGCACCTCGACATTGGCTGTGCCAGGGGTCGCTTTTTGCGCCAGTTTGCCGCGATCGCCCCCCCTGGAATTTTCTCGGCATCGAAATCCGCCAGCCCCTCGTCGATGCGGCTAACCAAGCACGGGACGAACAGGGGCTGGACAATTTGCATTTTCTCTTTTGTAACATCAACAACTCCCTGGCCCCCCTACTCCAGTCCTTGCCCCCCGGCGTCCTCCAGCGGGTCAGCATCCAATTTCCCGATCCTTGGTTCAAGCGGCGACACCAGAAGCGTCGAGTGGTGCAACCCGAGCTAGTCCAGCAGTTGGCAGATGGATTGGCAAGCGGCGGCGTCGTGTTTTTGCAATCGGATGTGCTGGACGTGGAGGTGGAGATGTGCGATCGCTTCTCAGAAAACCCTCACTTCCAGCGCCAGTCGGCCCAGTGGCTCCCCGACAATCCCCTTCCCGTCCCCACCGAGCGAGAACTATCCACCCAAAGCAAAAACGAACCCGTCTACCGAGCCCTCTACACTCGACTTCCCGACCCCCGAAGGATCGCAACAATGGCATAATGGCCACCGACCCTTAACACACGTCATCCCACCTTGGCGGGGCCAGACCTCATGGAATCCCTTTGGCAATCCCTCACCCTGGGCCGTCTCTCCATTGCCCAGTGGCAGCGCAGCAGTTGGCTACATCGCTCCACCGTTGGCAGTCTCGAACCCTGGCGACGCAGCAGCTTCTGGATGCAGCGCGGCGAAACCCTCGGCGCAATGTTGATCGTTGTCATCCTGGGTCTTGCGCCCTTCGTCGAGAATTCCCTCACCGCCGTTTTGCTGTTTGCCTCTGGCGCGCTCTGGGTGTTACTGACACTTTCTGATACACCGGGCAAGGGCTTTACGCCGATTCATTTGCTGGTGGCGCTCTACTGGGGCGTGAACGCGATCGCCACTGGTCTTTCCCCCGTTAAGGCGGCGGCAGCCTCAGGATTAATCAAATTCAGTTTGTACTTGCTGCTGTTTCTGCTGGCCGCGCGGGTGTTGCGATCGCCCCTCCTCCGCAACTGGGTGATCACCGCCTATCTACTGCTCACCCAACTGGTCAGTGCCTACGGCATTCGTCAACATTTCTTCGGAGCCAAAGCCCTCGCCACCTGGGTAGACCCGACTTCCGGCCAAGCTGCCACCACCCGAGTCTACAGCTACCTGGGCAACCCTAATTTGCTGGCGGCCTACCTGATTCCTGGCGTTGCCTTGAGCATCGCTGCATTCTTTGTATGGAGACGCCTCGGCCCCAAATGCCTCGCGGCATTTATGTTTTTAACCAACAGCGCTTGCTTGGTGCTCACCTACAGTCGTGGCGGCTGGATTGGCATGATGCTGACCCTGGCAATGCTGGCGATGTGTCTGTTGGCCTGGTGGAGCATTAAATTCAACGCGTTTTGGCGGCGCTGGGCCATCCCGGTCACCCTCGGGGCGGGTACGGCCTTCGTCGTGGTTGCCGTGGTTGCCCTCGAACCACTGCGATCGCGCGTGGTCAGCATCTTCTACGGGCGCGGTGACAGCAGCAACAATTTTCGACTCAACGTCTGGGCGTCGGTGATCGAAATGATCAAAACTCGCCCCGTCCTGGGGATTGGCCCTGGCAACCAAGCCTTTAATGCGATTTATCCGCTCTACCAGCGACCCCGGTTTACGGCTCTCAGCGCCTACTCGATCTTTTTGGAAACGCTGGTCGAGACCGGCGTCATTGGCTTTGCCTGCTTCCTCTGGCTGCTGGCGACGGTGTTTGGCCAAGGCTGGCGATCGCTCCAACAGTTACGGCTCGAACAAAACCCCCAGGCCTACTGGCTGATGAGCGCGATCGCCATCCTCCCTGGCGAACTCGGCCAAGGCCTATTCGACACCGTTTTTTATCGCCCAGAGGTCAACACCCTCTGGTGGCTCGCCATCGGCCTCATCGCCAGTTTCTACAGCCCGCAGCACTCAACTCAAGCGGAGTCGGCAGCCGCACTCAATGCCTTCGAGCAACCCTTGCCATAGGGCAATCCTGGCTTGAGGGCAACCCCATGACCGATGCGATCGCCCGCCCCTCGCCGATCCCTCGCACGGTTATCACGACACCACGGCCTGTGCCAAGCGCAATGTTTTGTGGAACCCTAAAATAGAGCGTGCGTCTGGAATGCCATACCGAGAAGATCACGGTGAATCTTTCCCCCCTAGCAGGTCTCGAAAATTCTTCGCTACACTAATAAACCTTTTACTGCCGCCGTATCACGAGACTATGCCACCTTTCCGTTCTGCCCGGTTCCCGCAAGACACCACCCGCTATCCCCTACGCACTCAAGATCTCGATTTTCTGATTCTGGCGGGCTGTTCCTGTCTATTGACCCTGCTCTATCACCCTGCCATTGAGCAAATCCAGGGCGGTAGCAAAGTCGCTTCATCCTCAACCTCCAACAGTGCCCCGACTTCGGTAGCCAGCCACGGGGTCTACAACGCGGTGGAGCCGAAGCGCCAAAGTTTTCGCATTGAAGAAGACGAAGCTTAGAGAATCCGCTTAGGCAATTATTTTGGCGTTAGATGTTCTTGCGGCTGAACAGGGCTGAAGCAAGGAAAAAGGGGCACGCTGACGGTCAGCATGCCCCTTTGCATCAAAAGAGATTTACGAGGCGGAGCCTCTCTTCTACATCAGCCGAGGATTATGGCGAATCATATCCATAAACTCGCGGCGCTTGAGCTCATCGGTCGCAAACAGACCCCGCATCGCACTGCTAGCCGTCCAAGAACCAGGCTTTTGCACTCCACGCATGGCCATGCACATATGAGTTGCCTCCACAACAACCGCTACGCCTTTGGGCTGAAGCGCTTCTTGTAGACCATCGGCAATCTGAGAAGTCAGCCGCTCTTGCACCTGCAAGCGACGAGCATACATTTCACAGATTCGTGCCATTTTGGAGAGGCCAATCACCTTGCCGTCAGGAATATAGGCAATGTGGGCTTTGCCGATAATCGGCAAAATGTGGTGCTCACAGGAGCTAAACAGGTCGATGTCGCGCACCAACACCATTTCATTCGAGTCTTCGTGAAAGATGGCATCGTTGACGGCATCTTCTAGGGTTTGAGTGTAGCCCGAAGTCAGAAACTTCAACGCCTTTACCACCCGCTTGGGCGTATCGAGTAACCCTTCTCGATCTGGATCTTCTCCCAATCCAATCAGCAAGGTTCGCACAGCTTGTCTCATTTCCTCTTCGGAGACCTGGGGCTTAGCTTCAGTCCGGAGGGACTGGGCGCGAAGAAGTGCATCAGGAGAAATCGATAGTGTCATGGGTATGGTTAGTTGTTCCTTAGACATAAGAGGCAAACTGAACTCGGAACCGCAGCCCAGCGCTGCGCGTCTCCCCAAACAACCCAATACCGGCACACCAGCATCCAGGAAAATACCCGAAACCACAGGGGCGATCGCCCGCCCGGAAGGCCGAGCAAAACGAGGGCGACCGCCAAAACAGTGACGCCGAAGCTATAACCAACATTGAGTTGCTTCCAGGAAATATTCCTGAGTGATTGAAAACATGCTAACAACCAGAGTAGAGGGCCACCTGGAAGTCAAGCATTAAAAACTCTTATCCATTCGATGCAGCCACAGCCGCTTGATAGATCAAAGCCTTTTGCTTCATCATTTGGAAAATGTTGTAAAAACCGTTTGCCCGAGACGGAGTTAGGCTTGCATTTAACCCCATGTCTTGGATAAAATCCGGCGTTACCACCAAAATCGCTTCTGGCGTTAATCCACTCAGCCCCTCGACCAAGACTGCCACAAGCCCTTTTACCAGCTGAGAATCAGAGTCTCCGCTGTAAAAAACTTGGTTGTCGTCCAAGGTGGCAGAAATAAAGACCTGAGACACACATCCTTGAACTTTATTTTCAAGAACCTTAGACGCGTCATCCATTGGCTTAAGGCGTTTCGCAAACCCAATGAGCAGCTCGTAGCGGCGCTTCGGATCGGTTTGACGCCCGAATCGCTGAACAATCTTGTCCAAGGCTGAAGGCCTAGATTCAGAAAAATTAGGCATCACAAGGGGGGCGTGATGAATGGATAACGTAACTTAACAATCCCACATCTAACGATAGTGGTTCTGTCGCCATCTTGCAAGCTCGGTTACTGCCCATCGAGCACCTGGAAGTAATTTCATTGAGTTGAAAAGTGTTATTAGCTACGTCAAGAGATGAGGAGAATATCGTGTAAAAACATGGCATTGAACGCGCGGTCTTTTCCACAATCCTTACATCACTCTTAAATTGTGCCCCACATCATAGAACTTTCCTTCCAAGAGCCATTAGCATCACAGAGTAAAAATAAAATTTTTTCTTCGAGGCATTGAACCATGACAGATCTAAATCGCGGTATCATGAAATTCCGGGGGGCAGACACCTATAGGGCGATCGTGTTGTCCTCCATTGTGGTGTTGGGAGCCATTGCACTGCTTGTCGTCTGGGCTTTAGGTGCCGCTTATCCCAGCGTCTTGCCATAACCGCCCAGATTCCGAGGGCAGCACTCCTCGCAGCGGTGATACTCCGCCAACTCTTCATGCGGCGCTGCATCAAATTCCCGAGGTTCGCGGGAATCCTAGGTTCAAGGTAAGCATTCGTCTTAGGCACTCGTCGGCCATGCGTCTCATCTTGAATTCTGTAGGTCCCACCAGCAGCGCATGAATTTCCCTCAGATTTCAGAGGCTAAGGCAGAAATCTTGCTGGTTGATGACCAGCCCGATGCTCTGCGGCTGCTTTCCATCATGCTGAACAGTCAAGGTTACCGAGTCCATCGGGTCGCCAGCGGTAGCGCTGCCATCAAGGCCGTGCAGCAGCAAATTCCGGATCTGATTTTGCTAGACATCCGCATGGCCGGTATGGATGGCTATGAGGTCTGTCAACGCCTCAAGGCCCATGAGGCGACCCAAGATATTCCGATTATTTTTCTCAGCGCTCTAAACGACACCCTAGACAAGGTCAAGGCATTTAACGTGGGTGGCGTTGACTATGTCACGAAGCCTTTTGAGTTTGCCGAGGTTCTCGCCAGGGTCGAGAATCAGATCCAGATCTGCTTACTGAGAAAACAACTTCAAGGCAAAAATGGAGAGCTACACCAGGAAATTCAGCGGCGTAAGCAGTCGGAGCATTCATTGATGAACCAGGCTCAAAAAGAACAGGCGCTGAATCGTGTCATTCAGGAAATCCATAAATCAATGGATCTGGGTACCGTATTTTTCACCGCGATTTCGGAAATTGGCAAGCTGCTGCGCCTAGACTTTGCCACAATTATGAACTATTCGCCCCAGCAGCAGATTTGGTTGCCCGTGGCGGAATATCGGCAATCGAGCGAAACGGAGAGCCATCTCTACGCCTCGCTCCCCGATGAGGGAAATCCGATTACGGCGAAACTCAAGGGGGGCGAGATCATTTGCCTCGACAATGCTGGGTTGCTCAAGGACAATATCCACAGCACCCTGGCCAAGCGCTCTACGGGATCTTGGTTGATTGTGCCTTTGGAAGTCAACCATCAAGTCTGGGGCAGCTTGAGTTTGTTGCGGCAGCAGCCTTCCCCTTGGCAGGAGATGGAGGTGAGGTCGGCGGAAGCGCTGGCGAGCCAGTTGGCGATCGCCATCCAACAGGCGGAACTCTACCAAAAGCTCCAGCTAGCCAACCAAGAACTCGGACGACTCGCCACCCTAGACGGTCTCACCCAAGTGGCTAATCGTCGCAAGTTCGATGAGTGTCTAGAGTCTCAGTGGCGCGAGGCCAGACGCGAGCAAAGCTACCTGGGCATGATTTTGTGCGACGTAGACCACTTCAAAAACTACAACGATAGCTATGGACACCTTGCCGGAGATGACTGTCTCAAAGCCGTCGCCCAGGCCATCAATCAAGTCGTCAAACGTCCAGACGATCTGGTCGCTCGCTATGGCGGTGAAGAACTCGCCGTGATTTTACCGCGCACGGCCCTGAACGGTGCCGCTCACATTGCCGAGGCGATTCGGCGACAAGTCTACAAGCTCCAAATCCCCCACAACGCCTCGACAGCAGCAGATGTGGTCACGCTCAGCCTGGGAATTGCTAGCTTTATCCCCCAGGCTGAGCAACCCCCCCAAGATCTGGTCAATCAGGCGGATAAAGCCTTGTATCAGGCCAAGGCTGCGGGGCGTAATCGACTGGCATTGTACGGTCTAGCCTCAATCACAAGCTATGTGGCCTAGCGGGGCGATCGCCCCAGGCCAAAACAGCCAAGAGCCAAGGGACCCATAGCTGCTCGCAAAATCCGGGGATTTTTGGAACCCATGCTAAGCTGTTGGGCGTTTATGAGAAGAGACTCAGGCTCCTAACGCGTCGGCGCGATTCTTTTGCCTAGTCCAGTCCGATGTTTGCTAAGGTTTGTCTGGCAAATATTCGACTTGGTTGATTTCGCCAATTTATTTCGCCAACTGGTTTCGCAAGATCGTAATTTTTGATAAAGCCGTGGGGGGTTAGTGGTGACTCCACACGTTGGTTCATCCTTAAAGTGAGGAGTGCGTATTTCAATGCAGCAGCATTTATCTTCTGGTTTTCGTTCCAACTTAGACTCCTCGAGCCCATCGGCGGAGATTGATTACGCCCTAGCCTCAGAGGCAGCTCCCATCGGTATTTTTGATAGCGGTGTTGGTGGTATTACTGTCCTTCGAGAGCTTTATCGGCAGCTTCCCCACGAATCCGTACTCTATTTTGGCGACACAGCCCGATTGCCTTACGGAACCCGATCGCAGCCCGAGATCATTGATTTTGTGCGCGACATCCTCGACTGGATGGTCCAACAGGGCAGCAAAATGGTAATCATGGCCTGCAATACCAGTTCGGCCTTAGCCCTAGAAGCTGTCCAAAACGACTACGACTTTCCTGTACTCGGCCTGATTCTGCCGGGAGCACAGGCGGCGGCGCAGCAAGGCGATCGCATCGGCGTCATTTCAACCCCAGCCACCGCAGCCAGCGGAGCCTACGGCAATGCCGTGCACGAAATCGACAGCCGCAAACAAGTTTGGCAGATTGGCTGTCCAGAGTTCGTTCATATTGTCGAACAAGGGCGCATCCTAGAACCAGAATCTCGCATCATCATCCAGCAATATTTAGAACCCCTTATTCGCCACCAGATCGACACCCTGGTCTATGGCTGCACCCACTATCCCCACCTCGCGCCAGTGCTAAAAGGACTATTGAGCGATGCAGTAACGTTCATCGATCCAGCGGTCAACGTTGTGGCAGCAGCAGCCCGTGAACTAGATGCCCTGGGCCTGCGCAACTTTCGTCAGCCCCTGCCAACACAATTCTGTGTTAGCGGCACACCTCGGCAATTTGCAGACGTTTCTGCTCAATGGCTGGGCTACCGACCTATGGTAGAGCTGATCAATTTAGCAGGAGCGCTCGGCCGCCCAATAACAGAAGCACCTCCAACCTCCGTCATCCCCTCAAACGACGCTCCTGCTCCTCTGGAAATTTCAGTTGACGCTGCGGCTTCTTGATTGCAATGGCTGGATCACTGGATTGATCAAAGCAATCAGACCCACCCAAGACAAAGCTCCAGTGCTAGGCGCAGGGTCTTGGGTGGGTGAAACAGCCAAAACGAAATAGCTAAGAACAAAAATCTAATCTGCTGTGTGCTTGGCCAACACCAAAAAGGCAAAATAAACACCTAGCAAGTATCCGCTAGACAAAAGCGGAATCAGCAAAGGTGCGTAACTCGTATGTGGCATGATACTTCTGGGATTGGGGAGATGATGACATTGAACTGAAATAAGCCAATAACCGACCTGCGCAAGCGCTGTCTTTTCGCAAGACAGCGGCTTCCGGAGCAACGCTCTGGAAAGACTGCCAAGAAAAAACCGCAAGAATCTCCCAAACCCTCCACAGGGCTGGGGAAACATCGACTCAGCGATCGAAACGCGAGGCGAACAAAACGATTGAAGGTGGCGCAGCTATCGACTCGACCTGTCAAGCCTGAAAGTCACTTTCAGGCTTTCTCATCTCCGTCGGTACGTTTGCGCCGAGACTCTCTATCCTGAGCCATTTAGAGCTTTAAGGCTTTAAGACACTTAGGTGTTAGAGAAATATTAGTCACTGGCATTACAGACAAACGCATCAAGTTACTGCCGTCTGCAACATCCTGACTTTAATGTAACACGCTTTTTCAGCTTCTACTGACCTGATTTAAGCGTCTAGGACGTTCTGCCCATAAACCTTTGGTCCATCTTCAGCCGCTCTGCCATCGCGCTGGGTTTTCGCCAATATTTGGCTACAGCAGCAAAGTCTCAGTAAAGGCAAAAAATGCCCCTTTTCCGAGTCTAAGTCTAGGTTTCAGGAGTACGAGCAGCCGTGGACGATCAGGTAGAGGTGCGCGAAATCCTACGCTTGCCTTAGAATCAATGATCAGAAACTGTAAAATTTCGTAACGCCCGAGTAGGCTAATCCATGATCTCAGCGACCTCTTTATTCTCACCGGTCGAGGCAGACCTAGCGCTTCTCACGGATAACTTGAAGCAGCTGATCGGGGCGCGTCATCCAATTCTCTATGCGGCCGCTGAGCATCTGTTTGGTGCGGGGGGGAAGCGCCTTCGACCTGCCGTGGTTTTTCTGGTCTCTCGGGCGACGTTAGGGGAGGAAGAGATCACGGCTCGTCACCAGCGCCTAGCAGAAATCACAGAAATGATCCATACGGCCAGCCTGGTTCACGATGATGTAGTAGACGAGTCGGCGCTAAGGCGCGGTGTACCCACGGTACATAGCAGTTTTACGAATCGAGTTGCAGTTCTGGCGGGTGACTTTTTGTTTGCCCAGTCCTCTTGGTATCTGGCTAACCTCGACAACCTGACCGTGGTCAAGCTGCTATCCCAGGTGATTATGGACTTGGCTGAGGGGGAAATTCTACAGGGACTGAATCGGTTTGATTCGGATCTGACCCTCGAAACTTACCTAGAGAAAACCTATTACAAAACAGCCTCGCTGATTGCCAACAGCTCTAAAGCGGCGGGGGTGCTCAGTGGCGCTTCAGATGAGATCCAGGAGCGTCTCTACCAATACGGTCGTGGGCTCGGGCTGGCGTTTCAAATTGTGGACGATATTCTTGACTTTACGGCATCTGAGGAGGCCCTCGGAAAACCCGCCGGGTCTGATCTTAAGCAGGGTAACCTCACGGCTCCTGTGCTGTATGCCTTGGAGGAGCAGCCTGCCCTAGCAGCATTGATTGAGCGAGAGTTTAACCAAGAAGGGGACTGGGAAAAGGCGTTTGCGGCGGTTCACCAAAGTCGCGGGATTGAGCGATCGCGAGAGCTCGCAAAGCACCACGCCAAAGCCGCCGCCGACGCTCTAGACGGCCTGCCTGCCTCAAGTTCGCGCCAAGTCTTAGTGCGCTTGACAGAATATGTCTTGGGGCGAACCTGCTAGAGAGGCTGCCACAGCCTCGCTAGGCTTCGTCTGGCGAGGTTAAGACATCTTTGAGGGTCTCCAACCCCTTTTTGACGCGCCTCGACACGGTGACCGAGCTGATGCCGAGTCGTTCTGCGGTTTCGCGTTGAGTCAGATCGTGAAGAAAAACGAATTCTAGAATACTCCGGGTACGCTGTTCAATTTTAGACAGGGCTTGCTGAAGTCTGATTTGATCTTCCTGAGCGAGCTGAAAGCTCCTGTACTGACGATCGGGAATCAGATGGCCTATCGTAGAGTTTTCGTCATCATCTTGCATCGGAGCGTCTAGGCTCAGAGGGCAACGGTTGACGTGGGCAAGCTTAATTTCCTGCCAGTCGTTGAGGGAGATGTCGAGGGTTAGGGCGATTTCGCGATCGCTCGGCAGGCGGTTCTCCTCGGCCTGGGTTCGCCGCACAAAGCTACTGGCCTGCTGGCGCAGTTCGAGCCAGCGCCGAGGGATTCTCACGGAATCTCCTTTGTCGCGAAGGTAGTGCTGGATTTCGCCTCGAATGTAAGGAATCGCGAAGGAACTAAACGCGTAGCCCTTGGACATTTCAAAGCGTTCGACAGCCCGAATTAGCCCCAAGCTACCGACCTGAACAAGGTCTTCGTAGGTTTCGCTACACTGCTGAACCCAGTGCACTGCCTCGCGGCGCACCAGGCCAAAGTTCATTTCAACCAGCTGGTTCCGCAGTTCTGCACTGGGGGTGTCTCGATATTGCTGGAGGAGCTCTAGGCTCTCCCGTTTGAGAAGCTTGCTGTTACCGTTCTGCATGGCAAGTAGTCTGACCCTTGAGCGAATACCAAACTGAATCTGTTGAGACCCTGTCTTCGGGAACTTGTTGAAACCCTATCTTGGGGCACCCCACTTTTTCGGAGTGTGCCTTTTGAGACCCTGAAGATTGGGAAACCGGGCATCGCATCCGCAACGGTCGGGGGAAGTGAGACATCTCGAGCGACAAATCGCCTGATCTACAACGGCTGGCTGGCGCTTAGAGCCAAGTTTCAGTCTCTAATATGAGGGCTCGTCTCGGATGCTACAACGTGGTTTCTACGGAGCTAGAGCTGGATACAGAAGGAAAAAGAGACATATATGTAGACTTGCCCAGAAGCAAGGTCGAATTAAAAGCAAGACCGAATCAAAACCAAACGCGAATCCAAAACAAGCCAAAAACCGTTACTCAAAAACGAATGCTAGAGACAATTTTAGGGACAGGTTAGCAGCTTCTCCCCCCAAAGACCAATTGCCTTTATCAGATTTTTATAAATTGGGTTTAATCCTAATGGCATAGTCTCGAAAACGATTTAAATCTGATTGGAGATTACGCTTGACAAGGCCTCCCAAAAACAGATTATCCATAAGCTGACCCAGCACACCTGGGATGGCATAGGCAACCGTCAGTTTGACAATACTGGATTGTTTGCGATCGTAAAATCGAATTGCGCCACGGTTGGGCAACCCATCGATTGATTCCCACTGAATAATTTGATTGGGGACTAATTTCAGAATGCGCGAATTCCAGCTGAAGTTAAACGTTCCTGCACTCAGCCGCCAACAGGAAATTTCTGGGTTGTCGGGCGAAATCACGACGGAGTCGATCCAGGTCATCCACTGGGGCATTTGCTCTAGATTTGACCACAGCTCCCAAACAGCATCAACGGGAACGGGGACTTCAACTTGGACGCTGTGTTCAAGCCAATCTGTCATATCAGCACTAGCTTTCGCCTAGAATTTTAGGAACTCGAAAAAATCGCCTTCGCGATCGGGGGCGCACTCTAAGAGCTGTTCGCGATTGAGGGCAGGCTGCAAGCTATCAACACGGGTAACATTGCTGACTTCGATCGCTCGAGTCGTGGGCACCACATTGTTAGTGTCTAGCTCACTCAACTGCTCAAAGTAATCGATGATACTGCTAAGCTGTCTGGCAAACTGCACTTCTTCCTGGGGCTGCAATTCCAGTCGGGCAAGGTGAGCAACTCGGTGAACTTGGTCTTTATCCAGCATAGCCTTGGTTTTCCTTAGATGAATGCTTTGAAACGAACGCTCCGAAGTGAATGCTCTGAAATGGATCTCCCTCGAACTAACTTTATTTCTCTCGGATTATCCCCGGATTAATTGCCTAGAAAAACGCGTCAATGTTGGCACGTCCTGTGGTTTTGAGCCAGTTTTGAGCCTCAATGTAATTGTTGGGAGCTAAACGCAAGGCCTTGACCCAATATTCAGCGGCTTGAGTAAAAAGACGTTCCGCGTCTTCGCCCTGGCCCGCTTCCTTGGCGCGCTCTCCTTGGTAGTGATAGATCACAGCGATGTTATTCAAGGCTTGAGGCAACTTGGGATTGAGGTCTACGGCGGTGAGATAGTTTTCGATCGCCCGGTCGTGGTCACCGTTGCTGGTGTGAACCAGCGCTACGTTGTAGAGGATGTAGCTGCGATCGTAGGGGTCTTCTTCGAGGGTTAGGGCTTCCTCATAGTTTTCAAGGGCTTCAGCATATTCGCCATCGGCCTGGGCGGACATTCCGTCACGGTAGTAGGCGAAGGCTTCCTTGGCCCGCTTGGAGGTCGGCAGAACCTTGAGGATCATGTCTGCCATGACAGTAAAGGACTTGTCGATGAAATTATCGTTCCGCTGTGTTCTTGGCATGATCTCGCCCAGCTCTTGAGTTTGTACTGATTTGCTTCCATCTTAACCTTCCCTTGGACTTGCAGGGCCACCGGCGTGGTGTAGCGATGGGCCTCTAGGGGATCGAGGTTTCCTGCTAACTCCAATCTTCGCGATCGCTATCCCCCCCTCGATAGACCTTACCCGTCGCATGAATCGCCCGCGTTTTTTCAAACAAGCTTTCTTCAGTCAAGCCCCACTGAGCCAGCACTTTCTCGACATCAGTTTTAATATCCTTGGCCCCCGGAAAAGTCGCATAGCGAATCTTCAAACGCGCCAGTTCGGCCAGATGAAAATCCGTGGGCTCTCCCTGCATCACCTGATTCAGCGTGGCTCGGTCTTTGTGCCAGAGCGGATGGGCTTGGTTATCTTCGGCAGGGGATTTGGCACTGGGGGATTTGGCACTGGGGGATTTGGCACTGGGGGATTTGGCACTCATGGTTAAGACGTTCAGTGAGAAGTTAGGGTTCGGTAAAAAGCAGGCTTTGAGAAAATTTGAGGCTTTGAGGAAATCTGGGGATTGAGAAAATTCCAGCCAAATGCCCCAAAATAGAAACTGGGGGCGAAAATCAAATCGATATCGCCAAAATATCGCCATGTCGCCATATCGCCAATTCGGCCTACCCCATCTCGAAATCTTTCTTTCCAACAGTCCACCCAACGCGTGACCTCCGGTATGACCTCAAGCGTAACCTCTAGCGTGACCTCTAGCGCGACCTCTAACACGGTCTCAAGCGCGACCTCTGGCGCGCCCTTGCCCCTGGCCCTAGAGGTATCGGGAATGAAATGTGCAGGATGTGTCAGCGCCGTGGAGAAGCGACTGCTAAAGCAGCCTGGTGTGCAGTCCGCCACGGTCAATTTGGTGACAACGGTGGCAACGGTGGAATACTGGCCCGAGCAAACCGATGGCGATCGCCTCGCCAGCAGTTTGACCGAAGTGGGCTTTCCGGCCCAGCACCGCGATACCGTTCACCAGCCCATTGCCACCCCCACCCGTTCCCTCAGATCGCCCTTGAGCCAGTTGGCCTTGGCCGCAGTGCTGATTTTGCTGTCCAGCTTAGGTCACCTAGCACCGCTACTCGGGCTCGACTTCCCCTGGCTGGAACCCATTGGGCTCCACTGGGGCCTCGCGACAATCACGTTGATGATGTGTCGCGATATTTTGATCACCGGAGCCCAGGGGCTGCGCTACGGTGCGCCTAACATGAACACCCTCGTGGGGCTGGGGGCGCTGAGTGCCTATGGCGCGAGTTTAGTCGCGCTGCTGGTGCCAACCCTGGGTTGGGAGTGTTTTTTTGATGAGCCAGTGATGCTGCTGGGGTTTATTTTGCTGGGTCGGACATTGGAGTCCCAGGCTCGGCACCAGGCGAGTCAAGCCTTGCGATCGCTGCTTGCCCTCCAACCCGATCAAGCCAACGTTTTGCTGAATTTGCCCGCCGACACCGATGGCCCCACGCGGCTCAATGCCCCGGTAATCAAAATTCCGGCAGAGCGGCTCCGCGTGGGTGAACAGTTGCGCGTTTTGCCCAGCGAACGAATTCCCGCTGATGGCCAAGTCGTTGCGGGGCAAAGCACGGTGGATGAATCCATGCTGACCGGAGAGTTTGAGCCCGTACGCAAGGAAATGGGCACGGCGGTCAGCGCTGGCAGCCTCAATCTTTCGGGGCCGCTGGTGATGACCGTGACCCAGACCGGCGCGGCAACCACCCTTGCTCGCTTGATCGAGCTGGTCGAAACGGCCCAGGCTCGTAAGGCTCCGATTCAGAGGCTTGTGGATCAGGTGGCGGGTTATTTCACCTATGGCGTCATGACGGTGGCAGTGCTGACGTTTGTGTTTTGGTATGGGTTTGGGACAAAAATTTGGCCAGATGTTTTGACCCACGCAGATCTGTGGATGACCGGAATGCACCATGGTGGGCATCTAGGCGCGATGGGCCAGGGCGCGATGGGCCAGGGCGCGATGGGCCAGGGCGAAATAAACCCGGTGACAGCGGTGGGAACAACGCCGCTGCTGTTGAGTTTGAAATTGGCGATCGCCGTCCTCGTCGTTGCCTGTCCTTGTTCCCTGGGCCTCGCCACGCCTACGGCCATGCTCGTCGGTTCAGGACTGGGGGCAGAACGGGGGCTGCTGATTCGCGGCGGCGATGTTCTCGAGCAAATGCACCGCATTGACACCATTGTCCTCGATAAAACCGGAACCCTGACGACGGGCATACCCCAAGTGAGCGACACCGTTGTGTTCCCATCGGCCTTGAGTTCGGGCTTTGAGTCGGCACCAGAACTAGCCTCGACTTCAGTCCCCCCAAGCGTATCCCCAGCAACCCTTGAATTGCTGCGATTGGCGGCCAGCCTAGAGGCCGGAACCCGCCATCCCCTGGGTCTTGCCATCCAGCAAGCCGCCCAGAATGCTCAGCTGACCCTGCTCCCCACCGAAACCAGTCTCACCTGTCCAGGACTCGGAATCAGAGCCCAAGTGGCAGGTCAGCTGGCCAGCCTGGGCAATCGCGCTTGGATCCAAGACCAAGGCGTCGAGATTTCCTTCGCAGCAGAGACCCAAGCAGAGCATCTGGCCGCCGAGGGAAAAACGGTTGTCTATGTCGCCCAAGGCAGCTTGCTACTCGGCCTGATTGCCCTGACCGACACCCTGAGGCCAGATGCAGCGGCGACGGTAGCGGGCTTGCGATCGCGTGGCATCACCGTACAAGTGCTCACAGGCGATCGCCCAGCGGCAGCCCAGCACATCGCCCAGCAGCTCCAGCTCCCTATCGACTACGTTTGGGCCGAAGTTCGTCCCGAAGCTAAAGCCGCCGCTATCGCCAAATTTCAAGCCGAGGGACACCAGGTGGCCATGGTCGGAGATGGTATCAACGACGCCCCGGCGCTTGCCCAGGCAGACATCGGCATTGCGCTGCGATCGGGCACCGAAGTGGCGATCGAGACGGCTCAGGTGGTGCTCATGGGCGATCGCCTCAGTGACGTCCTTACAGCCCTGGATCTGGGCACAGCGACCCTGGGTAAAATTCGGCAAAACCTCGGTTGGGCCTTTGCCTACAACCTGATTACGATTCCACTCGCAGCAGGGGTTTTGCTGCCGGTTTCTGGCCTTGCCTTGAGTCCTGCCCTCGCTGGGGCACTGATGGCCTTCAGTTCCGTCATGGTTGTCAGTAATTCGCTGCTGCTGCGATGGTCTGTGCCCCCAGCCGCGCGAGTCTGATCATTGCTACACTGTTGTGGGTTTGGGGAATGTTAGAACCGGGTTTGGCCCCAGTTTAGATGATGCTTTGAGCAGATAGTGCCCCTAGCAGATAGTGCCCTTAGCAGATAGTGCCTTGAGTAAATAGCGCTTTCAGTCGATAGATTCTTTTGTTCTGTGGTTTGTTTTATTTTTTGTCTTAGGATGATTCGATGCCTGTAGAGCCGCACTATGGACATCTTCTGATTATTGAAGATGATAAAGGTCGTCGAGAGTTTGTTTTGGATCGCTCGATGTACACCATTGGCCGTGACCCCCAATGTGATGTTCGCCTCATTTCGCAATTTGTCTCCCGTCGCCACGCCACAATTGTTCAGCTCCCGAATGAGACCGGCAACTGCTATTACCGGATTATCGATGGCAATCTTAAAGGTAAGCCCAGCGCCAACGGCATCTTGGTCAACGGCGATAAAACCCAGGCCCATAACCTCAGAAACGAGGATGAGATTGTCTTTGGACCTCGAGTGAGAGCCATTTATTATTGCTTGCAGCGGGATGCGATCGCCACCATCCCCCCCGACGAGTTTGACATTACCTTAATCAGCCCCAACATGGTTGACGAGTCGAGCCCCCAGTAGGACTGGGGGCGAGTCGGTCTCACGACTTTACATCTGCGATAATTGTCCAAGTGCCGCTTTCTTCCAGGGCACCCCGCACCGTGTCGCGCATGCGGCTACAGTGGTTGTCGTTGTGGATTGGCAATTCCTCGTTTTTTACCACGACTTCAATGGCAATGCTGTCCCGCGTAGCCCCGGTCTTGTCGATTAGGCCTTCTACCGTCACCAATTGGGCAAAGGGCTTGCCATTGGGGGCTTCTCGGGCCATGACATAGTCGCCGGTATCGTGGATGATATCCAACTGACAGGATTCAAAAATTTTGAGCAAACGCTGGTGAAGGTCATCTGCTGGAATGGCAGTGGCATGGAGAGGGTAGCGAGCCATGAAAGAATACCTGTTGCTCTTCTACTGTTCAATCTGGCAAAAATCAATCTGGCAAAAATCAATCTGGCAAAAATCAATCTGGCAAAAACCAATCTTACAGAAACCCATCCGATGGCAATCAACCTTACGGCAATCAACCCTACGGAAGTCAATCTTACAAAGAATATGGCGATCGAATCTAGGCTAATATGGCGACCCAATCTGGGTAGGACACCATGACGGGTCAAGACAAGCAGGCTGAGCAAGACAAGCGGACGGGTAGGTTGATTGTCTTTGAAGGTGCAGATGGTTGCGGCAAAACGACACAACTTCGCCACTGCTATGACTGGCTCCGGGCTCAAAGGTTCCCCCAGGCTCCGGATTCGTCTCAAATTATCCTGACCCAAGAGCCGGGGGCCACGGCTCTTGGGAGAACACTGCGTAGAATTCTACTCACTCCGCCCGAGGGTGACGAAGGGGTGGAGCCCACCGCCGAGCTGCTGCTTTACGCGGCAGATCGCGCCCAGCATGTGCAACACATCTTAAAACCAAAGCTAGCTCAGGGGTGTTGGATCCTGTGCGATCGCCACATCGACTCCACAGTCGCCTATCAAGGGTTTGGCCGAGGGCTAGACCAAAGCCTCATCCAGCAGCTTAACAGCATTGCTACGGTTGGGCTAGTGAGCGATCTAACCTTGTGGCTTGACTTGCCGGTGGAGGTGAGCCGCAGCCGTCTGGCGACGCGCGGCCAAGCCGATGGGCTGCGCTCAGCGCCGCAGGATCGCATGGAACGGCTGGGTCTAGACTTTCACCATCGGGTTCACCAGGGGTTCGAGTGGCTGGCGGGGCAATACCCTGAGCGCATTGTGCGGGTAGACGCCAGCGGTAGCGAAGCTGAGGTCGCCAGACGGGTGCAGCAGATGATCTGCGATCGCCTCGGGCTCCCCCCCAACAGCCCCCACCCGAATCCAACTTAAAATCCCAGTCGAGGAACAAGATGGAATCCCCGCCAGAATTTGCGCCCCTCATCGGCCAAGCAAAAGCCGTCCTGCTACTCACCCAGGCCGTCCGTCAGCAGCGTGTGGCCCCGGCCTATGGATTCATGGGGGCTCCGGGTGTTGGCCAGAGTTTGGCCGCCCGCTGTTTTGCCAAATACCTGTTTGCCGAAGAAGCTGACCTGGTAGGAGAAGCGCGCGATCGCCTCCACCACCAGCTCGATCGGGGCAACCATCCAGATTTGCTCTGGGTCGAGCCCACCTATCTCCACCAAGGCAAACGCCTTACCGCCCACGAAGCCGAGGCGGCAGACCTCAAGCGCAAAACGCCCCCCCAAATTCGGCTTGAGCAAATTCGCGATGTGGCACGTTTTGTCGCACGGCAGCCCCTCGAAGCCCGCCGCAGTTTGGTCGTGATCGAACAGGCGGAAACCATGGCAGAGGCGGCAGCCAATGCCCTGCTCAAAACCCTTGAGGAGCCGGGTAACGCCACGCTGATCTTGAGTGCACCGGGGCCGGATGCGATTTTGCCCACGCTGGTCTCCCGCTGTCAGCGTATTCCGTTTGTGCCGCTTCAGCCCGTTGATCTGGCCCGCGTGTTGCAAACGGCAGGCCAGGGCAAAATTCTGCAAAATCAAGCCTTAGTCGATCTAGCCCAGGGGAGCCCAGGCGAGGCGATCGCTCTTTGGCAAGCCCTCCAGGACATCCCAGATGAGATTCTGGCGGCAACGCGATCGCTCCCCCAAACCGCCCAACAATCCCTCACCCTCGCCGCCCAAATTACCAAAGCCCTCAGCGCCACCCAGCAGCTTTGGCTACTCAACTATCTTCAGCATCAGCTCTGGAGACCCAGCCACCCCGAAACCCGCCAGCACATTCAACATCTAGAGTCGGCCAAACATCAGCTCTTGCACTACGTTCAGCCTCTACTCACCTGGGAAGTGCTTTTGCTCAACCTCGCAGGACTCGCCCGCTAGTGTCTAGGGAATCACGCTAATTTCTTCAGCTTCGTCAGCATTGGCCCGCTCTTCCGAAGGCAGCTCCAAACAATAACCTGCACCATACACCGTCTTAATATATTTGGGATGACGCGGATCCGGCTCGAGCTTGGTGCGCAGGTGGCGCACATGAACCCGAATCGTCTCGATGTCATCATTGGGGTCATAGCCCCAGACTTCCTTGAGAATTTCTTTTGGGGAAACTGTTTGGCCATGGCGTTGTAGCAGACAATGAAGCAGGTCAAACTCCAGGTGGGTTAGCTTAACCGTTCGTTCAAACCAGATCGCCTCAAACCGCTCTGGAATCAGCGTGAGCGGGCCATAGTTCAAAATTTCGCTGTGTTTGGCCGCTTGGGGGATGCGATCGGTGCGCCGTAGCAAGGCACGCACCCTCGCCAGCATCTCTTCTAGCTCAAAGGGCTTGGTGAGATAATCATCGGCTCCAGCATTGAAGCCCTCCACCTTGTCTTGCGTTTGGCTCAGCGCCGTCAGCATCAAGATCGGCACATCAGACGTCCGCTTATCTCGCCGCAGCCGTTGGCAAACCGTAAACCCATCAACCCGAGGCAGCATCAAATCCAGCAAGATCAGATCCGGTACCAGCTGCATCGCCAGCGCCTGACCCTTGAGCCCATCATCGGTTCGGCTGACGTCATAGCCTGCCATCTCTAGGTTCAGGGTCAGCAACTCCGCGATGTTGGGATCATCATCAATGACTAGGATACGAGGCTTCATGGGACTTCCGAACAAAGAACAAAGGAGGTGAGGGATAGCTGCTCAAGCACTTGGGTTTCAACCTGAAAATCTAGGCCTAGGCTCGTACCTCAAATCTGCAAACGCGACTCAAAACGCCGGCACGCTAGAACGAAGAGACTGGCCCCGAGAGCTGGCTCTCGAGAGCTAGATCCCGAGAGCCGGATCCCGAAAACTTGGGCTCGAACATCTCCCGGATATTGAGCGCCAAGACGCTGTCGTCTCAATCGAAATGTTAATAAATAATATAGCCTTTTGGGAAAACGGTTCTCACCTACCCTGTTTCTCGCGATCCCCTAACCTGCCCATTGAAATTCTTCTATGCCTGCTTCTCCCTGGATCTATCAACCGCCCTTGCCCTTGCGCAACGGTTTGGCGATGACGCTTTACAGCCATTTTGTGACCAGTCAGCGCTGGCGCAAAACGCTCAGTCAGCCAGAGCCAACCTATCGGCCTAGGATTTTTTGGGGAGCAAACCAAGTCCCTTTGTTTGGCTGGATAGCGAGCCCGCCCCAGGCGCGGGGCACCTGGGTGGCGACCTATGGCATTACGGGGGAACTGGCAGACCAGGGCACCCTCCGGGCGCTGGGTGCCAAGGCCTATCATGCTGGCTATGCTGTGGTTTTGTTTGACTGGCGCGCCCACGGCCAGTCTGCGGATCTGTCCGCAACGTTGACCTCTGATGGACTGTATGAGGGAGAGGATTTTGTGCGGATCGCGGCCCAGGCGATCGCCCAAGAAAATTGCCCCACACCCGTTTGGTTTGCGGGCTATTCACTCGGGGGACAGCTGGCGCTCTGGGGGCTACACGCATCAGAAAATCAGGCGTTATTGGCAGAAATTGAGCTCGCCCCTGGCGATGTGGCAGGGGGCGTCGTGGTGTGCCCGAGCTTAGATTCTTGGCGATCGCTCAACTATCTAATGCGGCACCCCCTAGGCCGCTACATCGAAAAACGGATTGCCCAAGCGCTCAAGGTCCTGGCCCATAAGCTGGATGCCGCTCATCCGGGTGTGTTTGACCCAGGGCGATCGCCCGAGCGGATTCGATTTTGGCCTTCGATCGCGAGTTGGTCATTCCTGGGCTAGGCTTCGACACCGTCGAGAGCTATTACGCCGCCAGCAGTCCCTTTCAATTTTTGGATGCGCTACAAACACGCTGCCTAATTTTCTATGCGGTGGACGATCCGCTGTTTGACCCCAGCATAATCCCGGATCTCGAACAGTCAGCCCGCAATAATCCGCGTTTAGACCTTCAACTCACCTCGTTTGGTGGCCACGTGGGTTATCTAAGCAGCCACAAGACCCAGTCCTCCTCCGGCGATCTAGACCCCTGGTGGGCCTGGGGCAGGGCGCTAGATTGGGTAGAGTTCGGTATCCCCGACCCTCAAACGTCTTGGGACGCACCACAGATCCGACATTAGGCGCGGATTTCATGACAACTCCCCAGCAGGATTCGAACCTGCGACCAATCGATTAACAGTCGACCGCTCTACCACTGAGCTACTGAGGATTAAGCGCTTAGCTTGTCTAAGCCTTATCCAATCTAAGGGCAATCGTTCAATTCGGCAAGCCCTTTGCGGAAATATTCCATCAAAAATCAGACCCAATTCACGTTCGACCCTCAAGACCCCCGATTCAGCAAATCTTGACGCAACTGGGCCAGCTGCGATCGCACCGTATCATCCAACCCGCTGGACAAAAAGCGTGCTTTGGGCCGCCTTGCTGAACGATGGTTCTGGAGCAATTTTCCCGAAGCCAGGGCGGCTTGAATCAGCATCGGCGAAGACATCCATTCGGCCCCATACCCCACCGCCGTCATCCACTGAGCCCGGTCTGAGGTCGCCACGATCATGCGTTTCTCGAAGCGCCGGATATCTTCTCGAAAAATAACGCACAGGCCCGCTCAATATGGCTATCGGCGGTTTGATTGAAATGGGTGTAGGCGATCGCAAGGTGCTGGGTAATGGTTTGACGGCTGCCCTGCCGGTCTTGATGCTGGGCATCGAAAATAATGTCCGTCTCATAATTTTGGTAGGCGCTGTAGTTGGCCAGCAACTCGATCAAGGCCCGCCGAGCTTCCTCCAGTCCCTCGTGGTCCCGCATCGCCTTAAATTTGGGATGGGCACCAATGACGTTATAGCCATCGACGAGCATCACGGCGGGCTTAGAGGGGGTAATCATGGCATAGAGAAGCAGGGGGAGAAAACGTTAGGGAGTCACGGTCAAGCTCGAGATCAGTGCCTGGAAATCCGTATCAGCAGTCTAGCGCTATCCCGGCTGTTGGGCCATCAGCCTAGCTTGCAACGGAGCTGGATCCCCTCGGGCGACGACACGGCCTTTTTCAAGCAAAAATGCTCCATCGCAATAGTCCAATTCATTGAATCGATGGGTCACCCACAGGGCAGTCAGGCCACGGGCTTTGACCAGTTGTTGAACACGCTGTACCAGCTCCTGCTGACTGTCTGGATCCAGCAGAGCGGTGGGCTCATCGAGCAGCAACACTTCGCAGTGACGGGCGATCGCCCCGGCGATCGCCACCCGCTGTTTTTGCCCACCGCTCAGGGCGTAGATCGGTCGGCGCTTGAGGTGATTGAGACTCACAGCGTCAAGGGCTTCATCAACGCGCGATCGCACCTGGGCCGGAGTCAGGGCTTCTTCAACCAAGCCAAACGCCACGTCTGCGCCAACCGTCGGCATCACGAGCTGATGATCCGGGTTTTGAAAAACAAACCCCACCGGCCCAGAGGTCTCAACCGCTCCAGAACTCGGCTTGAGCAAGCCAGCGACCAAGCGCAGCAAGGTTGATTTGCCACAGCCATTGGTCCCCAGGAGCATCCAAAACTCTCCCTGGGGCACCGACAGCGTGCAGGCATCCAAGACCGCTTGACCATTACCCCAGCAAAAGGTCAAGTCGTGAACCTGGACACCGCTCTGGTCAGCCATTTCCGCCATTACTCCATCCCAAAGGCAAATCCAGGCCGCTTCCCGCCAGAGGTTGCGCCGGATTTTTCATAGGTCTGCACGGCAGCAATTTCGCTGGTGAGGAGGGCGAGTTTCTTTTCGGGCTGATGCTCGCAGGTCAGTTCCAGAACACTGGGTGAACCCGCTTTGATGGCGTCTAAGACTTGCTGATAGACCGTCTGGGCATCGTCGGCTTCTTTGCGCTGCACCGACATGGGCATCGGGGTGAACTTGAGGGAAATTTCGATAATGTTCATGGGTTAATCATGCCTGGGGCTCATATTTTGGGGTTCCCAACCGATGAGCATAGCAACTCATGGAGGATTGTGATGCGTTCTGGGCGCTTTCCGGGCGATTTCGGGGCTCCAGCTCGAGCCACAAGACAGATCTGCAGAGACTCGAGATTCTTAACGACGTATTAAGATTTTTTAATAATTCAAATGAATTCACGTATAATCAGCCTTATAAGGTAAAGAATCGTGAATTCTTCCTCATCTCCGACGCGTCATGCGTTCGGAGCTTGATGGGTTGCCCTTATTCATTATATTGATTCACACTCGGAGAGCTCAGCAATGACTATTGCAATGGGGCGCGTGGGCGAGCAGCGAGGCATCTTCGATGCCATCGATGACTGGCTCAAGCGCGATCGCTTCGTTTTCGTGGGCTGGTCGGGTCTACTGCTGTTCCCCTGCGCCTACATGGCACTGGGCGGCT
>JAAUOP010000003.1 GCA_012034805.1 Synechococcales cyanobacterium CRU_2_2 | reverse complement strand
CTTGGAGCAACCCGAAACCGTTTGGCGAGCTGCCGCTGGGAAATTGGCTC
This sequence comes from Synechococcales cyanobacterium CRU_2_2, assembly GCA_012034805.1. Lineage (GTDB taxonomy): Bacteria > Cyanobacteriota > Cyanobacteriia > PCC-9006 > JAAUQQ01 > JAAUOP01. The sequence goes on along the minus strand of JAAUOP010000003.1, from coordinate 82,101 downwards.
ATTTTCGTAGGTCTCAATCACTTTTTGGCGCAAGTCAAGGGAGTAGGATTTCATTGCTATTCTGTTGGGTTATCCAGACTAATAACTGTATCCCTTAATTCTGAAAACCGCTATATCATAAACCATAAACCTCCAGACTCCAATGCAGAATCAAACCACTCCTGAGCTATAGTCGGTGGCCGAATTCGTCCTTTCTCATGGGCTAAAGCAATTTCATAGCAAGAGATAGGGGAAATTGCGACCCGACTTGCAGACTCTATTTGCTCATACCAATGAGCTGGAAACCGATCCAGATTGGCATTAATTAGCCAAAGCCAAATATGGGTGTCAAGAACAATTATTTCAGACATTCCCAATCCTCCTCATCCACGATTGGGCTGACAATATCCCCGAGAATCTCCACCTTACCTGCCAATTGAGTTGGGAAAGTGCGACGCTTAACCACGGGCATAATTGTCTCTTCCGTAGAGCCTATTTCTTCTAAAACCGTCACGATTAAACGAGCCGACCGAACAGAAGGCTGCTCAGTCAACCATTTGACCTGGCTATTCTCATAGATTGCTTCATAGCTTTTTAGCATCGGTTATTCCTCCTGCGCCGCCGCTGCGGCAATCACTGCCTCAAATTGTGCCTCAACCAGCTTGGTAAAATCCGCCTCAATTTCATACACCTCCGTAAACGCTGCAAATGCCCAAAACTCCCCAAGTTATTCACCCCAGGCACCCAGTAGTTGCGCATTGTACTCGCCTTCTCCTTGGCATCCTCCCTACGATAGCCCTTGATCTCCACAATCAAATTCAGCCTCGCGCAGCAACTGCGTCCCAAACGCTCGCACGACCAAAACATGGGTCACGGTATTGGCATCCCAGCCCTCTGTCAGCATCGACACCACACAGAGAATTGAGCCTCCCAGCTTGCCTTCCTTACCCACCATATTCATCACCTCCCGCAGGAGGTCTTGATCCGTGAGGTTTTGCCCTGCAGCCTGGTCACCGCTGCGCTGGACGATTTCCCGGCGGAATCGCTCAATCTCCTCAGCGGCCATCTCTCGAAACTTGGCATCCAACGCCTCGCCAGACTCCAGTTGCTCACTGTCAATCAACAGGGTGCGGGGTCTGGACAGCGGATTTCCATTGGCATCACCCGCTGGAGCATCTGCCCCTCCGTTTCCAGCGTGTCTAGCGTTTCATCTCTCCCTTCCAACAGCTTGCGCCGGATTGCTATACCAAAATAGTTTCTCGCAAGGAATTTTACATAGAAAACTATTGGTTTTCAGGACTTTTGCGTATTTCTACGACTTACCCCCAACATCCAGCAAGATTCTTGCTAGGACTCTTCTATGGCCTATTGCCTCGACTCTTGCAAAACAGGCCACAAGCCTGAAAGCCTTTCTGTTAGAGCTTATGGGCCGTCGTAAACGAGCTTTTAGCCAGTTCAGGAGGTCAATGAGAAGTTGCATGGGCAATCTCCGCTGGGCCAAAACGCCCTAGGTAAAATCCTACGTAAACCCGTGTTCACATCAGCGTTGGCAAAACCGCCTGTAATGTTGCCATAAAGCATATTTCCCTCCAGTTTGAGTCCGATATGATGCAAGCACGGTTAATCCACAGCATCGATATCCGGAGGAAGACAAACCATGGCACCCAACGAACTTGTTCGTCGGATAAAACAGGCACCCAGGCCGTTCGGACTATTTCATTTCGGATTATTTCATTTCGGACTGTTTCAGTGCGGACTGTTTGCTTTTGCCTGGGGCGCGATCGCCCTCCCCGCCACTGCGGCCACCATCCGCTACGATCTCAGCGGCCAACTGTCCGAGCTCACAGTACAGGGCCAGCCGACCGATCAGGTTGGGAGTCTCAAGCCTGGAGACAGATTGTTTGGCAGTTTCAGCTATGACGACGCCATCGATCCCGTCGCGACCTACGGCCTTGAACCCGGCCAGGTTTTGTTGACTGACCTTCGATGGGGCAACGGCACAGACTTTTTGCCAAGGCGACTCCAACCGTCCCTGCAACCTTCGATCTCAATACTGGAGAAATCATCTACCCCAATCCGCGCAGTACGGCCCAATTTCCCAATTCCATCCTCCTCGCACCGTTGAGTGCGAATGTTAACACTGCGACGTTTTCTTACTTCGATCGAGCGATCGGAGCTAAGGGCAGTTTTGTCGCAACTCGCATTCCGCCTGCATCCGTACCCGAAACGAGTCCTCTCGGGGGCCTAGCACTGGTGGGCGGGACAGCCTTAGTCACGGCTTGGATCCAGAAACGTCGCTAGAATCATCTTGTTCCTCAGTCCAAAGTGCCTCAGTCCAAAGTGCCTCAGTCCAAAGGTCGCACCGGCCAAAACTGAACACCGAGGGGTATCGTGTCTGCTGGCTTGGGCGTTGGAACCCATGAGCCAAGCTTTCTGCCGCTAACGAAAGGCTGGCTTCACTCTCTATTATTCTCTATATCTCTATGACTATGTCTCTATGATAGAGAGAGCCCCATTGGCGCAGACTCTACCCCCGATCAAAACTGTGGTTGCCTCTTCCTCCCAGCCCGCCTCACCCGCTGCCACAACCGCCACAACCGCCCCAGTGCACCTCGCCAACGATCGCGTCCCCCTACTCCAGCGCCCCGAAGCCCTCGAGGAGCGCCTCAAGGAGATTCCACCGGTGCCGGGGTGTTATTTCATGCGCGATCGCGACAACAACATCCTCTACATCGGCAAATCGAAGAAACTGCGATCGCGGGTTCGTTCCTACTTTCGTGAAGGCCGCCAGCTCGCCCCCAAAATTGAGTTGATGGTGCGCCAAGTCTGTGATATCGAAATCATCGTCACTGACACCGAAGTCGAATCTCTGGCCCTCGAAGCCAACTTAATCAAACAGCACCAGCCCCACTTCAACACCCTGCTCAAGGACGACAAAAAATATCCCTACCTCTGTATCACCTGGTCTGAAGACTATCCCCGCATTTTTATCACCCGCAAACGCCGCAAAACCAACGCCAAGGATCGCTACTATGGCCCCTACGTGGATACCGGCATCCTGCGCAGCACGCTCAACATGATCAAACGGACGTTTCCTCTGCGGCAACGGCCCAAACCGCTCCACAAGGATCGGCCCTGCCTCAACTACGACATTGGTCGCTGCCCAGGGGTTTGCCAACAGAAAATTGCGCCGGACGAATACCACAAGACCGTTCAGAAAATCGCCATGATTTTTCAGGGGCAAACGGCAGAGCTAGTTAAAAATTTGACCGAGCAGATGGAAAAAGCCGCCGAACGGCTGAATTTTGAGCTGGCAGCAGCCTTGCGCGATCGCATTCGGGGCCTCGAAAGCCTCGGGGCCGAGCAAAAGGTTGCCCTGCCCGACGACACGGTGTCGCGAGATGCGATCGCCCTTGCCGCTGATGAAAACCACGCCTGTATCCAATTATTTCAGGTACGGGCCGGACGCCTCGTGGGTCGGCTGGCCTTTTTGGCCGATGCCCAATCGGGTACCCCCGGAGAAATTCTCCAACGCGTTCTCGAAGCCCACTACGCCAGCGCGGACCCCGTCGAAATTCCCTCGGAGATCCTGGTACAGCACGAATTGCCCGAGGGCGAATTGCTCGAGGCCTCGCTCAAGGCGCATCGGGGGCGCAAGGTGACGATTTTTCTGCCCCAGCGTCAGGGGAAAGCGGGCCTTGTGGACATGGTCGAACGCAACGCTGAGTACGAACTGGCGCGAACCCAGCGCAGTGCCGATCGCAATCTCCAGGCCCTAGAAGACCTCGCGGACATCCTCGACTTGCCCGAGCAACCCCGCCGGATTGAAGGCTACGACATCTCCCACATCCAAGGCTCCAACGCCGTGGCCTCCCAGGTGGTCTTCATGGACGGGATGCCTGCCAAGCAGCACTATCGCCGCTACAAAATCCGCAACCCCGAGATTAAAATTGGTCATTCCGATGACTTTGCCAGCATGGCCGAGGTGATCGGTCGTCGCTTCCGTCGCCATGCCGCCGCCAAGGCCCAGGGTGCAATTCTCAGCACTAGCGAAACCCGCGCCTCCAGTATGCTCAGCCCCGGCGATCTGGCGGACTGGCCGGATTTGATTCTGATCGACGGCGGCAAGGGCCAACTTTCGGCGGTGGTGGCAGTGCTCCAGGAGATGAATTTGCTGGAGGATCTGCATGTGGTGAGTTTGGCTAAGAAACAAGAGGAGATTTTTCTGCCAGGGGAATCTGAATCGCTCAAAACTGACCCCGACCAGCCTGGTGTTCAGTTGCTGCGACGACTGCGCGATGAAGCCCATCGATTTGCCGTGGGGTTTCATCGGCAACAGCGAAGCGAGAGCTTGCGGCGATCGCGTCTCGACGATATCACCGGCCTCGGTCTTCAACGCCAAAAAGAGCTCCTAGGCCACTTTCGCTCCATCGACTACATCCGCATTGCGTCCCCCGAGCAACTCCAGGAAGTCCCCGGCGTTGGCCCGAAGCTGGCCCAACAAATCTACAATTATTTCCATCCCAATGCGATCGAGCCATCCTGAATCGGATGCGGGTATTGATTTATGCCAGACGTCTCATCCATAATCCGCTGAGGGGAATGCATTAGAATGCTCTGAATCGAGTTTGCACATCGCGCTCATCAAGCATGTATCTGTTCGCTCGAATCAAACTCAGGGAATGCTCAGCGGGACATTGTCAATGGAATTAAACCTGGACGTTGCTTGGCTAGTCGGCTGTGCTGGACTGGTTTTTTTAATGCAGCCCGGTTTTATGTGCCTAGAGTCGGGTCTGACTCACTCTAAAAACAATATCAATGTTGCGATTAAAAACCTGACGGATTTTGCGATTTCCGTCATGGTGTTTTGGCTATTTAGCTACAGCTTGATGTTTGGCCAGACCCTCTGGGGCTGGGTCGGCCACGGCATCCTGATGCCAGAGCTAACGAATTCTGCCAAACTGGCGGCATTTTTTCTGTTTCAAGCGATGTTTTGCGGTACGGCCACTACGATCATCTCCGGAGCCGTGGCCGAGCGCATGCGCTACAAGCTCTATTTAGTGGTTTGCTGCGTAATTTCCGGCTTGATTTATCCGGTGTTTGGCCACTGGGCCTGGAATGGGCTTGAAACCGGGGAATTGGGAGGCTGGCTGCGATCGCTCGGATTCGTCGATTTCGCCGGTTCCACCGTGGTTCATAGCGTCGGTGGCTGGGTCTCCCTGGCCGCCATCTTGGTCGTCGGCCCGCGCGCAGGTCGCTATGCCCGAGACGGGAGCTTTGCCACCATCCACCACTCAAATTTACCCTTCTCAGTTCTGGGTGCCATGCTGCTGTGGCTAGGCTGGCTCGGGTTCAACGGCGGCAGCACCCTGGCCTTTGATGATCAAATTCCACGCATCATTGTCCAAACGATCATGGCAGGCACCGCAGGATTGCTGTCTGCGATGGCCTTGGGTTGGTACCGTCGCAAGCTGCCCGAGGTCGAGACGACGATCAATGGTTCCCTGGCGGGGCTGGTGGCGATCACGGCGGGCTGCAATGCCGTGTCTACCCAGCATGCGGTGCTGATTGGGGCGATCGCAGGCCTGGTCATGATCCTCGCCACCGACCTGATGAATTATTTCCACATTGACGACGGCGTTGATGCCGTGGCCGTCCACGTTTTTGCGGTGTCTGGGGTACCGTCGCGGTAGCGCTGTTTGGTGATTTAGACAAAATTGGCACCGGGCTTTCGCGCCATCATCAAGTCGCCGTGCAGCTGCTGGGCGTAGGGGTGGCGTTTGTCTGGGCCTTTGGTCTGAGCTATCTGCTGTTTCGCCTGATCGATCGTATCTCCCCCCTGCGCGTCACCCCGGAGGAAGAAGAACTCGGGCTGAATGTGTCAGAACATGGTGCCAAAACCGAACTCTACGACCTTTTCAGGTGATGGATGCCCAAGCCGCAACCCAGGACTACAGCCTGCGAGTGCCCAGTGCGCCCTACACCGAAGTCGGCAAAATTGCCCAGCGTTATAACCAGGTGATGGCCACAGTGGAATCCTATGCCCATCGGCTCCGCAGCTTCAATGCCCAACTTGAGGAAAAGGTTCAACAGCGCACCCAAGAAATTGCCCAAGCCAATCAAGAATTAATTCGCCTCAGCCAAGTCAAAGACCGCTTTTTAGCCAACACCTCCCATGAGTTGCGAACACCACTCCATGGCATTGTTGGCTTAGCAGACTCGATGCTCGATGGGGATGCGGGAGAACTCTCTGGGGTTCAGCGCGAGAACCTGGCCATGATCGCCCACAGCGGCAGGCGTCTAGCCAATTTGGTCAACGACATTTTGGACTATTCCCAGCTACAGCGGGATGCCGCCCAACCGGGCGGGGCCAGCCGTATACGGTTGCAGCGGAGTCGGGTTCAGCTGCACAGCATTGTGGCGCTGATTCTGACCATGAGTGAAGTCACCATCGGGAAAAAAAATGTCGCCTTGGTCAATGCGGTTCCGGCGGACTTGCCGCTGTTGTGGGTCGATGTCAATCGGCTCCAGCAGATTCTCTACAACCTGGTAGGCAACGCCATTAAATTCACTCCTGCAGGTGAAGTCCGCATCACGGCCCAGCTCGAGGCGGGGGAAACGGACTTCGTTGCGATTTGGGTGGCGGATACGGGCATTGGCATTCCGATGGCTCATCAGCAGCGAATTTTTGAGTCCTTTGAGCAAGCTGATGGCTCGATGGCCCGCCAATATGGCGGCAGCGGTTTGGGGCTGACGGTGGCAAAACAATTGATCGAACGACACGGCGGCAATATTTCGGTGAAATCTCGAGTGGGGGGAGGCTCCACATTTCGCTTTACGATGCCGATTTACGATGCCAGCCGAGAGCCGGAGCATGAGCCCACACCCCTGTTTGAGCTAGGTGCAGGATTTGGGGCAATTCCTCGGAGCTTGGCGAGGCCGATCGCCCCCCCCTCAACGACAACCTCTTTCGTCGGCCCAGCAACCACACCAGCCGCTGACACCGGCGACGTTTCCTCCAATCCTTCGAATCTTCTGGCCGTGTCAGAGGCCGCAACCCTCGCCGAAGCCAACCACCGTCGCTTCAAAATTTTGATTGTCGATGATGAACCGGTGAACCTACAGGTGTTGATGAATCAACTCAGCCCGGAAAATTATGCGATTTTTCAGACCACGAGCGGGATGGACGCCCTCGCCAAAATTGAACAAGGCTTCCAACCGGATCTGGTGCTGCTCGATGTGATGATGCCGAATATGACCGGCTATGAGGTCTGTCAGCAGTTGCGAGAGCGATTTCCGGCAACGGCATTACCCATTTTGATGCTGACCGCCAAGTCCCAATTGGCGGACATTGTCCAGGGCTTTCAGGAGGGGGCCAATGACTACCTGACCAAGCCCATTCAGAAACAGGAATTGCTGGCACGGATGCGAACCCATTTGCATCTTTCCAATCTGAATCTGGCCTATAGCCGGTTTGTGCCCCAGCAGTTTTTGCGGCTGCTCAAGAAAGAGAGCATTCTGGATGTGAGCATGGGCGATCAGGTGCTCCAGGAGATGTCGATTCTGTTTTCGGATATTCGCAATTTCACCCCCCTGAGCGAGCAAATGACGCCCCAGGAGAATTTTCGGTTTATCAATCGCTATTTCTCCTATATGGAGCCTGCCATTGCCGAAAATCATGGGTTCATTGATAAGTACATCGGTGATGGAATCATGGCGCTGTTTGCAAGAGGCCCCGATGATGCGGTTCAGGCGGCGATCGCCATGCTCCAGCATCTCGTCATCTACAACCAAGATCGCCGAGAAGCCAACCAGCCTCCCCTAGAAATTGGCCTGGGTATCAACACCGGCGAGCTGATGCTCGGAACCGTGGGGGGACAAAGCCGCATCGATAGCACAGTCATTGGTGATGTGGTCAATGTTGCGGCTCGTCTGGAAGAATTAACCAAGCTTTACAAAGTCCCCTTATTAATCAGCGAGTTTACGCAGCGGCGGCTTCGGCAGCCGGAGCAGTACGATTTGCGCTGGGTAGACCGGGTTCAAGTCAGGGGAAAGGTTGAACGGATCTCGGTGTACGAAGTCTTTGATGCAGACCCCCAGGAAATTCGCGACCAAAAACAATTGATGCAGCCCCATTGGGAGGTTGCGATCGCCTGTTTCCAGCGCGAGGACTACGAAGCGGCCCAGGAAGAATTTGAAGCTTACCTCGCGCTGCTGCCCGGAGACCCGGTCGCCCAACTCTATATCGCTCGTTGCCGGGAGAAAGAACGACTGTGAGACAAGCCATCGTGAGACGAGTCAAAACCTGGATCGTCAAAACCTTGACAAGTCGCCGAGTCTGCTGGCCCATCCTATCGGCCAGCTTGATCTTGCTTGTCGCCTGTCGTCAGCCGTCCACCCCACCCCAGACCCTCACGGGGTCTGCTCCGGAGGTCATCGCGGATCAGATCCACCGAGTGCTAGCTGCCGATCGCACGGCCTACGCGAAGTATGTGGTTGAGCGAGCCCAGGTCTGGGAGGGCGATCGCCAGCCCGGCGGCGTGCTTGATGTTGCGGTAGAAACCGACTGGGAACGTCGCAATGCCCTGCCGGTACCGTGTCATTTTTTCAACCTCGCCAACGACTTTGCCAATGAAGACGGCGATTTTACCTACGGCCTTACTTCGCCCTGGCCCTTGGACGACGGACGTTTACCCCAAGGCGAATTGGATCAACGGGCCGTTGCCCAGGTTGTCCAAAACGGACAGCCCTATCGGGCCTATCGCACAGTAGATCGTCAGCCCTATTTCACGGCATTTTACCCCGATCGAGCCGTGGTGCCCGCCTGTGTGAGTTGCCACAACCGTCAGAGGGAACATCGATCGCGCTATCCCGAGAAAGTCTTTGCCCTGGGCGATGTCATGGGTGCGATGTGGATTAATTTGCCTCTGCAAAAAGCCGGAGAAAGCGAATCTATCACCCCATCACGGCCTTGAGTGAAATTCGGCTCTTGCAACTCCAGATGCTGTAGCATTTCTCGCTAGAGCGATAGGACTTTGCCCTTGGTCAGTGCTTCTTCCTGGTCTGAGATATTTTCTTGGATAATGAAGTCGTCACTTTTATTACCAAAGATAGCCATAGAACCCACCAGTACGACGGCGCTTGAAACGACACCCGTTAAGAGCGCTATCGGCACCTCAGATTCACCAGTAGAAACGACTGAAGATTGACTTAAAGGTTTCTCTGCAGATGGGTTTGGAAACTTAGGTGACTGAGTTTGTGGTGCGGCGGTTGTGCTGCTTCCGGGGTCTTGATAGAGCTATCTGGCGAGGGGTTGATATCTCGGAGGGGGGCGATCGCGGCAACATTTTTTGCTTCGGCAGAACCCAAAAGCAGGGTCACCCCAAAAAGTGCCGACGCTACAGCAGTTCCAACGAAGTCACGAGGAGGTGTCGTCATAATTTCCTATCCTGATGCCTGACTCTACAGAGATTGCCTCAAACGGCACACATTACAATCTATCTAAATCTCAAATCTTGCCTAGAAAATTCGATTCATCGGGTCTACGAGCTGAGTCTAATGTCAATTTCTATCCCCGCAACTCTCCTAATCCTTAGACTTCAGACCCTAGACTTCAATTCAAAACTGAACTAGACTCATCAAGACCAAATGACTGTAGCGCAGATTCAGGCTGAGAAATCAAAAAATAAATTTTTTTCAAAATTATTCCAGAGAAATAGGAAACAGGAGAAACCAAAGCACCTCCCTCCTTTTTCTGGATCTCCCCATCTCTCATAACTCGATTGCCTTGCGTTTAAGTAAACCCGCATGTTCAACCAATCCTACCCGTTCAAATACTGCTCATCAAAATATTCTATCAGCAACGAAATTACAGTTCAATTACACACGTCAACCAGGCACATTTGCTACTTTTATTCTCGCATACTTTTGACCACTGCGCTGCTCCAGTTTTGTCTTTTCTAAACTCTTTAAATATCACCATACATCCTCGCTAGACGATTATCGCCGTGCAAAGATTAAACTGAATTAAGTCTCTTTATTCAACTTTTGGCTGCATTAGATTTGACGTAATAAAAAGCGACATTATGTCTCTAAAATCCGTGTAATCAGCAGGTGACAGAAGTTGACGAAACCTGATATATCTTGAATCGAGGAATTTCGAGTGCGAACTTGGGCCAGTAGTGACCTGGTTCTTTGCTTCGGCTCCTAGACGCAGACTTGAGCACTTGATTTAGTTCTTGAACAAACCCAGGGGTCAGGCCTAAGCATATTCGAGTCACCCCCCCTCCTCGACGTGAAGGGGTTCGGTATGAGTTCATTCAGTTTCAATCCGATTCATCGTCCGAGTTGCTTGTGAATTTTGTGGCGATCTTGTTTGTGGCGATCTTGGCGTTATGGCGATTGTCACCTCGGAGGGGCTTGAGTCATCCCGTCTTTGAGTCATGCATTAAGTTTGGCCATGGGGCTATTTGAGGCCTTGAGTCGTTATCCGGATGTCATGAATTTGGGTGATCGTTGTTTGGGTGATCGTTGCGTTGCGGTGCCATCTACCTCGCACCTTACCTTTAACAATGATCAATGAACGGATCAATGAACAGCATTTTGGCGCTCGATGAACCAATAGAGGCTAGCCTTTTTGATACCGGCATCCTGGACGGTTTGGGCGATCGCTCCAACGATGGCTTGGCCGACGTTCCCCTTGGAGACGTGCCAGAGTCCTCTGGCACATCTCCAGCCATACAACTGGCCTTGCTAGAAAGCAGCTTTCTCGGGAATCGCGTTTTTCTTGACACTAACAGTAACGGCATTCAAGATGACGGTGATGTAGGCGTTAATAGCGTGCGAGTCACCCTGACCGGAGCGGGTCGAGATGGCAAATTTGGCACAGCGGATGATCTACGTGAGAGTGGCATCACTCAAAATGGGGGATATTTTGGGTTTGATGGATTAGTCGCCGATCGCTATACCCTAAGCTTTTCCGATCTGCCCCCAGGCTACCGATTTAGTCCCCAGGGCCAAGGCCCGGACGGCACCATCAATTCGGACGTCAACCCCCAAACCGGCTCTACCGCTGTGATCACGCTGCGATCGGGTGAATACAACAAGGGTTGGGATGCCGGTCTCGTGCCCAGCGGCTCAAACGGCACTCCAGCCAGGGGTTCAGCCGAGGGTTCAGCCAGTTCAGGCCCTCGGTTCAACTACGGTGAGGCACTACAAAAGTCTTTTTTGTTCTACGAAGCCCAGCGCTCCGGTGCACTGCCCGCCGACAACCGCATTGTCTGGCGGGGCAATTCCGCCCTCGGCGATGGTGAAGATGTGGGCCTGGATTTGACCGGTGGTTATTTTGACGCCGGAGATCACACCAAGTTTGGCTTTCCCATGGCCGCAACGATGACGTTACTGAGCTGGGGCGTCGAAGAATATCGCGATGGCTATGGGCGATCGGGCCAGTTGGATGAAGCCCTAGACGCCATTCGCTGGGGCACGGACTATCTGCTCAAGGCCCATGTGACCGCCAATGGTAAAACCAAAGAGTTTTGGTCTCAAGTGGGAGATCCCGTCTTGGATCAGGCGGTTTTAGAGCTGCCAGAACTCCTCAGTACGGCCCGTCCTGCCTTTAAGATCGATCCTCAAAACCCTGGCACAGACCTAGCCGCAGAAGCTGCCGCCGCCCTGGCCGCTGCCTCCGTTATCTTTCGTCCAACGGACAAGGCCTATGCCGATCGCCTCCTGAGCAATGCGATACAGCTGTATGAGTTTGCGGATACCTATCGGCGGGGTTATAGCGCACTGCTGAGCGAGGAAACCAACGCCTATGTCACCCGGAGCGGCTTTGAGGACGAATTGAGCTGGGGTGCCATCTGGATTCATAAGGGTCTCAAGGCCCAGGGCAGCACCTCGACCGCTTATCTGAACAAGGCAGAATCGAACTATACCAGTTTGAACTTTGGCTGGACCCAGGACTGGGATAACAAGTCCCAAGGGGCAGCGGTGCTGCTGGCTCAGGAAACTGGCAAAGAGCGTTATCGCAACGACATTGAAGATTGGCTGGGCAACTGGCTGCCGGGGGGCTCGGTGCCCAGAACTTCGGGTGGGCTGACTTGGCTGACGGAATGGGGGTCGCTGCGATTGAGTGCTAACACGGCCTTTGTTGCAGGGGTTTATGCAGATACCATCGCAGATCCAGGCGGGAGCTACAGCGCCTTTGCCGAGCAGCAAATCAACTATCTTTTGGGCGACAATCCCCGCAATTCTAGCTACGTGGTGGGGTTTGGCAATAATGCGCCCCAGCGGGTTCATCACCAGGCGGCTGCGGGCTATACGGATGAAGCTGTTTGGGAGAGCGATCGCCCCAACACCAATATCATCTACGGCGCACTCGTGGGTGGCCCCGCCAAAGTAGATGATTTTAGCTATGCGGACGTCAGGGCCGATTTTCGTGCCAATGAGGTGTCCTTAGAATACAACGCGGGCTATACAGGCGCTGTGGCTCGAATGTACAGCAAATATGGCGGGCAGCCCCTGAGCGATGCAGCGCTGGACGCCTTGCCTGGAATTCGGGTCGGCGGGGGCGCATTGGCTAGCCTTGAGGAAACTGCCACCGAAGCCGCAACCGAGCCGAGCACGATTGTTGTGGGTGAGCCTGGGGCAGAGAGCGTGGTTCTCGGCAATGCCACAGGTCCGTTGTATGCTACCCAGGGCTGGAGCGATTTTGCTTGGGTGGAAAACTTTGAGGTGGGAGTGGATCAGCTGGTTCTGTTTGGTGAGGCAAGCGACTACAGCATCCGCCGGGATGCAACGGATACCTGGATTTTTCGGGGCACGGTGGAAGGGGGGGGACGCGATCGCGGGCTTTCGCAATGCATCCAACCTCGATCTCGGCAGCTTTCGCTATCTGTAGGTGATGTGGGTTGGGCCAATACAATTGAACCGAACTGGGAAAACTAGACTCACACAGTTTTTCTTAGCGCAGTAATCAGATCGCCCATGTTTAACATTGCCCCATCCAAGACTCCAGGTTCTGTGACCTCTAGTTCACCGAGGGATCAAGTGCAGAGTTTGCTGTTGATGCGTTATTCCATGATGCCGCTTCAAAGCAACCAGCTCTGCGAGGCCTGGCTGGCACGAAACTCGGACGAGTCTTGGGCCAGCTTAAAACAGTTTCTGCACATGGGGCAAATTTTGGTCAAGCAGCAGTCTTTGCTGGATCTGCGCCAATTCCCCCTGGCGGAGCTCTTAGCCCTGGTGGAGGCCCTGCGGGGGGAGAGTGGCTTGCCCATTCGCGATCGCAAACATCGCCTCAAAATCTACCGCCGCTGCTTTACGGGCACTGAGCTAGTGGCCTGGTTGCAACATCATCGCGGCGCGATCATCCCCGAAGCCATCCGTCTCGGCGAGCTCATGGTGGAAAACCACCTGATGCACCATGTGCTAGATGAGCATGGTTTCGAGAACGAACTGCTGTTTTATCGCTTTTACGCCGACGAAATTTTCTAGCGTCCTAGGAATGCAAGTTGGGAATGCTAATTGAATCAAACCGGCTCTGATCAAGCATGATAATCCTGAATCGCTTTAACCTCTAGGGGGTTTTCCTGAAGGGCGCGCAGGGCGGCGGCAGTGGCTCGGGCACCCGCCACGGTGGTAATAGTTGGAATTTTGTAGGACAGGGCAGTGCGGCGGATGGCGCGATCGTCTTCCTGGGCAAGTTCGCCCGCAGGGGTATTCAAGATCAGCTGAATCTCCCGGTTTTTGATCGCGTCGAGGATGTGGGGGCGACCCTCGTGTACCTTGAAGATGCGAGTAACCGGCAGGTTGTTTTCCTGAAGAATATTGCGAGTCCCCGCTGTAGCGACGATCCGAAAACCTAGGGTGACGAGTTCCTGAACCACGGGGATGATGGCGGGTTTGTCACGATCGTTCATCGACACGAACACGGTGCCCGTCTGGGGTAGATCCTGCGAAGCCGCTAACTCGGCCTTGGCAAAGGCGCGGCCAAAATCGACGTCGATCCCCATCACTTCGCCGGTGGAGCGCATTTCCGGGCCGAGAATCGTGTCGGTACCAGGGAAACGATCGAACGGCAGCACCGCTTCCTTGACCGAGAGATGTTTGGGAATGACTTCTTCGGTGAAATTTAACTCCGCCAGGGTTTTTCCTGACATCACGCGGGAGGCCATTTTGGCTAGGGGAATCCCGATCGTCTTGGAGACAAAGGGCACCGTGCGGGAGGCGCGGGGGTTGGCTTCGATAATAAAGACCTGATCGCCCTGGGTGGCAAATTGAATGTTCATCAGACCCACGACCTTGAGAGCTTTGGCCAGCTTAATCGTCCATTCGCGGATGGTGGCGAGGGCGGCATCGCTGAGGGAGACCGTGGGCAGCGAGCAGGCGGAGTCGCCGGAGTGAACGCCCGCTTGTTCGATGTGCTCGAGGATGCCGCCGATGACCACGTTGCCCTGGTGGTCGGCGATCGCATCCACATCCACCTCCGTGGCATTTTCCAAAAACTTATCAATCAAAATCGGGTGATCCGGCTCCACCTGCACCGCTTGGGTCATGTAGCGTTCGAGGTCGGCATCCGAAAAGACAATTTCCATCGCCCGACCCCCCAGAACATAACTGGGGCGTACCACCACGGGATAGGTGACCCGCTGGGCCACCCGCAGGGCTTCGTTGTAGCTGCGGGCGAGGCCGTTCGGGGGCTGTTTGATCTCGAGTTCCCGCAAAATTTTCTCGAAGCGTTCGCGGTCCTCGGCAGCGTCAATGGAGTCGGGAGAGGTTCCCCAGATTTGACTCGTGACGGCCAGGGGATCACCGCTTTGGGCAACCGACGACAAATAGTGTTGCAACGGCACAGCCAGCTTCAACGGGGTTTGGCCGCCGAACTGGACAATGATGCCCTGGGGATTTTCGGCCTCCAGGATATTCAGCACATCTTCTTGGGTGAGGGGCTCAAAATAGAGGCGATCGCTCGTGTCATAGTCCGTCGAAACCGTCTCCGGATTGGAGTTGACCATAATTGTCTCAAAGCCGTCCTCCCGCAAGGAAAACGAGGCATGGCAGCAGCAGTAGTCAAACTCAATGCCCTGGCCAATCCGGTTGGGGCCACCCCCTAAGATCATCACCTTAGGTCGCGTCGAAGCCAACACCTCCGACTCAGGCGCGGTGGTCACAACGATCGGGTCTGCGTTGGCATCTGCGTTGGCATCTGCGTTTGGATTTGTCCCGGTCGCCACCCGTTCCGCGCCCTGCTCGTAGGCCGAATAGTAATAGGGCGTAAACGCTTCAAACTCCGCCGCGCAGGTGTCCACGGTCTTGTACACCGGAATCACCCCCAGGGACTTGCGGTGATTCCGGACTTCACCTTCGGTGGTTTTGGTAGCGTAGGCAATTTGGCGATCGCTAAACCCCTGCTGTTTCACGCGCAGCATGGTCGCGGCATCCAGGTTGGCCAACTTCAAGCGCTTGAGAAACTTTTCGACCTCCAACAGCTCCTGCATTTTGTCCAAAACCAGGGATCGATCGCCGTCAGCTCAAAAATCTCCTCCACGGTCATTCCCAAAATCATCGCCTGACGTAACGTAAAGATGCGCTCGGGGTTGGGCGTGCGCAGCATTGGGCGAATTTGGTTGAGACTGGGCAGGGTTTCTGGACGATCGCAACCCCAGCCAGCCCGGCCCGTTTCCAGCGATCGCAACGCCTTCTGAAACGACTCATTAAAGGTTCGTCCGATTGCCATCGCCTCGCCCACCGACTTCATCTGAGTGCTCAGCACCGGCGCAGTACCCGGAAACTTTTCAAAGGCAAACCGAGGAATCTTGGTCACCACATAATCAATCGTCGGCTCAAACGACGCGGGCGTCTCCCGAGTGATGTCATTGGTCAACTCATTGAGCGTATAGCCCACCGCCAGCTTCGCCGCCAGCTTCGCGATCGGAAACCCCGTCGCCTTCGAGGCCAGCGCCGAGCTGCGTGACACCCGAGGATTCATCTCAATCACAATGAAATCCCCGTTCTCCGGATTCACCGAAAACTGGATATTCGAGCCCCCGGTCTCCACGCCAATTTCGCGAATGATCTTAATTGCCGCATCCCGCAATCGCTGGTATTCCTTGTCTGTCAGCGTCTGGGCCGGAGCCACCGTAATCGAGTCGCCCGTGTGCACCCCCATCGGATCCAAATTTTCGATCGAGCAGATAATCACCACGTTATCCGCCAGATCCCGCATCACCTCCAGCTCGTACTCCTTCCAGCCCAGCAGCGACTGTTCCACCAAAATCTGATCCACCGGACTGGCGTCAATGCCAGATTGGGCGATCGCCTCATATTCTTCTTGGTTGTAGGCAATGCCGCCGCCGTTGCCGCCCATCGTAAACGCCGGACGAATAATCAGCGGATAGCTGCCAATCTGCTGGGCGATCGCCCGCGCCTCCGCCATCGACTCGGCAATCCCCGACGGACACACCGCCACGCCAATGCGCGCCATGGCCTCCTTGAACAACAGCCGGTCTTCGGCCATTTCGATCGCGGGCAACTTCGCCCCAATCAGCTCCACTCCAAACCTCTCCAGCGTTCCATCCTTCGACAGCGCCACCGCCAAATTCAGCGCCGTTTGCCCCCCCATCGTCGGCAGCATGGCATCCGGACGCTCCTGCTCAATAATCTTGGCCACCAACTCCGGCGTCAGCGGTTCGACATAGGTCCGATCCGCCATTTCCGGATCCGTCATAATCGTCGCCGGATTGGAATTGACCAACACCACTGCATACCCTTCCTCCCTCAATGCCTTGCAGGCTTGGGTTCCGGAATAGTCAAATTCACAGGCCTGTCCAATCACAATGGGGCCGGAGCCGAGGAGCATGATTTTTTTCAGGTCGTTGCGACGGGGCATAGGAATGGCACGGTGAGTAGATCCAGATCATTTTACGGTTTTCGGGCAATCTCACCGGTTCAGTCCGCAAACCCTGACAGTTCGAGCACAGACGCATGAAGCGCCAGGTTTGGCAATAGGCTATTGAGATTTTGGCTGTTACAATCGGAGCACGACCGTTAAACCACTACAATCAGGCAACGGGCAGAGAACCGGATTGAGCCTAGTCCCCTGGGAGCCAATTTGATCCTCGCGCCGACCTTGCCTCAGACCTGAATCATCGAAAGGATATCGTCACCCTATGGCATCGTTCGCAGGCACCGCCAGATCGGAAATGAGTGAGCTCCAACGCCTCAAGAGCCTCCTGCCACCAGAGCTCCAAAGCTGGGTGTTTGTCGAAGCGGCCACGGCGGTGGACCCGCCCCTGATTACCTGCGAAGAAATTGGCAAGGACGAAATCGAAATCCAGGTGGACTTGATTCGCTGGGAGCAATTTGCCCTGGATCAGCGCAATTTGCTTTTTTGGCACGAGGTGGGTCGGGTTCAAAACGAAACGATTCCCCGAGATGGTTGGGAAATGGCCGCGTTGGCGATCGGCCTCGGGGGTGCAGTGGGCGAGCTGTGGGTGCAAGACGGCTTGCTCTTGATTTTGGCCATGGCGCTGTCTGGGTTTGCAGGCTACCGGCTGTATGCGCGCAATAATGGCGAACGGCGGCTACAGGAGGCGATCGAGGCCGATGAACGGGCGATCGCCCTCGCCACGCGATTTGGCTACTCGCTACCCAACGCTTACCGCAGTCTGGGCAGCGCCCTGAAGGCTGTGGTCGAGCAAACCCCCAAGAAGAAAAAACGTGGCTTCTACGAAGCCCGCCTCCAGTCACTCCGGCGCAGTGCCGCAAAAGCGAAGGCCCAGGCCAAAGCCTCCAAGGGTGATCAACAGCTCGGTGGCGTCTCTCGCTCCGAAAACGTTTACGGATAGGTTTGCCCATAGCCTTTCTTCGCGCCACCCGTTTGCAGCAATTTTCAGCAGTTTGCAGCGGTTTCTGTTTATCACTCAACCTGCCCCAAGCCACCCCGGAAGCATCGTTGCCGGGATAGCTTGGGGTTCTTTATTAAGATTTACGGATTTGGATCAACTGAGTTGAGCGTTCTAGCAGAAAAAACGCGTTTGTCCTTTCGTTTTCCCAAGCCATATTAAACGGTTAACTTCCATTCAGAAGCCGTAATTAACTCGTATAAATACGTCCAAACAAGACTGAATGTGGAACATTTCTAACCTGTTGGACGACCAGTAAATCCGGGAAAGCTAAACCTAGTGCCCCATTTCTGCGCTGTTTTTGAACCTCCGTTTCTACTTTTGACGGATGAATTTAAACCAGAGCAACGAAATCTTTCCCCGCTTCCTGCTGTGTAATAAATAACTGGTCCCATTTCCGAGACAGGGTGAATTGTTTCAGGAGCCAGCGATCGGACAGTTCCTCTAACAAACGGCCAATGCCGTTGGCGGTACAGACGACTCAGCGCTTCAGCATGCAAATCCTTATCTATTCCTACAACTACTATCCAGAACCCATTGGCATCGCACCGCTGATGACCGAGCTGGCCGAAGGCTTGGTCAAACGCGGGCATGATGTTCGGGTCGTCACGGGCATGCCCAACTACCCGGAACGACAAGTTCACCCCGACTATCGCAAGAAGTTCTACGTCACCGAACAGATCAAGGGCGTAACCGTCCAGCGGAGCTACATGTGGGTGCGCCCCAATCCAAATTTGATCGATCGTATTTTACTGGACGGCAGCTTTGTGGCGACCAGTTTAGTACAGGCTCTCCGGGGATGGCGACCTGATTTGGTCATGCTAACCGCACCGCCCCTACCGGTATCGGTGCCTGCATCCCTCCTCGGCGCGATCTATTCCTGTCCCGTCGTGCTCAATCTCCAAGACATTCTTCCCGACGCGGCTATTCACCTAGGTATTCTCAAAAACCCGGCCATGATTCGGGTCTTTGAAGCCCTAGAGCACTTTGCCTATCGCAGCGCCACTGCTATCAGCGTCATCACCGACAAGTTCACCGAAAATCTGCACAGCAAAGGCGTCGATCCGAAGAAAATCACCTGCATTCCCAACTGGGTAGATACCAGCTTCATCCGACCGCTGGACAAGCAGCCCAATACCTTTCGGGCCGCCCAGGGCTTAGAAGGCAAGTTTGTGGTGCAGTATTCCGGCAATATTGCCCACAGTCAGGGCATTGAGACCGTGATTCGGGCAGCAGCTCAACTGATCCATATCCCTGAAATTGTTTTCGCGATCGCGGGCGAAGCCCAAGCCGTTCAGCGGCTTGAGTCTTGGTGTAGAACAGAAGGCATTTCCCTTGAAAATATTCGCCTCCTGGAGCTTCAACCCCGTCCAGAACTACCGACAATGTTGGCGGCGGCAGATGTGGGCTTAATTGTCCAAAAGCGCAATGTCGTCGCGTTTAACATGCCCTCTAAAACCCAGGTGCTCATGGCCAGTGGTCGTCCGATCATTGCTTCCGTGCCAGGGGATGGCCCAGCCGCCGAAGCGATTCATCGCAGCGGAGCCGGGTTGCTGGCGGAGCCGGAGAGCCCCGACAGCCTGGTTCAGGCTGTTCTGGAGCTCTACCACGATCCGGAGCGTGCTGTCCAGATGGGCCGGAAGGGTCGGCAGTTTGCCCTGGAGCACTACAGCTTCGAGGCGTCACTCAAACGCTATGAGGAGCTGTTTGCCAGCGTCATTGCGGAAGCGAGTTCCGAGACTGTGCCCACGGCGAGCGCGGTACCGGACCTGTCGGGTAGCCGCTAGGCCTGAGGCTGTTCAGCGTGTCGCAGGTATCGTTCTGTAACGAGAGCGGGGGCGAGATCCCCAGGAGTTGAGGGGGTTGGGATAAAATGGGGGCCATCCGCCCTGGCCCTACTGCGGCGATCGTATTTTATCCATGGAGTCCACTTGCGAATGATTGAACCTACCTCGATCTCGGTTGCGTCGGTCCGAACGGTTGCCTCTGCCCCAGATCCGAAGACAGATCGGAGCTTGGCTCTGGTCCTGGCCGCAGCAGAGGCCGCTGACGATCGCAAGGGGGTCGATGTGGTCGTTCTCAAGGTGGGTGAGGTGGCCTATCTGGCGGACTACTTCTTGATTGTCTCGGGGTATTCTCCGGTGCAGGTAAAGGCGATCGCCCGCTCCATCGAAACTCGCATCTTTGAGCAGTTTGGCCGCGAACCCATGGGAAAAGAGGGCACCGCTGACTCACGCTGGATTTTGCAAGATTACGGTGATATTGTCACCCATGTCTTCCTGCCCGAAGAGCGCGAGCTCTACGATTTAGAGGCCTTCTGGGGCCACGGTGAAACCCTAGATTGGGAAGCCCTGCTGGCGGCTCAAGCCCATGGGCAGGCATCCTAGGAAGTCCGTCAATATCCGCCAAACGTTAATGTCTGTCAGAGTGCGTTCCACTCCAGTGAATTCCGCTACAGTGGAGGGAGATTATCGCCAGCGTCTGCTTCAGATTTTTATGGATGCCACGACTGCGCCTTGCCCCGTCCCGGAGGAGCAACAGCCGCTGAATGAGTACAAAGCGCTGCAAGCATCTTGGCTATTTAGTTGGGCAATGTTGCCTTGGCCAGGGCTGTTGAAGCGTTTGTCTCTGGTGGCCGGATTCAGTTTTTTGTTGATTTCTCCAGTTTGCGTTTCGGCCTTCTCGCCTGAGAAATGGCCGGTTCAGTTTGTTTTGGTGAGTGTGATTGCGGCGTTGGTGCTGCCGTTTCTGACCCTGATTCAGCTGTATGTGGGCTGGCGACATGTGCGCGATCGCCTCAATGCCCCTCGGGTGTTTTACGAGGAGTCCGGTTGGTATGATGGTCAATATTGGACGAAGCCCGAGGAGATTTTGACCCAGGATCAGCTGGTAGTAACCTACCAGGTGCAGCCACTCATGCGGCGCATTGAGCGGCTGTTCGGTGGCATCGCGCTGGTGCTACTGGGACAAACCATACTGTGGTCAATTTTTTAGTCGGTGTTTGACGACTGAAGCTCGTGACTGACCCCAGGATCGTGAATTTAATAACCTGCGTAGGTTGGGTTAAGGCATGAAGCCTAACGCCTTGGATTGGTTGGGTTTCATAAGGCTCAACCCAACCTACCAATTGCATGTTGTTTAATCCTTGTTCCGAAGTGAGTGACCTGAGTAAGTGACCTTGTAACTGATTTTTCGACGGGTATCTATGGCTCGTAGACTCTTACCAAAAACCGAAGCCCTGACGGTTCAGCTATTGCGCGGGGGGTTTGTCGAATCGACCCATCGAGCCCAGGCGGCCATGTGCGATGCACGCGGACGAGTGCTGATGTCCGCTGGAGATCCCGAATCTAGTTTTTTCATTCGCTCGGCGCTAAAGCCCTTCCAGGCCCTGGCAGCGGTGGGCACTGGGACGCTGGAGCGCTACGGGTTGAGCGATCGCGACCTTGCGATCATGTGCGCCTCCCACATCGGCAGCGTAGCCCATGCCCGTCAGGCGTTCAATATTTTGTGGCAGTGTGACCTAGAGGCTTCTGTCTTAAAGTGCCCGATGCCTGACGGACGGCACAGCACTCTAGAACATAACTGCTCTGGCAAACATGCCGGCATGCTGGCCGTCTGTCAACATTGTCATTGGACTATCCACAATTACATGGATATTAGACACCCAGTACAGCAGCTGGTTCTCAGCAAGGTTGGAGAATGCCTGGGTATGCCTGCGGCGGAATTGATGACCGCTCAGGATGACTGCGGGGTTCCCACCTGCTATTTACCCCTGCGGCAAATGGCCCTCCTCTATGCCCGTCTTGCTTCGAGCGATTTCATCGAAATCGAGCGGGTGGTGCGAGCCATGGTTCACCACCCCGATCTGGTGGCGGGGGAAGGACGGTTTGATACCGAACTGATGCGGCTGACCCAGGGCGAACTGGTGAGTAAGTCGGGTGCGGAGGGCATTCAGTGTGTGGGCCGCATGGGCGAGGCCCAAGGGCTGGCTATTAAGGTGCAAGATGGAGCCCAACGCGCCAAGTATGCCGTGGCGATCCATTTGCTGCGACAGGTCGGGTGGATTAGTCCGGCGATCGCCGAAGACTTATCCGAACAATTTTCGGCACTGAGCGACACCAAACGCCTAGAAGTAAGCGGTGAGCTAAAAATTTTGTAACGTTTGCCCAGCCTCAAGGCCTCAAGATCTGGGTTGGAGCAGTTGTGAGTGCGCACTTAAAAAATAGTTTGCCTAAGATGCCCAAGCTGCGCTATGATGGCGAAGACGTCGCGGGGTAGAGCAGTCTGGTAGCTCGTCGGGCTCGAAGTAAGTTGCAATCGAAGTCGCGATTAAGTCGCGCTAAAACTTCAACTTTTTGGGCGGCATGCAGGGTGACTTGCGTGTGTTAATCTGTCAAATTCGGGGAAGCCTTTCGCATGGTAATCCCGAGCCAAGCCCTGAGAGGGGAAGGTGTAGAGACTGGTTGGCAGATACCCTCACTGATTTACCGTTTTACGGGTTAGTCAGCGGGTAAAGGGACAGTCCAGACCCCAAACTGAAGGTTGAGAATCGACTGTTCAGGCAGCGAAAGCTGTAGTGGTAAGCATAACCCGAAGGTCCATGGTTCAAATCCATGCCCCGCCACTTTATGGTTAGCGCCAAGGCAAATTGCCTTGGCGCTAATTTTTTGGGATTTTTTTGATATTTTCTCCAACAGCCTGCTCAAGAAAATGAACTGCGAGGAAAGGCCGTTGGATACGAAGCTAAAAGGGGATATCGCTGAACAAGCAGCTGTCTTGTATGCGCTCAAGCAAGGCTGGGGCGTGTTAAGGCCTGTGGGCGATCGCCTTGCCTACGACCTGGTTTTCGATATTCACCATCAGTTGATCAAATTTCAGGTCAAGTCAGCTTGGTTTCACGAGGCTTCTAAAAATTACGTCGCAGACAATCGCCACACTAAAACGAATCGGCGCACCATGATTCGGGAGACTTACTGCACGTCTGATTTTGATTTTGCTCTAGCGTATATAGAGCAGTCGGATGTGTTTTATATCTTTCCAGTCGAAGTTTTCATCGGGTATGGGAGTGAAATCCATCTTGTGGAGACAGAGAAACGGCAGCGAAAGCCTCGCTCTGCTTCCTATCGCGAGGCTTGGCGTTTATTAACTGCTCAAACGAAAGAACCCAGCCATTTTGCAGAAAGAGCCATCTAGCTGGGTCGATTTTTCAAGTGGCGCTTGAAAAAGCCAAACGCCATATCCCAAGATTCCATCGCCGCCGATTCGTTGTAGGTCGATCGCGCATCATTCATAAACCCATGCTGGGTATTTGGAACAACCGAGAGCACATAGCGTTTGCGGTTGTCCGACATCGCCTGGGTAATGCGGGCGTGTTCTGCGCCGTTGATGTACTCGTCTTCTGCACTATAAATCAACATCACGGGCGATTGAATCTGAGGCACCAGCGGCAACAACGAAACACGACCCAAGGGATCTGGCTCCGAGGCAATGCCACCCCCATAGAAGCACACCGCACTGTGGATCCGATCTGCAAACGTCGCGCTGAGCAAAAATGCATAGCGTCCACCCATACAAAAACCCACGGTTCCGACGGCATCCGATCGCAGCTTCGGTTGCGTCCCGATGAAATCCAAGGTCTGCCCAACCTGTTTCACCACCACCTCGTCATTCAGCGTTTTGAGCTTAGCCACAGCACCGCCCAATTGGTCGTAGGCAAAGACAGTGCCGCCATAGATGTCGGGTGCGATCGCCCCATAGCCATAGCTGGCATACAAATCGCAAACCGACTTAATCTGATCATTCAGCCCAAATGCTTCCATGATCACCAGCACCGTCGGAAACGGGCCGTTGCCTTGCTCCGGCATGACCTGATAACCGTTCAATCCCTGGGCGATCGCCACCATTTTGCCCCGCAGTCGCTTGGAATTTGGCTTCAATGGCTTCGGCAGTGTTGCAGGAACCTCCTTCATGAGGCGTTGCTCGGCGAGGGCAGAACGGCTGGTTTGGGCGATCGCAGCCCCGGTCAAAAGACCTGTACTGATCAATAAATTGCGTCGTTTCATTCAATTCTCCGAGAGACCCTTCGGGCTAGGCTGGGGCGTTCAATGCTAACAAAATCGGTGGCCAGAACACCAAACTTTAGAACACCAAACTCCAGAACACCTAACTATTGTAAATAGCGAAGAATCCCTCGGGCGATCGCCCGCGCCATCCGGGTACGAAACACCGGATCTGCCAGCTTGCGATGATCCTCCGCCCCCGTAATAAACCCCGTTTCGATTAACGCCGCAGGCATTGACGTGCGCTTGATCACATAAAACCGTGCCTGACGCAAGCCGCGATCGCGAATATCCACACTCTGCAAAATACTCTGGTGAATCTGGCGGGCCAGCTCCTGCCCACCGCCGCCATAGTAATAGCTCTCCGCGCCATTCACCTCAGGCCGAGCCAGACTAATCGCATTGGCATGGATACTGACAAACGCCGTTGCATTAGCCCGCTCCGCAATATCCACCCGAGGCTGTAAATCCAGATCATACTCCCCATTACGAGTCATCACCACCTCGACGCCCTGCTGCTGCAAAAAGGCCGTCACCTGCCGACTGACATCCAAGACAATATCCGTTTCCCGCAGACCATTGCCCACGGCCCCTGGGTCTGGGCCACCGTGACCTGGGTCAATCACAATCACCGCCCGTCGGTTCAGCGACGGCAAATCAATGTCCGTGGCCCCCGGTAGCGCTTGGATCGCGGGCGTCGAGCCAAAAACCGGAAAATTCGTCGGCGGCTGCGTGCCCAGGGGAGGTGTCACCGCGATCGCCCCCTGCCGCTGCAAAGGCAACGCCAGCAGCTTAAGATTCAATATCTGTACAGAATCAATACTGACCCCGGTGCTGGGCGTAATCCGCACTTCAACGCTTTGGGGGCCTTGTTGAGTCAGCTTGACCCGGCGGACGCGATCGCCCACATAAATCTGCGGCTCGCGCGCACCAACCGCAAGCTTCGCTGGGGAGAGCGTCAACACATACTCACCGCCATCGGCCCGCGCAGAATAGCGCACCGGCTGATCCACCTGCATCAACAGCTGATTGCGGCCCCGGTCTATCACCACCCCCTCCAGCGTGGGAACCGTCGCCGAACCTGCCGCAGATACCGCTTGCGATTGACTCGCTGCATTGGCCTGGGTGGGCTCCGGTCGTGACTTAGGCAACAGGACAATACCTCCGGCATTGCTCGCCGCCGCGCGCCAGTCCGGGGCCTTCTCCGGCACCTTCAAGCTCAAGCGGACAACCGGCGGTTTTTCGCTTTTTTGCGCCAAAATCACCTGCTGAATGCCCAGCTCTGGCACCGCCGGGGGGACTGGAATTGCGCCACCGCCCAGGGCTGCTTCAGAGATCTCAACCTCAATCGTTTTCAGGTCACGACTCCGGCGTAGCTTCACCTTGGGCACCTTGCCTTGGGTTCGCACAAACAGACCGTCAGGCGTTTTGCGCACTTCGGTCACCTGGGTCGGCGCAGAAACCATCGGCGTTGCTGCCACGACTGGAGGTTTCTGGATCACAGGGGTCGGTTGGGCCGGGGCTGTTGTAATAGATACTGCATCTCCTGCAGAACCGGCAGTATTCAGCTGCGGCCTCGGCAATTCCAAAATCCAGTCAGTCCGGCTGAGGCCCCGAACCGAAACCTGACGGGGGTCAAGGGTGTAGCCCGGCTCTAGCTCAACCACAATACGCGTGGTCTGGGCATCGAATTGACCAATGCGATAGGAACTGATGCCGTTTCCCACCGCCTCCTTCACCATTGCACGCCCCAACCGCGTTCCGGGCAAGTCTACGATGATGCGCGTGGGGTCAAAAATGAGTTGTGCCCGAGGTTGGATTTGTCCATCCGTGGTAAATTCCAACCGGTTTTGAGCCGGATTAAACCGCCAACGCAGCAAACGCGCTGCCTCTGCAGGCAGGGAAAACACTAAGACGCCCAACATGCTCAAGGCGAGCAAGCGGATTTTTGACACCATGTTGTTAACGGTTCCTTGGAGTGCAGCGCGAGCCTACTTTTTTCGTTTACACAGGATAACAGCAGAGCTAGCACCAAGGGCCACGGGATAAAAACCCTCGAAAAGTTACGAATATGACACCCTTTTTACGATATTTCTCGGCTGTCTCACAGGTTTTGGCAACAGTCTAAACTCTTCAGACAGTTTTAACTCAAGGGCTTAAGCACCGAATGACGGTGCCACGCAGCGGCAGCAAAAACTTGATTCAGTAAAATCGAGCACTCGCATCCTTCCCGCGACTGATCGCGCCCAGGATCGTGCTCAGAATCTCGTCTACTTATTTTTTCAACCTGCTCTAGCTGAGACTCGGTGCGTTGATTGGGATTGAGTTTGGGATTCCAGGATGGAAACAGGCCAATCACAAAGGCATTGACATTTTTCTTGGCTTGAACCCCTAAAGGGCCGACGGGCGCTGGGAGGCGATCGCCCACCAGCATAAATAGCAACGCCAAAATCAAGAACAGCGGGAAGTAAGAACGATGACGACGCACAATGGCCTCCTCCAAACCGGATGCTTGCTCAGACGCTCACCCTATCTTGTCCATGGCGACCCTGATGAGGTCGGGAGAGATTGGCCCAATTCTAACGAGTCTGTTCCAACTTGCTGCAGCGATCGACCCAATTCGGAAACTGCATCTGCGCTTCTAAGTAGGCAGCGATTTCGATCGCGGTGGCCTCCTGGCCCAGGGGAGCGACAATCTGGATGCCGACGGGAAGACCGGCCTCAGAAAAACCCGTGGGGAGGGCGATCGCGGGTTGCCCGGTGACATTGGCCAGCGGACAGGGGGCAATCCACTCCACTATATTTTGCATGACGACTCGGGGGACAAGTCCTGCCAGGCCCCTAGGGCGATCGGCGGCGCGAGATAGGTGGGCAAAATCAGGGCATCGTAGGGCAACAACTGTTGGCTAAAGGCTCGGGCTGCCATCTGAAGCGCTTGCTGGGCCTGAATATATTGAGCAGCGGTGGGGGCACGATCGAGCAACCATTGATTCATCGGCTCCAACACCGCCCGAGGCAAACCCGCAGCGGCCACCGCCGAAAGCCACACCTGGGTAAACGGAGCCACCAACGGGAGAAACTCCAGGGTAATTTCTGAGGCGATCGCCCCACCGCTCTCCAGCAGCGCCATCGCCTGCTGCACCGCTTCCCGACAAGGCGTTGCGGTCGAGGGGAAACCGGGAAAGTCAGTAGCGAAGGCAAGCTTGAGCGCCGGTTGCAGTTTCGATCTCGAGGTTAGCTCTCCTCGTGTCTGCGTGCGCTGGGCGATCGCCCAAAACGGCTCCACAGGTGCAGGCAGGCCATAGGGATCCCCTAGCAGTGCTCCAGCCATGGCATCCAGCAGCGCCGCTGCGTCGGCCACCGTACGACCCAAAGGTCCCTGGGTGGCCAGCCCCCCCAAGGATTCACCCAGGGGAGCCGCCGAAATTCGCCCTCGGGAAGGCTTAATCCCAACAATGCCGCAGCAGAAGGCGGGCCCTCGAATCGAACCACCGCCGTCAGAACCATGGGCAACGCTGCACAGACCCGCCGCCACCGCCGCCGCCGCGCCGCCACTGCTGCCGCCAGAGGTATGGGCCAAATTCCAGGGGTTGCGGCTGGGCGAAAATCCCGGTGGCTCACTGTAGGGCCAAGCCGCTAGCTGCGATAGGGCCGTTTTGCCCAGGATAACCAGGCCGTTGCGCTTGATCTGCTGAATACTGCCGTCGTCGCGATCGGCCTTTTGGTCTTTGAGCGCTGCGACACCATAGCTCAGAGGCAAACCGTCCACCGCATTGATATCTTTGATGCTGACCGGGATGCCGAACAGAAACGGTAAGGTTTCGCCCTGCTGGCGAGCTCGAGTGAGCTGCTCGGTTTTATACTGGGCATCGGCGATCGCCCCCTCCGCCGCCGCTGCAAAATAACTGCCGAGTTTCCCATCTAACCGCTCAATTCGCTCTAGATAGAGAGTCGTCAGCTCCAAGGGGGAGCAATCTCCAGCCCGCAGCCATTCCACCTGCTGATGCACAGAAGCAAAGGCAAGCTCAGCATTGAACGCGATATCTTCAGGCGCTAGGCTTTCGGGCGCTGAACTCTCGGGCATTAAGCTTTCGGGCATTAAGCTTTCGGGCATTAAGCTTTCGGAAATGAACACTCCACAGTCACTTTGATATTACTGGCCGCCGCTCCCTTTGTGATGTAGGGGATTCCCATTTCGCCACTCAGCTGAATGCCAAATTCTAGTGTCACCTTGTCCACGTTAGACAGTCCCGACAAAGCGGCTTGGCGAAAGGCGTTGAGCGTATGCTGGGTGTAGCCTTGAATCGTGCGTTCGATCGCCTGAAACTGCGATTTGTGATGCGTGGGGGCGATCGCCGCACCCTGAAGCACCCGAGCCGAATTGTGCCAACCTTTACCCACCCGAGCCGGTTCGACCGGCGCAGATTCTGACTCTGCCAATGCCGAATCAGCCAATACCGGATCAGCAACGGCCACCAGCGGCCCGCGTCGAGCAACCATGGCATGGTCTTCGGTGGCTTCGATATAAATGAGGGTACCGTCGTCCAACTGTAAGGGGGCAAGCTGAGACATACTGAATTAACCCTGATGATGTTGTCTCACCAGGTTACGCAGGGAACTTTGCAACGGTCTCAGCGGATTTTCTCGTTTTTGTTGTCTGCAAAAATTAAACCCCAGCAAATCCCCGTGGAACTGCTCAAGACAGGACAACAGGGGGCAAATCCCTTTTCTAGAGAGGGTTTCGCGCCCCTGACGGGCGACGTCCAAAGCCCCGGAGGCATCCACTAGCCCCAGGGCGAAGCCTTCAGACCTAAACCTTCAGGTTTAAAGGGTTTGTGAATCTGTATGCAACAAGCCGAGGCGATCGAGGGGGCGATCGAGCATCGATCGCCCAGCAAAGCCATTCGGATTTGTGCTAGGTTGGATCTCCTGAGCGTTGGTTCGATCGCGTTTCCCAGTCTGCTAAAGTGCGCTCCCAGTCCGAACAAGCCGCAGTTCGTCCCGGCAGCTGTGCTTTACCCGCCTGAAAATTGCTATACTGGGCGCTTGTGCCTTGATTTCCTGTCCACTGTTATTCACGAGGTTTCTATGGCGAAGCGCCGCAACCTAAAAAAAGAAAAGGCCCTTCGGAACGAGGCCTATGCCCGTAAGTTTCGTAAGCGTCCCCAGCGGGGTCGGAACGGGCGTCGGTACGATAGCCGTTCTCAAAATGCTGACGGCGATGAGAAGAAAGATGATGATGGCAATTCTTCAATGGGCATGGGCGCAACGGATTAATTTCCTCTGCGCTTGAAGATATCTCCCCAGGGGATGTTTACCTCAGAAGACACCGGTTCAACCGTACAGAACCTGACGAGCTCAAGGCTTTGGCCCCGTCTTGTTGGGTTTTGTTTGTCGTTTTTGCGTTAATTACATTTTACTGATTGCATTGCACCGACTGGATTTCACCGACTGGATTGCACCGACTGGATTTCACCGACTGCGATCGCTCACTTTTGGATGGAGAGGCCCACGTGAACGAAATGAGGGAAGCTTTGGCGCTCGCTACCGAAGAAGAGCTCGACGCCTTGGTCGATGTTCTGTTTCGGCCGCGCTTTAATCCCTTAGACTACATGCAGACCCCTGCCCCCGAAGAAATTCGACGATGGGCCTACGATCGCCAACTGCAGGCGATTGAAGATCGAATTTGCTTCCTCGCCGCCGACGGGCTCACCACCCTGCGCGGCGACGCCCAGCAACTGCCCTACCGAACCATCTTGAGCCAAACCTGTCGCCACCTCAAAATTCCCTACACCGACGCATTTACCACGGACGACTTGGAGGCAGAAATCTTTTTGCATCTGTTGCAAAATACGCTCAAGCGCTTGCCCGAGGGGGAGCGATCGCGCCTCACCCAAACGATCCACACCTCCTTGCAAACCGCTCCCGAAAACAACGACCTCAAACACCTGCTGCACAATGACAGCCTGCGCCTGGCCCTAGAAGGCGGCAGCGCCCTGGCCCTCAGTACCCTGGTGCGCCCCCTCGTACTGCGGCACATCGCCCACCAGGTCATGCTTTACGCCGCGAAACAGCAGCTAGCCCAGGAAGCCCTCAAGCAGGGGGGGCGGGCCGCCGCCCAAATTCAGAGCTACTTTGCCGCGCAACTGGCTCGCCGGGGCTTGGCGGTGAATGCCGCGAGGTACGCCGCGACCCGGAGTGTCTTAGGCCTCATGGGGCCTGCGCTGTGGGTTTGGTTTTTGGCAGATTTGGGTTGGCGGGCGATCGCCACGAACCACAGCCGCACCATTCCCGCCCTATTCCTTCTGGCCCAAATCCGCCTAACCCGTGTGGAATCCCCTGCTAGAGCATTCTGAACCTGAACCCGGTCGAGGGTGGGCCTGGCGCTGCACGCAACTGGGAGTGTTTTTCCTACCCTTCATTCCCGTCCTGGGAGCCCTGCTGCTAGTGGCAAGTTCCGCGCGCAGCACCTACTGCCACGGCGCTCGGATGCTGGCTCGTCCGCTCAATCGGGGTTTTGCGCTGCTCGGGGCGCTGATGCTATTGGTCAGCTTGTGGGGCGAATATCGGGGGGAAGCACTGCTGGGCTTGGTGCATTTCTTGCCCTACTTTTGGCTCTTGGCCGCCCAAACCGAACTCACCGGCCAACCGCAGCAACTCCGGCAGCTGGCTCAGATCATTGCCCTGTCAGCGGTGCCCTTGGTCACCATTGGCCTGGGAGAACTCTACCTCGGCTGGTCAGCGCCACTGCTGTGGGGCGGAATCTTGCCCTGGCCAGTCAGTGCCTTTGGCACCCCGCCCGGTCGCATGGCTTCGCTGTTTGGCTATGCCAATAATCTAGCGCTTTATCTCTGCGTGGCCTTTGTGATGGCGCTGGGATTGTGGTCGGCCCACTGGCGAACCCGGCAACTCAAACCCCTAGCCCTCTGGACAGTTGTGGCCTGCATCAGCACCCTGGGCATTATTTTGACCCAGTCCCGCAGCGCTTGGGGGTTGATGGCGCTGTCGGCCCTGGTCACTGCACTGTATTTACGCTGGACGCTGGTGGTGGGTGCCGTGATGGGCTTTGCCGCTGCGGTGCTGGGGGCAGCCTTTAGCCCAGTGGGCCAAGCACCGCTCCGGCAGATGATTCCGAGCTTTCTGTGGACGCGATTGACCGATCAAAACTTTCCCGATCGCCCCCTCCCCACCCTGCGTATCACCCAATGGCGGTTTACGCTTGATCTGATGCGCCAGCGCCCCCTCCAGGGCTGGGGCCTGCGCAACTTCACCCCGCTCTACGAAGCCCACACCCAGGTCTGGATGGGACATCCCCACAATCTATTTCTGATGCTGGGGGCCGAAATTGGACTACCACTGACCTTTTTTTGATCGGGTTAATGGGCTGGATTTTTCTGCAGACTAGCCATTATTTTCTGTTTAATTATTTTTCTTTCGATCAAAAAAGCCAATTAGAAACCAGCTCTCGCTGCATTTTTGGTGCTTTTTTACTGGCCTTCATCAACCTGACCTTGTTCCATGGATTCGACGTTCTTTTCTTCGATTTCCGTATAAACGCGATCGCCTGGATGATAGTCTCGCAAATTCTCGGAGAGTTTTATCTTTCCGCTGTGGGCAATCTTAGTTTACGACAGTCAGGATGTCCTGACAGCCACTGATTCGAAGTTTGCACGCATCGTACCTAACCGTACACATCGAAACATCCGAATCGTATCCATCCGAATCGAATGTATTGCGATCGCAACCTTGAGTCAAGGCCTGTCCAAGCAAATCTGTTCAAGCAGATTTGTTTTATGTCCATTCAATGAATGTTGTTCTGTTCTGCTTTCAACTGTGGTTTATTCCCAATTCTTTTGGGAACTACTAAACTAAGCCCCACAGAATCTCATTTAGCTGCAAGACCCATGCAAGTCTTCATCTTGATATGCCCCCTCAGTCAAGAGCGCAGCGGATTGAATTTACACATCAGCGTGCAGGCTCTACCCCCTGCAATCAGGTTAGCACTAGAACTCTTTGGCACCTCAACTTTGCCCTGATGTAGCAAGTCACATGAAATTTGAAGATATCTACGATTTTTTTCGTAATCCACCACCAAACTATTTGAATAAGGAGCTCGCGGTTTGTTACGTACTGTCTGTGCTGCTGCGCCATGATTCCTATGGCACAGAGCTGATTCAGCTACTCGAAACCGAGTATCCCACCTACCGCTTGTCGGATACGGTGCTCTATAGCGCACTCAAGTTTCTGGAAGCTGAAGGCGTCATCGCTGGCTATTGGAAGAAGGTGGAAGGCCGAGGCCGTCCCCGTCGGATGTACCAGATTGATGGCAGCTGGCGCGATCGCTCTGAGGAATTGTCCCAGCTGTGGCACAGCTATATTCTTCAGCAAAGCGGCAGTGCTGGCTCCATTAGTCCCTCTGCGACGGCAAGTATGGCCGTTTCCCTCTAGGGGATTTGGGCCAGACGCGCTGATTCTAGGTGGGCTTGATCGAGATGCACTGGATTTTGAGTTGAGCTGGCCTTTGGGATTAGCGTTGTCTGGCTCCACCTGGGCGGTTTGGCTTCGGCTGGGTAAGATCCTAGATAAGATAAGCGGGGGCGATCGCAGCATTGATCTGCACCTGCCCTTACCCTTGCGCGGGCCTGACTTCAATGGGCCTGATCTGACCTGATCTCAACCGTTCCCAGCCCCTATGGATACCCCAACCGTTTCATCTACCTTTTTGCTCACCACATTGATGCTGGTGGGCCTTGTTTTTTTCATTCGTGCATCCGCAAAAGACCGCACCCAGGTGATTCGGCTGAACTCGACAGCAGTCCCGGAGTCCTTGCATGAGCAACTCAAGGATTACTTTGTCGATCGCGCCTACCAAGTCAAGGCCTTCGAGGGTGAGAACGGCGTCGTCACCTGGGAAGGCATGGTGCAGGCGAGTCGAGGCTTTGCCGTATTTTTATCATTTCTGGCCTGGGTTGGTCTGTCGTGTCTTGCGCTGGTGCTGACCATCGTGTTGCCCCAGGTGGGTCGGCTGTGGTTTGGACTAGGGCTGTTGGCTCCGCTTGCGGGCTGGTTCTACCTTAGGCAGGCCACGCGATTGGAACAGGTTTCTTACCGCATTCGTCCGGCAGAGGCCGGAAGTTTGCTAAGTCTTTCGGCCCATCGAGACGAAATTCTCTCTCTCCGCCAGCATTTGCCTTTCCAAGCGGAGGATTAGGGGCGAATCACCTTCGTGCGGCTGTGCCCAAAGTCAAATCAGGGGCCAGCAAAAATCGCGTTTTCCAAGTCCTGGCGGCTCAGGGAATAAGGAAAAATACGCTGCACAGTGCCGTGGGTCTGTTTGTCTTCATAGGACACAATAATTTTCTCCACATCCAGCTCCAGGGCCGCCGTCCAGGAGGCTTGTACCACGCGCCAGAGGTTTCTGTCTTGCTCGTCCTGTTCACAGCCTTGTTGTTGGAGCCAGGTTTCGATCGCCATCAGCGAATGGTTATAGAGCGGGGTGTTGTTCGACGGTAGGGTCATGGCTCTCAGATTGCGTTCAAGTCCATGCTATAACCTTTCTCCTGCAGAATCAGCTTTCATCTGAGCGACAGGCGTTTGTCTGTGCTAAAAGTTTTCGCCTCGCAGGATCGCCAACCCCACCGCCAAAGCCAAACACCCCACCAAGGTTACCCCCAACAGCAGCAGCGCAAACAGCTCGCCACCCGACAGTGGCCGTTCACCCGGTTCAAGATAGGCCGAGGACGAAATCACAACCGGTTTGCGACTGGGCACAGGCGGATTGAGCCTCGCCCCTTGCAGTCGGGAGTTGCCTTGGGCTTGGTCGTAGCGCAGTCGTAGAGCCGGATCGCTCAGAACGCGGTAGGCTTCTTGGATGTGCCGAAATTTTTCCTGGGCTTGTTCTAGGGGAAACCGGGTGGTGTCGGGATGGTAGTCCTTGCTGCGATCGCGGTGTGCCTGGCGAATGGCATGAATCGTGGCATCAGCAGATACCCCCAACAGAGCATAGTAGTCGGAGAAAGTCGGGGGATGGGAAGCACCCGAGGGGCTGGAGTGGGAAGCACCGGCAGTCATACGGGGTTGATTTGGGCAGAACGAGAGTCTGCGGGGCTAGTTCAAGCCCTTGGGATGATCTGAGTCTAAGGCCGAGTTTTGCGCGTGGCGCTCCTGGGCTCGAATTTGTCTAAAAACTTTGTACATCTCCGGCAATCGCTCGTACAGCAATGCCGCCCGCAGCCAAACTTTATGCGGAATCGCCGGATAACCAGAGACAACAGAGCCTGGTTTGACATTGGAATGAATTCCAGCCTTAGATGAAATCGTTACCCCGTCGCCGACCTTGGCGCGGTTGCTGATGCCAACTTGGCCAGCGATGATGACGCGATCGCCCACAGTCACGCCCCCAGCCATGCCGGTTTGGGCCGCGATCGCGCCATTTTTGCCAATCGTACAGCCATGGCCAATGTGTACCATGTTGTCCAGCTTGGTATTGGCTCCAATGCGAGTTTCGCCCACTGCCGGACGGTCGATGGTGCTATTGCAGCCAACTTCAACACCGTCTCCCAAGACCACCCGACCCGCCTGCTCCATCTTAAACCAGCCCTCGGGGATGGGCACAAAGCCAAATCCCTCGCCGCCGACGACGCTGCCGCTGTGGATGACGCATTTTTTGCCGATCTGGCTGCGCTCTTGGATAGTGCAATGGCTGTGTAAAACCGTGCCTTCTCCGAGGCTGACGCCGGGATAGACGACGACATTGGGATGGATGCAGACGCGATCGCCCACCACACAATCCGCTTGAATCACCACATTCGCCCCAATGCTCACTCCTTGGCCCAGGCTGACGCTGGGGTCGATCACCGCCGTGGGATGGATTTGGGGCTCGGGCCGGAAGGGTTGGTAGAAAAGGGCGATCGCCTGGGCAAACGCCAACCGAGGGTAGGGCACCGCAATCCAGGCGAGGCCGCGTTGGGTGGCCTGCTCCTGTAACTCAGGTTGTTTCAACGGCAAGATCAAAGCCGCTGCCTCGGTCGTATGCATGAACCGAGCGTAAGCGCCGACACCTTCGAGATAGCTGAGCTGCCCGGCCTGAGCCGCCTCCAGATCTCCAACTCCCACCAAGTCTGGGTTCGTCGCCAAGTGAATCGAGCAGGCCTGACCCTGAGCCAGATTGAGCTGCTCAAAAACCTGACTAGCCTGCATCGGATTTCTTGTTTTCCCAGACCCTACTTCCCCAGGCCCTGCTTCCCCAGGCCCTGCTTTCCTACGCCCTGCTTCCATACCCACTCTCTTGACTCGGCGGTGCATGGCCAATTTTACAGGACAACTTTGCAGGACAGGCTTGCATCCCCTTAGCCGAACCGGCCACTCACATAATCGTGGGTTTCCTGCTGCTGGGGTGAGCTGAAAATATCCTGGGTTTTGTTATATTCCACCAGATAGCCAAAGCGACTGCCGCCTTCACCGGCCTCCGCATTGAAAAAGGCCGTCATATCCGAAACCCGAGCTGCCTGCTGCATATTGTGGGTGACAATGACCATGGTGAACTGTTCCTTGAGGGAGTGCATCAATTCCTCCACCCGCAGCGTTGAAACCGGATCCAGTGCCGAGCAGGGCTCGTCCATCAAGATCACCTCGGGCTCAATGGCGATGGTGCGAGCGATGCACAGACGCTGCTGCTGTCCGCCCGAGAGCGCTAGGCCACTTTGAT
Organism: Synechococcales cyanobacterium CRU_2_2; assembly: GCA_012034805.1. Lineage (GTDB taxonomy): Bacteria > Cyanobacteriota > Cyanobacteriia > PCC-9006 > JAAUQQ01 > JAAUOP01. The sequence continues at coordinate 46,450 of JAAUOP010000003.1, read as the reverse complement.
TAAGCTTGTCTTTGACTTCGTCCCAGAGGGCAGCGGAACGGAGCGATCGCTCCACCAGCTCATCCATGTTGCCGCGAAACCCGTTGATCCGCGCCCCAAAGGCAATGTTGTCGTAGATCGATTTGGGAAAAGGATTCGGCTTTTGGAAAACCATTCCAATGCGGCGACGCACCTCCACCGGATCCATGTCTCTAGCATAGAGGTCGCGACCTTGGAAGCTGATCTTGCCATCAACTCTGGCACTCGCGACCAAATCATTCAGGCGGTTGAAACACCGCAGCAGTGTGCTCTTCCCACAGCCGGAAGGCCCAATAAACGCAGTCACCTGGTTTTTGGGAACATCGAGGAAGACATTCCGCACCGCCTGAAACGCGCCGTAGTAGACGCTGACATTTTCGGCTCGCAACGCAACGGCCTGATCGGCGATGGCGTTTGTTGATGTTCGGGAGGTTGAGCTTTGCATATTCTGCATATATTCAGCTTAGTGGATAGGGGAGCGGCGAGATTCTGAAAGCGGGCCAGATGAAAACGTGAACCGAAGCGATCGCAACTCTAAAACGCCTGCCGCTGGGCAATGCGCCGAGCCACAATGCTAATCACCAAAATGATGCCAATCACCAATAGCGAAGCGACCCAAGCGAGGTCTTTCTGGTTTTGGAATGGCGAAGTTGAAAAATTGTAGATCAGCACTGAAAGCGTCGCTGTAGGGTCGGAGAGCGACTTGGCATCGAATTGATTAAAGAGGGCCGTAAACAGGAGCGGGGCTGTTTCGCCAATGGCCCTGGCTAAGGACAAAGTCACGCCGGTGGCAATGAAGGGTAAGGCCGATGGTAAAACAATTTGTGAAATTGTCTGGAAATTCGTTGCGCCCAACCCGATCGCCCCTTGGCGAATTTCTGGCGGAATCGATTTGAGCCCTTCTTCGGCAGTTCGTTCGACAATCGGCAACATCAAGACTGCGAGGGCGACGCCACCGGCCCAGGCCGAAAATCCGCCCATCAGCAAAACCACGACGCCGTAGGAAAACAGGCCCGCCACAATGGAGGGCACACCGCTCAGGACGTTGATGCCGAAGCGTACGAACTTTGAGAACTGGCTATCCCGCGCAAATTCCGACACATAGACCGCGACCAAAATACCAAAGGGGACACTGATCAACGAGGCCAGCAGCAACACCCAAAAGGTTCCCATTAGGGCATTGCGAAAGCCGCCTCCATCCACCATGGGCGGCGGCGGCAGTTCCGTAAACACCCGAGGGCTCAGATGGGCGACGCCGTTAGTAATCACCGTCCACAAAATCGAAAACAGGGGTAAGGCTGCGAGCAGTGCACAACCCACAACAAGGGTGGTCATGAAGGCCCCAAAAGCCTTGCGTCCGGGAGAAACACCGTAGGCAAATTGAGATTCCACCGACGTATTGGGTGGGGAGGAACCGGGCTGGGTGTCCGATAGGTGATCTGAGGGAGGGGAGGGAGTCATGGTGTTGGATGCGGGGAATGTTTGGCGCTAAAGCATGGGAAAGGGTTGGAAAGCTTGCGTTTGCGATCGCTCTAGTTCTCGACCGGGCCAGGGACTTGACCGGGTCTAATGCTCAACCTGTTGGAAACGGCTGATGATCAGTTCAGCAAGGACATTCACCGCTAGGGTAATCAGCATCAAAATCAGTCCGGCGTAGAGCAGGGAGGCTCGCTGGAGCCCCGTTGCCTCGCCAAACTGGTTGGCAATCATTGAGGCGATCGTCTGGCCGGGGGCAAACAAAGATGCACTAATTGCATTCTTGCTCCCGATCAGCATGGCTGCCACCATGGTTTCCCCCAGTGCGCGTCCGAGGGCCAGCATCACAGCACCGACAATACCGGAAAGGCTGGCGGGCAACAGCACCTTGAGGATGGTTTCCCAGCGAGTCGCCCCGAGGGCTAAGGCACCTTGGCGCAACTGAGGTGGCAAGGAAACAAGGGAATCCCGTGAGATGGCAATGATGGTAGGGGAGATCATGATCGCCAAAATCAAGCTGGTGTACATCAAGCCGACGTTGGTCGGCGCGCTGCCAAAGAGCGGAATCCAGCCCAATACCTGATGCACAAGCTCTAGCACTGGCTTAACGAAGGGAATAAAGACGACGATCGCCCACAGGCCGTAAACAACGCTCGGTACCGCCGCCAGCAGTTCAATCACAAAGGCGATCGGAGTTCGGATCTGGGCAGGCAAAAAGTCTTCGGTCAAGAAAACGGCAATCCCAACCCCAATGGGAACCGCAATCGCCAAGGCCACCAAGGCACTGACCACTGTGCCATAAATCAGTGGCAGGGCTCCGAAAATTTCCTCCTGCACACTCCAGCGGCTGCTAAACAGAAACCCAAGGCCAAACTTGGCGATCGCGGGATAGGCAGTCTGAAAAAGCGTCACCAAAATCCAGACCAAGATCCCTGCAATGCCAACAGCAAAAGCAGCCGTGAGGCGATAGAAACCGCGATCGATCCAACGCGCGACACTCAAAGATTCAAACTTGGCCATGGAGGAGGGAGAAGCGGACGGTGTTTGAGCCATCGATTTTAGACGCTAGGACGACAAGGGAGTTCAAAACTAGAACTTCAAAACTAGAACTTCAAAACTAGAACTTCAAAACTAGAACTTCAAAACTAGAACTTCAAAACTAAAGCTTCAGAACTAGAACTTCAGAACTAGCGAACTGCAAAACTAGGGGACTCGAAGATGTTAGAAGCGGACTTCAAACGGTTAGAACCTCAAGTCCGTGGAACCGAACAGGCTTCTACCTAGAGCTTAGTCAGAATTGGCAGCCCTGTCGTTAACGGAGAATTAACAGTGGGGAGGGAAAACAGGAGAGACCCGCCTGAGCGGGATGAATCTCGAGTTCCGAAGCTTCTTCTCCCACCCCACCGACGGCTAGCTTTCTAGAGCTTGCCGATCGCCTCTTCGACCTTGGCCTTGACCGAAGGTGGCATGGCCACATAGCCCAGCTCTTCGCTGAAGGCTTGGCCGTCATTGAGGGCCCAAGTGAGCACTTTTTTGAGGGCTTCAGTCTTGGTAGGGTCGTCGTATTTGGGCTTCAGCAGGATCCAGGTCAAGCTCGTGATCGGGTAGGCACCTGCATTTTCAGGATCCGCCACCGAAAGCGCAAAATCCTCAGGCAGCTCTGCACCCTCAAAGGCTAGGCCGCCAGCTTCTGGGCCAGCTTCGATAAAACTGCCAGACTTGTTTTCGATCGCTGCCATACTCAAACCGTTCTGCTTGGCATAGGCGTACTCGACATACCCCACCGCACCCTCGGTCTGTTGAACCTGAGCCGTAATCCCCTCGTTCCCCTTCGCACCACTCCCGACAGTCCACTCCACAGACTTACCGGGCTCCAGGGTCCAATCGGGGCAAGCTTCGGCCAAATGTTTGGTGAACACCGAGGTCGTGCCGCTACCATCTGAGCGGTAGACAAAACCAATTTCCTTGTCGGGCAAGGTCGCGCCATCATTGCCCTTGGCAATCAGCGGATCATTCCATTTAGAAACCTTACCGGTGACAATGCCGCAATAGGCTTCGCGGGAGAGCTTGAGCGCCTCAACTCCTGGCAGATTGAACGCAAAGACGACAGAACCGGCGGTCAGGGGCAACTGAATCGCAGGGGCAGTGTATTTCTCCTGAGCTTTGGTCTTCTCTTCATCCTTGAGCGGAGAATCTGTGGCCCCAAAGTCCACCGTGCCAGCTAAGAACTGCTCAACACCTGCGCCGCTACCGACCGACTGATAGCTCACTTGCACGGAAGGATCGACCTTCTGATATTCGGAAAACCAGCGCTGGTAAAGCGGCGCGGGAAAACTCGCGCCTGCACCGCTCAGGGAGACCGTAGAACCGCTCGCCTCACCCCCAGACTGGGCTGCACCACTGGCTGTGGGGCCATCTGTGGTTGGAGCACTACAAGCAACAGCACTGATACTGAGGGCCGCTAGGGCCGCAAATCGCACCGGTTGACGAACCAAGCTGAAAACCTTCATCGAACTCACTCCACACCTAAGGACAGCGCTAACAGATCGAAGGGACAAAGCCGGGGATGCGCCGGAAAAGCGGCTTATAACCCTGCTTGAACCCTTATGACTGCAATCCTAGTGGGCGATCGCTATGGTTTCGTTAACATCAGGTAAAGGAAAGATTAAAGACAACCGTTCAAGACAACTGTTCAAAGCAACCGTTCAAAGCAACTGTTCAAAGCAACCGTTCAAGGTAGCCGTTCAAGACAACCGTTCAAGGTAGCCGTTCAAGGCAACATCGGAAGGCCACAATGCTGACTTCGAAGCGAGAAGTCCAGAACAGGCGCACGGGCACAGGTTCACACGGGTACAAACGGCGCAACTGTGAGCCTTATGTCAAAGTCTCTGGTCAAAACAGCAGCTGCGATCGCCATTCTCGCGCCCCCGACTCGCTTCCCCCTTCCTTACTTATACGACTTTTTCGAATCGCGCAATCGTTTGGGGGAGAAACAACTCAAAAGAGTTGCTTAGGGGGCAAAACGCTCCTAGGATCAGTCAGATGGATAACAATTCCTTTGATTATATGAAGCATTACCAATTTCCTCTGCTTGCCCGTTTTCTCGACCGTTTTCTGGCCCGTTCTTTGGCCCTAGTCCTAGTCGCCTGTCTGGCCCTCAGCAGCTACGCAGCCCCTGCTTGGGCCGCCCGTTCGGCCATGTCTGGCAACTATGTCGAAGATACCTCTGCCGTCGTGACCGCATTGCGTGACGCCATCAGCGCAGAGGAAGGCTCCACCGAGATGAAAGCGGCCCAGCTGGAGTCCCGCAAACTGATCAACGATTTTGCAGCCCGCTACCGGCGCGATCGCACCGTCAATGGTTTACCGTCCTTTTTGACCATGCAAACCGCGCTCAACGCCCTCGCAGGTCACTATAGTTCCTACCCGAACCGTCCGGTTCCCGAAAAACTCAAGGGCCGCTTGCTCAAGGAGTTTAAGCGGGTTGATATTTCTCTCAAGCGAGAGTCTTAGGTCTTAAGTTTTGAGACCCGATGCACGAGCCTGCCCTAGGGTGGGCTTTTTTTGGCTAGATACGTAATTCAAGCTGTCGAACCCCGCTGATCTTCATGATCATATTCGTGAAAATAGATTGACAGCAAAACCATCTGCTGAAGATAATTGGCGATTGTGCGATCGCTTCGCACAGCTCTGTCGCACTCTTTGATATACCCTTGGCTAACGTCGTAGTGATCGGTGCCCAGTGGGGCGATGAAGGAAAAGGAAAAATTACGGATCTGCTGAGTAAATCAGCCGACGTTGTCGTGCGCTACCAAGGGGGCGTCAACGCCGGACACACGGTTGTCGTTGGAGAGCAGACCTTTAAGCTACACCTAATCCCATCCGGAATTCTGTATCCCGAAACGCATTGCATTATTGGTTCGGGCACAGTGATTGACCCGAAGGTTTTGATCGAAGAGCTCGATCAGCTAGAGCAGTTAAAGGTTTCCACCGCCAACTTGATGATCTCGGAAACCGCCCACGTCACCATGCCCTATCACCGTCTGATTGACCAAGCGGCGGAGCAAAGCAGAGGCCAATACAAAATTGGCACCACCAAACGTGGCATTGGCCCCACCTATGCGGATAAATCCGAGCGCACCGGCATTCGCATCAATGATCTGATGCACCTCGAGGATGTGCGCGACCAGCTGCGCTGGACCATCGACCAAAAAACATCATCCTCGACAAGCTCTACAATCTACCCCCTCTCGATGCAGACGAAGTGTTTGAGGAATACAGCGCCTATGCCGAGCGGCTCCGCCCCACGTGGTGGATAGCTCGCTGGCGCTTTACACCGCCCTGCAACGGCGTAAGAATGTGCTGTTTGAAGGAGCTCAGGGCACCCTATTGGATCTTGATCACGGCACCTACCCCTACGTAACGTCCTCGAATCCTGTGGCGGGGGGAGCCTGTGTGGGGGCGGGCATTGGGCCGACGATGATTGACCGGGTGATTGGCGTTGCCAAGGCCTACACCACCCGTGTGGGCGAAGGGCCTTTCCCGACAGAGCTACACGAGGAAATCGGCCAGGCCCTGGGGGCACGGGGAGCCGAGTTTGGCACAACCACCGGGCGTCAGCGACGCTGCGGCTGGTTTGACGCGGTGATTGGTCGCTACGCGGTGCGGATTAACGGTTTGGATTGCTTGGCGATTACGAAACTCGATGTCCTAGACGAAATGGACGAAATCCAGGTTTGTGTCGCCTACGAATTGGGTGGCAAAACCTGTCGGGAATTGCCCACCAGCGCTTCGCTGTTTGCCCAATGTAAGCCCATCTACGAAACGATGCCGGGCTGGAAACAATCGACGGAAGACTGTCGCACCCTAGAAGATCTCCCGAAGGCAGCCCTAGACTATCTTAAGTTTTTGGCAGAGCTGATGGATGTGCCGATCGCCATTGTCTCCCTCGGGGCGAGCCGTGACCAAACGATTATTGTGGAAGACCCCATTCATGGCCCCAAGCGTGCCCTTCTGCACGCGGATGGCACCCAGGCTCAACCGTAGACTTCAGTAGGTCAGCGGTCGAGTTGGGCTCAGCGGTGGGTGTCCAGGCTTGGAGCTCTTGAAGGAGTTGCGATCGCCGCTGTTCTCCCAGGTCGGCCTGACGAAACGCGTTGGCCGTCCACCGTTTGAGGTCGTCTACCGTCACTTGGCGTTCGGCCATCAGCCGGGTCATTTCATCCGTTAGATTCAGACCAAAAAACGCAGAGTCATCAGAATTGATCGTGATGACAATGCCAGCGCGATCGAGTTCCCAGAGGGGGTGGGCCTTGTAGGACGCGACGCAGCCGAGCCGTTCGTTAGATGTCGGGCACAGTTCGAGCAGGACTTGGCGATCGCGCAACATCGCCATCAGTTCTGGATCTTGAATCGAAGACGTACCATGGCCAATTTGCAGAATGCCGAGGGCCACGGCGTCGCGGATGCTCTGAGGGCCAGTCATCTCGCCCGCATGGACTTTGACTCGCTTGCCCTGGGCGATCGCCAACTCAAAGGCAGGCTGAAACAAACCGGCCGACCAACCAACCTCGTCGCCGTGCAGATCAATGCCGGCAATGATGGGTGCCCTTTGGAGCCGCGTCACCCATTTCAGTGCCTGTCCCAAGCCAAAATGGCGGTTGATTCCTGCAAAAAATCGCACCTCGATGCCCCGGCGCTGGGCAGCCTCTGCCTCTTCTTCCAACAAGGCCAAAACTTGCTCGAGAGAGTGGCCGGTTCGTTCAATCAGCGCCACACTAAAGTCGATTTCAGCATAGCGAATATTTTGTATCCGCAGCCCTTCCACGACATCTCGAATAATCTCTTGGTAGCCTAGGGGCGTGCACAGCCACGGATCAACATAATCGCGAAACAGTTGTAAAAAATCGCTGAAGCCTTGGAATCGGTAGCCTGGGGCATGCCAGTAGGGCGCAACAGGCAGCGCCAGACCGTAATGACGAAACAACGCCCGACGGAGGGTTGGCCAACGAAAGGCTCCTTCAAGGTGCAAATGCAGCTCGGCCTTGGGCATGGCGGAAAGATTTGGCATGGTGCGGGGGCAGAGAAGCTCCGCCCATGAAAAGATGACAGCACTGAGTGAGAGGGCGGCAATAGAACGGCAATAAAACGGCAATAGAACCGCTCGATAGTCCTTATCCGATCGCGATACAACCGCTATACAACCGCTATACAACCGCGATGCAATCCACTTCGACAAGGACGTCCTTGGGCAAACGCGCCACCTCAACACAGGCCCGTGCAGGGGCTGTCGCCTCATCAAAAATTGGCTGTAGACCTGGTTCATGGCGGCAAAATCGTTCATGTCCGCCAGAAAGACACCGGTTTTGACCACATGGCTAAAGTCTGCACCTGCCGCTTGAAGCACCGCTGCCAAATTTTTCATCACCTGTTGGGTTTGGGCTACCACGTCGCCCTCACCGACGATCGCCCCGGTGCTTGGGTCTAGGGCAATCTGACCGGAAGCAAAGATCATCTTGCCGCTGGCGGCAATCGCCTGACTATAAGGGCCAACCGGAGCCGGGGCCTGATCGGTCTGAATCACTTCGCGCATGGCTCAACTCACTCAATATCGGGAACTTCTCCCATTAAATCAGGCTGGCCCATAAATGACCTGAGTCTTTTCTTAGTTTTTGAGGTTGTTTTTGAGGTTGTTTTTGCGGCCATTTTTGCGGCCATTTTTGCCGTCCTCTTTGCCACTTTCCTGGCCCAGGGTACTGACACCGCCAAATAGCATAAACATTCCGGCAAGGAGAAAGGCGATCGCCACACCTCCCAATACTCGATCTAAATTTGCCAGGTCTAAACTCGTCATGTCTAAATTCGTCATCTCTTCCAAGCTCTCCTCCTCGGGAAGTGTCATTCCGGCATGCCTCTGGATGGTATCGAAAATGCGACCCCGGCTGCGAGGAAAACCGCAAAATCCAGAACCTACACCCGAGCACCTACACCCAAGCACCTACACCCAAGCACCTACACCCGAGAACCGGTCTGCGCCCGACAATCTGTACAAACTGTTAAATCTGAGCGCTTAATTAAGTCTTCTTTCATGACCCGAGATCTGCAGCCAGAAAGGAGGAGCGGGTAAACGCTCACTCAGGGAATTGAAGACCCATGACCAGCAGCACGACCAGCAGCACGACCAGCAGCACGACCAGCAGCACGACTAGCACTAACACGAGCACTAACACGAGCACTAACACGAGCACTAACACGAGCATCTTTCAGAATTGGACAGAGGCCCACTCCGCCAAGTTTCGCAAAGAAAACTTCACCGTCAACCATCGCCTCAGCGAAACCGGCCTCTTTACCGATCAAGCCCTCGCCGATCTGCTCGATCGACACCCGCCTCACAAACTGGACGTCATGACCATGGGCAGCCCCGAAGGCCCCTACCCCAATGCTCTACGAAATGGGGATCCCCGAAGCTGTTCGGGTCGGTTCTTGATCGAAGCGGCCAAGGCGGGCCGTTTGTGGATCAACGTGCGGGAAGCGATGAACCTTCACCCGGAATATCAGGAATTGCTCGATCGCATGTACGGAGAACTGGCAGAGCGAACCGGCGTACGGCGTTATAAGGCACGCGGGGCAATTTTGATTTCATCGCCAACCACCGTCGTGCCCTACCACTGCGACGCCAGGGACACCGTGCTGTGGCATATTCGGGGCCAAAAGACGTTCTACGTCTATCCCGACCGGCCCCCCTACCTGCCCGATGCAGGCTACGAAGCCGTGGTTTTGCAAGAGCGCGATGAAGATTTGCCCTACCACCCATCCCTGGAAGCAGGCGCAACCCGGTTTGAACTCGAAGCCGATCAAATGGTCTCTTGGGTACTCAATTCTCCCCATCGCGTCGAGAACCAAAGCTATTGCGTGTCCGTCACCACCGAGTTCAGCACGCGAGCCAGTGGCTTCAAAAATGCGGTCACGGTAACCAACGGACTGATGCGCCGTCGATGGGGGATGAACCCGAGCTGGTACAACGATGCCCCGGCCACCAAAATGGCGAAATTTGTTCTGGGTCGCATCCTGATGAAAACCAGCTTGTACCAACACTGTCTGCGCAAATCCTACATGACCTTTCGCATAGACCCGTCTCAGCCCGACTCTATCATTGAGATTGAACCCATTGTGCGACACCTTTAAGGCCTCTTTGCGAGCCCTCTTTGCGAGCCCCCTTTACGAGCCCCCCTTTACGAGGGTAAAGCTCTGCCCTTGGGCCGCTCGGGTGAGTCGGTCGAAAACGTAACCCATCGAGTTTTGAGACACCGAAGCTCAATTTACAGTTTTGTGAGACTCTACTGCTGAATAGGAAAAGTTTGCCGAGCAGATGGCCCCGAACCATGCAACGATTTCGACCCTTGAAACCTTCCTCTAACGTGAATCGATCGGCTAAGGTGAATCGCTCATCCGCTGATCGGGTTGTTCTGAATCAAGCTCGACGGGGTAACCCGAAGGCGATCGAGACCCTCGCACAGCAGGATTTATCGCGTCTCATTGAGGGGCGTGGGGTTCGGGTTCGGGTTCGCGTCGAGCGTCGCAATGCAACACTATTGGTTCATCTGACAGCCCCAACGGCTCCCCAACGGGGAACAAGCATGGCCTGGGCCAAGTTGTTTTTTGCAAAACTGCCGGTGGTGGGCGTCAATGGTGCCCAGATTCTAAGCCATCGTGCGGAATTCCGGAGCCCGTTTGGAGCGATCGCGTCCCCGTCCAGACCATCGCCCAGGGCTTTCGGCTAACGCCCCTGTTGGCAGGCAGAGCCTTTGCTGGGATTGTCTTGCTGACGTTGTTGTGGAACCTAGGTTATGATGCGAGGCTCGTCGAAGGAGCAAGTGGCCCAATCCCAGCCCCAGAAAACGACACAGAAAACGACACAGAAAACAACGCAGACAAACGCGACGACGAATAACGCTGCAACGAACGGCACGCCGATAGAAAATCAGACCGCCTCACCCCAGCCAAAGGAATCGGCCTATAAAGTTACTCGAGAGGAAATCTTCGATGGCCAGCGGATTCAGATTGACACTGGCGACCCCAATTTGGGCCGGGATGAATGTGTGACGATCGCTGCCCAATACCTTGAGGAGGCTGGCACAGACGGCCAGGTCGTGGTGCAAAAACCCAACCCCAAGCCGCCATGGCGTGGTAAACAAGCCCCGTTTTGTGCTGATAACAACGATGGCGAGGGCACGTTCTTTAATGACGAGTATTTTTGATGTGCGGTTCTGATGGGCCTTGCCAAGCAAAGTGCTCTCGCGTAGCATGTGTAATACACTAATTTGCTTCACCCCCTCTTTACTAAGGGCTTTTTTAAGCAGCTGACTGGGTTGGCGATCGCCCTTTCCCCCTCCTCACGGCAGTTCTCTCAAAAAAAGCCCAGAGCCGGAACCCTTGCTATCGCTTTTTCGTCTTTAGACTATCCAACACCACATCCAGTACTCGTCCTTCGGCCCGCCCAGATCAATCTGCTCCATTCAATCCGCTCCATTCAATCCAATTACTCGGCCCGCGCGTAGATCTAGTCGGTCACCGATCGCTCACATCTACCCACCGATTGTTCGCCCACCCAACACCAACATCAGCTGCATGGATTCAACTCCCATCGCTTTCGGGTTTTCCCCTCTCGTCTTCGGCTCACCACACCTTTACCGCTCCCTAGGACCGTAATAGGATGTGAGCAGTAAAGTCATAACAGTTCTGAGATAGCAGGTTCAGGGTACTGAGGTCGCTAGGACAATGAGAGTGTGAGATTAGATACCGATTACTTTGTCCTTGCCGAAACGCTTGATTCACGCTTCACTAGCCCTAGAGGCTAGGTGTCTTCCTATTCCTAGGTGCAGTGCTGTTTTTGGTATTCGCTGTTTTGAGCGATCGTCATCTGGGTTACACCATTTTGCGCGCTGTTTCCTCAGGGTGCTAGCCGTTTTGATTACCTTGTTACCCGAATGCTGGCGTTGGGTCACGGCTCGGTCTGGGGTCTTTCTAGCCCCGTTCTTCAGCCGCTGTTCGGCGTTTCCCTAGACACACTGATGAGTTCAGCAGCTCACTGTTTCCATTCAGCTAAGGAGTCCGTTGCAAACCATGCCGACAAAATCTACCTCTGGCTCCCGCTCTCCCCTCAACACCGATATGGTGCGCACCTATCTGCATGAGATTGGTCGGGTGCCCCTGCTGACCCACGAAGAAGAGATTATTTTTGGCAAGCTGGTACAGCAGCTGATGGCGCTCAACCAGCGCCGTGATGTTCTGGCCGCAACCCTCGATCGCGAGCCCACCGACGCGGAGTGGGCTGAAGCGGTTGGGCTGAGCGTCAAGCAGCTCAAGCAGCAGCTTTTCCAAGGCCAGCGGGCGAAGCGCAAGATGATTGAAGCCAATCTGCGCCTTGTGGTTTCCATCGCGAAGAAATATCAAAAGCGCAATTTGGAGTTTTTGGATCTGATCCAAGAGGGCTCCATTGGCCTAGAGCGCGGTGTTGAAAAGTTCGATCCCACCAAGGGTTATAAGTTTTCCACCTATGCCTATTGGTGGATTCGTCAGGCGATTACTCGGGCGATCGCCCAGCACGCCCGCACCATCCGCCTACCCATCCACATCACCGAAAAGCTCAATAAAATCAAAAAGGCCCAACGGATTCTCTCCCAAAGCCTGGGTCGCTCGGCAACCGCAGCGGAGCTGGCCACGGAGCTAGAGATGGAGCCCGAGCAGGTGCGTGAATACTTGCAGATGGCGCGCCAGCCCATTTCCCTGGACATTCGCGTGGGCGACAACCAGGATACCGAGCTGCGGGATTTGCTAGAGGACGAGAATGCTTCCCCCGAGGAGTACACTTGGAATCTGGCGATGAAACAAGACTTGGCTTCGTTGCTGTCCGAGCTGACGCCCCAACAGCAGAATGTGCTGATGCTGCGTTATGGCCTCGATGATGGTAAAACCCTGTCCTTGGCGAAGGTGGGCGATCGCATGAACCTCAGCCGTGAGCGCGTGCGCCAGCTCGAGCGTCAGGCCCTCGACCAGCTCCGCCGTCGTCGCAGCATGATTAGCGAATACGTCGCGGGTTAACCGCCTGCTGGTTCCATGGCTCGTTTTTTGCACATTGCGGATATTTCATCTTTGGGTTCATCGCTACGACAATCGCGATCGAACCCGAGATTTTTTTGAGGCCTTTGAGGACGTCATCCTGCGCTACGCCATCGAGGCAGCAGTGGATTTTGTCCTCATTGCCGGAGACCTATTTGAATACAAAAATGTTTTACCCGCGATCTTAAACCAGGCTCAGCTGGCCCTAGAACCCCTGCGAGAAGCTAAGATTCCGGTGATTGCGATCGAAGGCAACCACGACAATCTGCCCTACGGCACCCGCACCAGCTGGCTGCGCTACCTCTCGGATTGGGGCTGGCTGATGCTGCTGGAGCCGGACGATGGCGAGTCTCCTGAGCAGGTTTTTCAGCCCTGGGATCCGGATCGCAAGCGCGGCGGTTACGTGGATTTGGATTGCGGCGTGCGGGTATTGGGCTCCCGCTGGTATGGAGCATCCGCACCCAAGGCACTCGCTCACCTGGCGCAAAGCATCGGCCATCTGCCCCAGGCATCGGGGCAGACGGTCATGATGCTGCACCACGGCTTGGAAGGCCAAATCGCGCGCTATAGTGGCGCACTGAAATACCAAGAACTCGAGCCGCTGCGGGCGGCGGGTGTCGATTATCTGGCCCTGGGGCACATCCACAAAAACTACGAAGTCGAAGACTGGATTTTTAATCCCGGCTCTTTGGAAGCCAACAGCGTGGCAGAATCCCGTGAGCAGATCGCGCGCGGGGCCTATCTGGTGACTATCGGCGATCGCAAAATTGAGGCAGATCTCAAGCAGGACTACCAGCAACGAGCCATTCTGCGGCTGGTGGTGGAGGCCAAGAAAAGCTGGAGTTTGGCGGACTTGGAACGGGCGGCGATCGCCCAGCTCCAGCAGGCCGTGGCCCAGGGCAAAACCCAAGCGGCGATCGTCGAGCTCCGCCTGCGCGGCCAAGTCGGCTTCAATCGCCTTGATCTCAACGTGCGTCAGCTCCAAGAAACACTCAAAGCTCAGAGTGAAGCGCTGATTTTTTGCTCAAATACGAGGTCACGGGCACCGAATATGTCACGGCGATCGCCCACCGCGAGAATTTGTCGCGCCAAGAGATTGAGCAAACCGTCTTTCAGGACTTCTTGGCGGCCAACACGGCCTATGGCCCAGATGCCGCCCAGCTGGACGAACTGACTCGGGGGCTGATCGACCTTAAGGGCAAAATTCTGGCCGGACAATCGGAAGGTGATTTGTATGCCTTAGTCGAGACCCTGTTGGCGTCTGTCAGCGGCACGGCTCCATCCGAATCTTCTCTCTCCCCTGCCCCATCGCCATCAGTTGACTCTGCCCCGGATTGAGGCGTTGACTACAACATGGCCAAAAGTCGGCTTGTTTTCCTGCAGAGCAGGTGAGAACCGCGCGGCCCGTAGCTGGCAATCCAGCGCATTGGCATAGGCCGAGCTAATGGGTGGATTGGGTGGGACAAAGAGGTTGACGGTTTCGACCTGCCCTTGAGCGGTGATGATCAACATAAATTGCACGGCCTGATTCAGGTTCGTGGCCAATTGCTCGTCTGGGGCGATCGGGCAGCCCGAGCCTCCCGGCACGAATTGAGCAAAGCGTTGTGGCTGATCTCGATTAGCGTGGATATCCCAAGTCTCCGCTTCCAATACCTGAATATCGACGCCCTCAACCGTCACGGCAGTTCCTTGTGCTTGAGAGGGTGAAGTCGGCGGTTGGGGCGCGGTGTCTGGTTCGCCAGTGCGCACCGTTGAACCCACACCGGGTCGGGGCAGAGTTGGATTCAGCGGAGACAGGTTGGTTGATGTGGAACCACCGGAAGCAGTGGACTCGCCGGAATCCGTTGGGCTGCCAGAATCTACTGGGCTGCCAGAATCTACTGGCCCAGGTTCAGCACTGGGCAGGGGGTCGAGTGTTCCCTGCTCGGGACTGGGGGTATCCGGGCCAGTGGGAACGGATTCGGATGGCGTTGAGATCGGTGGATTCGTTGGTTCGTTGGGGGTATTCTCGGCAGGAGGATTCTCGGCAGAATTCTCGACGGGAGAAGTTTCGGCGGGATTCTCGGCAGAATTCTCGACGGGAGGATTCTCGGCAGGATTTTCAGCTGGGGCGTCGGTGGGCTCAGCGGGCGTGATCCGGCGGCTTAGTCCTTGGAGTGGATTTTTAAATAGGTTGTTGGGGTGATTCGTGGGGTGATTATTGGAGCGATCGCCCACAGAATCCTCCAGCACTGGGCGCACCCGATCACCGCTGCTGGCCCCAGCCTCACGGCGATTTAACTCGGCTGTCGCGTCTGCAGAAGCTTTGGAATCGGGAGTCTCCCCCGCTTCTCTCGATTCCTGAAGAGCAGTTTGGGCACTGGCGTCGGCTGCAGCGGCGATCGACGATGGGGGCAAATCAGGGGCCACGTCAGGCACTGAAGAGGACAAGGGCGGCGCAACCCTCGCAAGCAATTCTGCGGATGAAACTTCGATCCAGTCGATTGATTGGGGGCCAGCGTTTTGGGCGCGATCGCCCCCCGGCCCCTGGGACAAGCTGTAAAACAGCAGCAGCAAGGCTCCATGTCCAAAAAACGACACCAGGCCATACACCGTCCACTGAAACGGCGTTAAACGGCCAGAGCGCCGACGCAAATCAGCGAGATCAAAAGATACAGTCACAGGCAAAAAAGCCACAGGCAAAAAATCGAAGCCCAAACATCGCAGACCCAGAGCACAACCAATCTCTCCAGTATGCGCGGAGCTGAGAAATTTGACGATGGCCTTGATCCCCTGGTTCCGAGGCCCCGTAGGTTGGGTTGAGGGCTACGATGGATGAACTGCGGTGCCATTCAATTCCCATTCCTCAGGGAATCAACTGAAGAAAGACATCCAGGTCGGACACCAATTTTTTGTACTCTTGCAATGCCAAACGGCTGTTGCCATCCCGAGCAGAGGCCAGAGCTTTGGCCAGAGCTAATGGGCCGAGCCATTACCGTGGTAGTGGTCTGAATCATAGAAACCATTCTTGGTGCCAAAAAAGAGCGTGGTCGCCAAGAAAACAAAGGTCAGTCCGACCAAAATCAGCTTGATATCCATCGATGGGCTCCATCCGTTATTTGCTGGTGTGGCTTGATCTCCCCGTTTATTGTCACTAACTTTCCGGGTCTTGGGGGCATTTCTTGCGCTTTGTTACAGGGATCGCCCACGCCCAACGACCCTTTCCCCTAGCGCAATTCCTGCCCCGCCAGCGTAAAGCGTACCTGAGTCAAGCCAAATTGACCGTTGTTGATGAGGGTGCGACGAATCGAGCCATAAAGGGAGAGGCCTTCGCAGATCGACAGGGATTGGAGCGATCGCTTGGCCTGGGGTGCAATCCGAAAATCTACGGTCACCTCCCCAAACCCTGGCCCATCGATCACCCGGTAACCGGCGAGGTCAAGATCTAGGGTGGAACTCGCTTGAATCGCTTGGCCGACGGCTTGGTTAAGGGCCGTCTCTCGAGGGAGCTTCACGACCTTGCCGACAAACTTATCGCACTGATTATCCAGCTCAAACACGCTGATGCTGGTCATATCCACCGAACTGAGTTGGCGATCGGGGCGGCCAATCGGCGCGTTTTGAGTCTGGGCGACCCCCTGAGCCGGTGAAGGCGACTCCTCAAGGTTCTGGGGCTGGGGATTGGAAACCTGGGCGCTGACCAACGCGCAACTGCTAGTAGACAACAGCAACAGCAAACCCAAGAGCGATCGAACGGGGGAAGTCATTGTGGGATACTGGAGGGCGATTGCAAAGAGTTAGCCGGATGAGAAAGGGCGTGGCGATCGCCAGCTTCCACCGAAATCGCGTCAGGTGTCCTCTCCCTTACCTATAGATTCAAAGCTGACCCTTCCTGTTCCGTGCAAAATTTAATGCTGACGACTCAATGCTGACCACCCCATGCTGACCACCCCATGCTGACTACCCGATGCTGACCACCGCCTGGACTCGTCGCCACGTTATTTCCCTGGCTGACTTTTTCCCCGAGGATTACGACACGGTGCTACAAACTGCCGCGAGCTTTTCGGAAGTCCTGACCCGCCGCAACAAAAAGGTTCCCACACTGCAAGGACAGGTGGTGACAAACCTATTTTTTGAACCTTCGACGCGGACGCGCAACAGCTTCGAACTAGCGGCCAAGCGGCTTTCGGCAGATACGCTCAATTTTGCGCCAGGTTCGTCTTCGCTCGCCAAAGGCGAGACGATTTTGGATACGGCCAAAGCTTATTTGGCGATGGGAACCGACATTATGGTGATTCGTCACCAGGAATCGGGAGTGCCCCAGGCGATCGCCAACGAAATGGATCGCCTCGGCACCAATGTCCGGGTGCTCAATGCCGGAGATGGTCAGCACGAGCATCCCTCCCAAGCGCTGCTGGATTTGTATACGATTTGCTCGCTGCTCGATCCCCCAAACCCTCGGGTGGAGTTGTTACGAGGCCAAAAGATCGCGATCGTGGGGGATATTTTGCATTCACGGGTGGCGCGATCGAATATTTGGAGCTTGACCGCAGCGGGGGCAGAGGTTCATTTGGCGGGGCCACCGACCCTATTGCCCCGCGAGTTTGCCGACTATGCCCAGGCCGACGTCAACGCCTCACGCTCGGCCATGCCGGAATTGGAACGCCAGATTTTTGTGCATTGGCAACTAGAACCCGCGCTCGAAAACGCCGATTTTGTGATGACATTGCGGCTCCAAAAAGAGCGCATGGCTCAGCATTTACTCCCCAGTTTGCGGGAATATCACCAGCGGTTTGGCATTACGCGCGATCGCCTCAAACTGTGCAAACCCCACGTCAAAGTGCTCCACCCCGGCCCGGTGAATCGCGGTGTGGAGTTGAATTCGGATCTGATGGATGACCCAGTTTTGAGTCTGATTCCACAGCAGGTGAGCAACGGGGTTGCTGTGCGAATGGCACTGCTTTATCTGATTGGTGGTGGTCGATAACGAAGGAGCAATTCTGGAGAGCAAGCCATGGGAATTAGCCTTGAAGATCAATTGGGAAATCAACCGAAAGATCAGCAAAAAGAGCAATTAAAAGAGCAATCAAAAGATCAAGTTCTGGTCGATGTGTTTGCGCTCAAGTTTGCGCCGCTATCCTACGACGAAGTCTATCGGCTTGCGGACGATCCGGCCAATGGGGCGATTGTGATTATGAGCGGAACCGTGCGTAATCAAACCGCTGGTAGACCGGTGCGATCGCTAGAATATCAGGCCTATGAACCGATGGCGTTGAACATTTTCCGCCAAATTTCCCAGGAGATTCGCCAACAATGGCCCGAGATTAATCGCGTGGTCATTCACCATCGCACAGGGCAACTCAAAATCGGTGAGATGAGTGTCCTCGTCGCAGTGGGCAGTCCCCATCGGAGCGAGGCCTTCGCGGCTTGTCAGTTTGCAATCGACACCCTTAAACACAACGCCCCCATTTGGAAGAAGGAACATTGGCAAGATGGGTCGAGCGAATGGGTGAGTATTGCTGCTTGCGAGGAACCGGATTGCGAAGGCGATCGTCCCTGAGGAACAAATCAACCCCGACAGAACTCAAGCCCCAACAGAGTAAACTCATGCTGAACTTCAAATCTTTTTCGTTATTGTTGGTACTACTACTAAATGCAGTCATCTGGGGCGCAGCGCCGGTGCAGGCCTTTGAAACGGCCTCAGGTCAATTCGTGGCGGGGGAAACCTGTGAGGCGTTGCAGTCGATTCAAAAGCGCACCAATCCGGGCAATATCACCCTCAAGCCCCAAGCCGCCTACGAAGTAGTCGGCAAAAATCGCAAAGCCGCCACTCACTATATGATTCGAGTTGTGGGGGCGAAGCCAGAGTCCCGCTGGGTCTCCACCAGCTGTGGTCAGCTGCGATCGAATAGCTCGACACCCCAACCTGCCAATCCTCCGAAACCCCAGCCAACAGATCCAGTTAATCCCAAACCCAAACCCAATCCGAACCTGCCCAAACCACCCGCCACCCAACCTAGCAATCCTGCCAACGGGCAAAGTTCTCAGGCAGGGGAGTTTTTGTTGGCGTTGAGTTGGCAACCGTCGTTTTGTGAGACCAAGCCTAGCAAGCCAGAATGTGTGAGTCAGACGGACGATCGCTTTGATGCCGGCAACCTCGTTCTCCATGGCCTCTGGCCCCAACCCCAGGAGAAGGCCTATTGCGGGGTGAGCGATCGCCTCATTCAACTGGACAAAGACCGCCGCTGGTCTGAACTACCGCCACTGGAGTTATCAGCGGCAACGCGCCAGGCCCTAGAAACACGGATGCCAGGAATGGCGTCGAATCTCGACCGCCATGAATGGTATAAGCACGGCACTTGCTATAGCAACACACCAGAGGAGTATTTCCAGGAGTCGATCGCCCTACTCGACCAAGTCAATCGCTCGGATGTGCAAACGCTGCTGGCCAGCAACATCAACTTTCTGCTCACCGACACCGAAATCCAACAGGCCTTTAACGAATCCTTCGGCACCCTGGCCGGTGAGAAGATTGCGGTCAAATGTGCGCGGGATCCGGATGAGAACCAAGAGATTATGGTGGTGGAGCTGTGGCTGAACCTCAAGGGCAAAATTGAACCCAATACGCCCATCCGTGACCTGCTTCAGGCTGCACCTCGGGCTCGGCGAGACTGTCGCCAAGGGGAAATCGACCCCGCAGGGTTTGGCAACGGCTAGGGAACGCGGACTAGATTGAGACCGTAATCATCAATCCGGTCGGGGCGAGTGCAGCTTGCCCCGACCTAACATTTTAGTCCATCCCCGGTAGCACAGGCTCGTTGATGGAAACCGAGAGCTCAGTTTGATGGGCGCTGGCGGGGCTGGCGGGGCTGGAGGTTTCCTCGGGAATGAAAACCGCGATCGCCTGGGGAGATGCCGCGATCCCAGACTCATCAGGCCGAAACACCGGATCAATCGTTGTGGGCGAACCTGGAACCGGCCTCTGGGCAAACTGACCGACGGGAGAAGGGCCAAAGAGACCCGTCATCGCTGCCACTGCTGCTGCTGCGATCGCTCCACCGCCCAGGATCCAAGCCCGACGAGCCGGACGATGCTGCTCTAAACGGCTCATGACCTGGGCGACTGTATCGTCCACGGGCTGCGAGGCCGTCAGCGGGAGCCCCTGAAAGCCATCGCGAAGATGTAGCAGGCGCGCGTAGAGCTGTTGAGACTTCTCGTCATGGCTCAACAGCTCTTCCACCTGACGACGCTCGGCGGCGGTCACTTCGCCATCTAAGTAGGCGCTCAAAAGTTCGAATTGATCTCGCTGTAACATAACCGTTTGCCTAGGGGATGAAGGGGTGAAGAGGGGGCTCTCTTCATCAAGTATCGAGATAGGGTTGGAGCTGAGACTGCAGTCGTTGCCTTGCCCGAGCAATGCGCGACTTGACCGTTCCGAGCGATGCACCCGTCATTTCAGCAATCTCTTCGTAGGATAGCCCTTCGATTTCTCGCAGGACAATCGTGGTGCGAAAGGACTCCGGTAGATCGGCGATCGCGTCTGTAGCTGTGCATAGAATTCTCGAGTGCTTAAATTCTCTGACGGCCCTGGATCTTCTGAGGCAATGTCCCAGTCGATCTCGTCACCGTTGATTTTGTAAGGTGCGTCTAGGGAGAGGGGGCTGCGATGGCGTTTGCGCTTGCGCAGCTCATCATAGAAGAGGTTTGTAACGATGCGACTGAGCCAACCTCGAAATTTATTTGGCTCCTGCAAGCGCTTAACGTTGCGGTAAACCCGAATCCAGACTTCCTGGGCGAGGTCTGAACGGTCTTGCCAGTCGGGTGCGAGGTGGTACAGCAATCTGTCCACGTGGCTCTGGTAGCGACGTACGAGTTCTGCGAAGGCCGAGCGATTGGGTTTGAAGCCGGCTTGACATTCGAGGATGAGATCTGTGTTTGAGAGGTTCTCGGCGCGCACGGGCGTCTTCTGGGCTGCATTGAGTTCGACCGTTAACCAGGATACCGACAGAGAGGCACTCATGGGCAGCTCTACTCCAAAACCATGTCTTTCCTAGGACGGGGAAGACGCACCAAGGTTCCTGGAGATGGGGACTGGGCCTGTAAAGTTTTGGGCAAGAGGTCTGGGAAAGGGCCTGCAAAAAATTATCGGCAACCGGGCACAAGATTAAGCGATGTGACAAGCACGGTGACGCCTACGCTGCGGGAAAGCTTAAACTAGTGGGGGCTTAAACCGATAATCGAGGGCCAGTCCCCCGCGCCAAGACTCGCACGAATAACTGCGCGAATAACTGCGCTAACAACCGAGCTACCACGGGTCTGCTATGCAACGTCCCCTATCGCTCCAACACAGTTTTATCTTGATGTTCCTGGGCCTATCGGTGTGGCTAGGCATCCAGGGTCTGCTGCCTCGGGCCACGCCGTCTGCGTCATCCCAGGAGCAGCGTCAGACCAGACTTGAGCCCATTAAACCTGAGTCAAGTAAATCTGAGTCAAGTAAATCTGAGTCAAGTAAATCTGAGCCTGCAAAGCCTGAGTTTGTAAAGCCTGAGTTTGTAAAGCCTAACCCCGCCCACCCTGGCCTGAGCGTGACAGGCACCAGCAGTAGCCGCAGCCATGGCCATGGCCGTGGGTCAAATACCCTATTCGAGAAAACCCTTGGGCAAGGTGGGTTGTGGCTGTCCCAGAGTCGATGGTTCTTCCCAAGCAAATTTTTGCATCGTGGCAATTTGGCGAAGCGAAGCCAGTCCAGACCTACGGGGCGAGTCTTGGTGGATTTGAGCGATCGCAAGCTCTTCCTCTACGTCAACGGCGATCTCCAGGCTGAGTACGCGGTTGCCATTGGCCAAGCGGAGTGGGAGACGCCCTTGGGTCAATACCACATTGGCGAAATGCAGCAGCAGCCCGCCTGGGAACATCCCCTCACGGGCAAGGTGGTGCCAGCAGGGCCAGAGAACCCCCTGGGAGCGGCTTGGATCGGCTTCCTGGCCGAGGGTGACTACCATTTCGGTATTCATGGCACCCTAGACGAATCGCGGATGGGAGAAGCGGTCTCCCACGGCTGTGTGCGGATGCGCAACGCAGATATTTTGGCGCTGTATGCTGTGGTTCAACCCGACTGGCCCCTAGCGGTTGTGCCTTAGCGAGTCCTCGATACTTTTGCAAACCATGGGCAGAGTAGCCGTCCTGGAGGCTCTGCCCATAGAGTGGGTATCAAAGGTGTTGAGGTCAAACCGTAGGCCCCAGGTTTAGGCCCCAGGTTTAGACGACTTCCACGGGCTGACCCTTGCCCGCTTGCTCATCGAGGTCTGGGGCATAGGTGCGCAGCAAGGACGTGACCTGCTCCAAGATAGAACCATTCGTAATGCCGCTGGCATTCTTGCTGATGGCCTGACGTTCTGGGAAGAACTCAGGGCGGTTGAGGCTGTTAGCAATGCCCTCGTCCACCTGTCGGATAATCAGTTCTCGCAGCGCTTCCTGTGCACGCTCACGTTGGAAGCGTGCGCCTTCCTCGGTGGTGGCATAGAGGGGAGGCAGACGGTTGAGGGCGTAGGCGGCGATGTCGCCGAGGTCGAGGGTTTGCTCGCTGGTGGCTTCGATTTCTCCGACGCGGGCGATCGCCTCGGTCAGCACCAGCTCTTCCATGACGTTAATAAATTGCTTACGCGGCACCGCGACCACTTCACCCGTGAGCAGCGCACCCATCAGGCGGTCAAGGGCCATGTATTCTTCAATGGAGAGTTCAGAGGCCGTATCGCAAATACGACCCACTTCTGCTTCCATCGAAGGGGTCAAATAGCCATCTTGAATGGCCTGCTGGACGATTTTTTCAATACTGTTCATGGGTTAGCGTCCTGTGTTGTCCTTCAGGTCGTGAGCCTTCGGGTTATCCTTCCCCTCCAACCTAGCAACCCTATCTAAGAGGTCACCTCAGAAATCATTCTGAGATGCGAAAAACACAACTGAGTAATCTCCGCAGGAGTGCTGGAGGAGTGCATGGGGAGAGTTGAGATAACTGTCGAGTTAGATAGGGCGTTTTAGCTAGGATCGAGTTGCTGATTCATCTATCATGTTCTGTGGTTATTCTCGGCGATCGGTGGGTCTGCATT
This sequence comes from Synechococcales cyanobacterium CRU_2_2, assembly GCA_012034805.1. Lineage (GTDB taxonomy): Bacteria > Cyanobacteriota > Cyanobacteriia > PCC-9006 > JAAUQQ01 > JAAUOP01. Next base: position 23,753 of record JAAUOP010000003.1, on the reverse strand, counting down.
TGGGGAATGGACGCAATCAGGGCTTGGGTGTAGATTTTCTGGGGGTTTCGATAGATATCTTCGGCGGTGCCTAGCTCTTCGATGCGGCCTTGGTTCATGACCATGATGCGATCGCTCATGAATTTCACCACGCTCAAATCGTGAGAAATAAACAAATACGTCAATCTCAATTCTGTCTGTAAATTCTTCAGCAAATTGAGTACCTGAGCCTGTACGGAAACATCTAGAGCTGACACAGATTCGTCACAAATAATAAAGCGCGGATTAAGTGCCAGAGCACGAGCAATGCAAATGCGCTGCTTTTGCCCACCCGAAAACGAATGGGGGAATCGATCCATCGTCTCCGGGTCTAGACCCACCAGATTGAGCAAACGAGACACCTGCTCGCGCTGGTGTTTTTTTGCACCAAGCCGTGAATTTTGAGGGGTTCTAGAATGGCGTCTGCCACCGTCATGCGTGGGTCTAGGGCACCGTCAGGATCTTGGAAGATAATTTGCATCTGCCGTCGCAAACTGCGCAGGGATCGCGCTTTCATCCGGGCAATGTCTTGTCCTTCAAACTGAATGCTGCCTGATGTCGCTGGGATCAGCCGTAGCAGCGCTCGCGCCAGGGTGCTTTTGCCGCAACCCGACTCGCCAACTAGCCCCAGAGTTTCGCCGGGGTGAATGTCGAAGGAGAGATGATCTACGGCTTTGAACATGCGTTTGGGCTGGCCCAGGATTGCCTGGATGGGATATTCCACGGTCAGATCCTTGACCTGCAGGATGGGAGGCGGGGCGGGGACGGTGCTGACGGGCTGAGCCAGTTGGGCTGAAGCTGGTGCCGCTTGAACTTGGGTAAATAGGGCCGGGTCTACGGACTTTTCCGCGAGGATGGTCGTGCCGTCGGCTGCTGCGAATTCCTCCATGAAATCGCTGACGGTTGGCAAATAGGTGAAGTTTTGTTCGAGCTGGGGCCGACAGGCCAGGAGGCCTTTGGTGTAGGGATGGCTGGGGTGGTTCAAAATAGCTTCGGCGCTATTGTATTCGACGAGTTGGCCACGATACATGACAGCGATCGCATCGGCCACCTGGGCCACCACACCCAGATCATGACTGACAAAAATCATTGACATGCCGCGACGATCGCGCAATTCTCGCAGCTGCTGCAAGATCGTGGCCTGCACCGTCACATCCAGGGCCGTGGTCGGTTCATCGGCAATCAACACCTGCGGGTCGCAAGAGAGCGCCATGGCAATCATCATCCGCTGCAGTTGTCCGCCGGAAAGCTCGTGGGGGTAGCGGTTGAGCAGCCGCTGTTTGTGGGCGCGTAGGGCTCGGTGGATGTCTTGGGTGGAGGGTGTGCCCTGCCAGCGCTGGCGATAGTCCTCGGCTAGGGTTTCATCGGAGGGGAGGAGTTTGACTTCGCGCAGCAGCTCGAGGGTGCGTTGTCTGGCCGTTGTCTCCGACGAACGGGTGTCGTGCTGGCGGATGGCTTCGATGATTTGGGAGCCGCAGGTGTAGACCGGGTTGAGGGCGCTCATGGGCTCTTGGAAGATCATGCTGATTTTCCCGCCTCGGTATTGCTGGAGCTGTTTGGGGGTGGCTTTGAGCAGATCGATGGCCTGGGTAGCGTCGCGATCGCTCCGCAAGCTTCCACAGGAATCGTGAAACCAGATTTCCCCGCTGACGATTTCTCCAGGCGGATTTGGAATCAAACCCATGGCTGCCAAGCAGGAGACTGACTTTCCCGAGCCCGATTCACCCACGATCGCCAGGGTCTGCCCCCGAGGCACTGAAAAAGAGATATTATCCACGGCCATGACGGAACAGTCGCGGCGATTAAAGCGAACACATAAATCCCGCACCTCCAGCACGGGTTCTGACCTGGACTCTTCTTGCACAGACTCTGGCATGGATTTTGGGGATGGGATTTTGGGGATGGGATTTTGGGGATGGGATTTTGGGGATGGGATTTTGAAGGTGAGGTTTTGAGGTGAGGGGGTCGGTTAGCCTAGAGTTTTGGGACTGAGGTCTAATATCATACTAAGCGCTGGGCGATTTGTTTCTGGGCGATCGCGTCGGTTCCCAGAATCCGGACGCGGCGACTGGGGATCAATCAATTCAGCTGCATCTTGCGACCTGCATCCATGGAAATTCGTCCCTTTTACGCGCTGCTTTGCCCCCCCAAGGAACACTCACCGTTCCGTCTCGCTCAGGCCTGCTCAGCGGCTCCAGCCAAAAGGCTGGCCCAGGCCGCCTCTCTCCATCCGCCCCCATCATCAAGCTCTCGCTGATTATTCCCACCTACAACGAACGGGAAAATCTGCCAGAGCTGCTGTGGCAACTGACCAAAATCTTGGACCGGCGGCTGCCCGAGGCCTACGAAATCATTGTGGTGGATGACAATAGCCGCGATCGCACCTGGGAAATCGCCGCTCAGCTCATGGCCCAGCACTTGCAACTCTGGGTGATGCGGCGACAGGCAGAGCAAGGCTTGGCCACTGCCGTGGTGCGGGGCTGGCAGGCAGCTCGAGGACAGCTTTTGGGCGTGATGGACGCCGATTTTCAACATCCGCCCCAGGTGCTGGAGGGGCTGCTCGATGCCATCGACCGGGGGGCCGATTTGGCCTTGGCTAGTCGCCATGTGACCGAGGGCGGCGTCAGCAACTGGAGCCTGGGGCGGCGCTTCTTGTCTCGGGGTGCCCAGGTGTTGGGGCTGCTGCTGTTGCCCGGTGTGGTGGGCCGGGTGGCAGATCCCATGAGTGGCTACTTTTTGGTGCGGCGGGAGGCGATCGCAGGCCCCGTTTTGCACCCCCTCAGCTATAAGATTTTGCTAGAGGTCTTGGCGCGGGGTCGTGTGGGCCGCATTGCCGAGGTGGGGTATGTGTTTCGCGATCGCAACGCAGGCCACAGCAAAGTCCACTGGCGACAATATCGAGACTATGTGATGCATCTGGGCCGTCTGCGCTGGGCGCTGCTACCCTGGCGATTTTTGCGGTTTGGCCTAGTGGGTCTCAGCGGTGTGGCGGTGGATATGCTGGTGTTGTACGGCCTACTGAGCTTGGGCTGGAACCTGGTTCCCAGTAAGCTGGTGGCGGCAGAAAGCGCCATGGTCAACAATTTTCTGTGGAATGATAGCTGGACCTTCCGCGACCTGCGCGAAGCATCGGTGGATTGGCGACAAGCTTGGCGGCAACGCGCCCGACGGTTTCTCAAATTCAATTTGATTTGTGGCTTGGGTCTAGGGATGAATGTGTTGATTCTGCAAGCGTTGGTGCAAACGGTTTTGCCCAATCCCTATGGAGCCAATTTGGTGGCGATCGCCGTCACGACGCTATGGAATTTTTGGATCAACCTCAAGCTAAATTGGCGCACCACCCAGGTGCGCCAAGATGCGGAATGTGATCGATAAAGCCTAGGCGGCCGTCGCCTTTGGAGACTGGAGCGATCGCTTCTTCTTCAACCGAGCCCCAAAGCCCAAGGCCAAGGCCGAACCCAAAATCGTTAGGGGTTCTGGCGCATTGGTAATTTGAGCTTGAGACGCGTACAGACCTGTCGTTTTGAAGGTGGAAGCAACCGTTGCACTGGTTCCATCCCCTTTCATGAGGTCAACGATAAAGGCCACACCGGCACGGCCAAAGTCTGCGCCTGTATCGTTAAAGGTGGTGACATCATCGCCGGTAAAGGCCGAAAGAAACGCCAGGAATGGGAAGGCATCCGTTCCCACCGCGTTGGTGTCAACGCCAAACGAAAAGAAACTACCCGGCTTGAATGCTTCGGGCAGGAAGTTGACGATTAAAGAAGATGTCGTCTTACCCTGGTCCGCGTTGACGAAATCATTGCGGGTTACTGGGCTAAAGGAAATCGCATTGGCATTGAGACCGCCGCCGGTTTGCCCAACCACAGGACGTGCGTCAAAAACAAGAAAATCTTGATTATCAAACGCGGCATCCTTGTCGCCCCCAGCTCTCAAATCGAATTTGACCGATTTGATGTAGGCGTTGGGATCTTCAGATGCCTTGAAGCCAACATTAAAGAAACTATTCAAGCCCAAGACGCGATCGAGACCCGAATCAAATCCGTTGGTCTCGGCCACAATGTTAACACTAATGGCCTGGGCAGATTGCCCCAGACCTAAGCCTAAACTCAGAACCGTGGCCCCTGTGGCCACCATCGCGGCGCGCTTTAAAAAAGCACTCATGATTTACCTCACTTCTTTTGTAACAATCAACCCATTTCGTGTGACGCGATCGCCCATACAGACGATGCTATCCACCTCACCCAGGTATCGACTCCACCCAGACTCTCATTCACCCAGATCCTAAAAGGCTGACTCTTAATGTGGTGTACCGTCAGCTCATTCAAGAGCCATTTGTCTAAAACTTAATGCGCTGGCGGGGTAGTGCTTTTGGCAATATCTCACTGACCGACTCATGATGTCTACGGAGAAAAAGCAAATTCACTTCAGCTTTAAACACCTTTAAGAATCGTAAATCCTAGACTTTGACCGACTCGTAAAAACACGTAGATACTTGCGAAAATCGTGTAAAAATAATAATTAATTTATAAAGTTGACGTAAAGAAAAAGGCCGTTCTGATGTGTTCCGAACACGCTTCAAGAACGGCCCGCAACCGTCTAAACTGCCATGGTGTTCTCTAGGCTGTCGTGACTTGCCGTTGCTTGCGCCTGAAAACGCTCAGGCCAAAGCCAATCAGCCCAGGGAGCAGAGCCGGAGTGGGCACTATCGTCGGAGGTGCAGCTGCCACTGCGGTTCGAACCATGAAAACACCCACCCGATCCGCTGGGCCAGAGTCGTTCGCGAAAATGGCATGGAAGCCAGCACCGAGACCAGAGACATTAACAGGGTCTTGCAGCATTCCAAAGCGTGCAATAACACCAGGCGCGGCTTGAAAACGTCCTCCCGAGTTGATAACTGGAGGTAAATTAAGGATGGGTGGTAAAGCGTTTTCGAAGGTTGAACCAAACAATCCTGTCCAGGCAGAAAACTGTGCAGCTGAGATAGCTGCCGAAGGATCTCCTGTTTGCGGTGAGAGGGAATCGGCTGGAAGGCCGAATTGGGTGAAAAATGAACTCAATAGGCCGTTGACTTGTGCACCGTTGGCGACGGCATATCCCTGCCCACCAAAATTCGTGGTTGCGGTTGTTGTATCTTGCCCATCTGTGGCACTGAGCTTGAGCCATTCTAAACTTGTTGTTGAGTCTAGAACACTTGTCCCAGTCGCGGTAAGTGCTGCGGAGGCTTGGCTTTGGATGGCAGTTGTGGCGGCGAGGGTGGCGATCGCCACACCACTCATCTTAAAAAGCATACTTTTCATCTGTAATCCTTCTACTCCAAGGGTTAAGTTCAAACAATGGACTTTACTTAAAAAGCTGCTGAAAATTGGCCCAGATGAGAAAGGTGCGACATCTGAAACCCCAACTCTATCGGTCGCTGTGACTCTCTGGACGCTGTGATTCCCTAGATGCTGTGATTCCCTAGATGCTGTGATTCCCTAGATGCTGTGATTCCCTAGATGCTGTGACTTCCTAGAGACTGATTGTTGCGAGATTTAGGTAGTGCGAAGTTCAGATGGTGTTGGATTCAAACGGTGTTGGATTCAAACAGTAATAATCCCACGGCATGAGCATATGCCATGTTGAAAACAATACTGAATGATACGTACTCTCTTTACAAAAAATCCAAATAACTTCATCCAAACTTGAATTTAATCTCCCTGCCGGAAATCAGTAACGCAGAATAGATACTCAAGGAGTGAACTAACTACACGTAGGTTGTGTCGAGACTAATATCTCTATTGACTGGACAATGAAACCAGCGATCTTCTGAGTTTCTGGTGAGCCTCTCGGGTTACAGATTCTTTGTTATATGGTTTCTCTTTACTATTGTTTTCCGGCCACGAATTGAATGGAAAGTTTCCCGTTATCCCATCGAGATGTGCGTCTTTGTCTCCTGGGAATTGGTGCAGGGTTGCTGGCGCTTCACCTGACCTTGTCCTGGCGACTCGATGATGATCAATTGATCAGCAATAGTTTGCTGTTATGGATTGGAACCTGTTATTTGATTTGGCATAAGCGATCGCAAATCCATCCCCAATTTGACAAAAGCAATTTACTAGGGCTGTTACCGATCGGATTTGTTCTGTTGCGCAGTAGCTTCTTACCCAACGGCAGCTTTCTTGCCGTACTGCCGCTGCTAGCCGCCTTGGGCCTAGCCCTGCTCACCTCGGGTTTTCGCGGCCTGGTTGCATTTTGGCGAGAGCTGGTAATTTTGGCCTGCTTGGCTTTGCCCGTGGCGCTGTTTTTATTTGTAACCTTTGACATTTCAATCTACACCGCCAAAGTCGCGTCCTTTGTCCTTTGGTATGCGGGCAAACCTCTGAGACTCGAAGGCGCAATTTTGTATTTGGGCCAGGGCGCAGTCAACGTGGCCGGGGGCTGCTCGGGCCAGGAACAGATTTTTCATCTCTTTGGCATTGCGGTGATGGCCTGTTTGATTTTTCCCTTTCGTCGCTGCTGGGTGATGCTGGGGGTGGCGATCGCGATCGCCTTCGTAATCAACGCCCTGCGCGTTTGTCTGATGACATTGCTCGTTGCAGCAGGCAATCAGACCGGGTTTGTCTATTGGCATGATGGCAGCGGCTCACTGCTGTTTTCAATGATTTCCGTGGGGATTTTTGGCTGGATTTATTCCGAGTTCAGTAATGCTGGGTTTAGTGACGCGACCTTAAACGACCCTGGGCTCAGTCAGGCCGAATTGGCGAGCCATGATGCATTCCACGAGGGCCAGCGATGAATCTTTTAGAGTCCAATGCCTCACACCCTGCGGAGGTCGAGGCCCAGGATGATACTCGGCCTATCCCATCGGAAACGGCTGGTGCCAACAATCGTGCCAACAATCAGCCGCTGATTTATTGGGTGTTGCTCTGGTTGACCTGTCTGAGCGTTGTTGGCGTTTTGGCCAAGTCGTTGATCGCACCCGCTTCCGTCCAGCGCCAGCCCCTCCCCCCAGCGCAGTTGCTCGCGGAAGTCCCCTTGCGCCATTGGCAAGCCATCGATCACTCAGGCTTGGATGGGCGCTATGAATATCGGTCTGTTGGGCCAACGCGATCGCCGGTGAATTCGTTACCAACGGATACACCGTTGGCCCCCCAGACACCGACCCGACATCTGACCGTCACGGTGTACGAGATGAATGCCTTTACGGCCAATAGTCGGCGGTTTCAGCGAGATGCGGCGATCGCCCGTTCCTTCGACCCCAGCTGGCCCCAGGTGCGGCGGCTGGCGGGGGTGGGTTCCTACGTACTGGCCCGCGATCGCACCACCACCACGCTCACTGCCTGCATCACCCCCCAGGGAAAAAGTGTCGGCAGCTACGAGGACTATCTGGGCCAGACCTACCGCCAGCAATTCGAGCCGCTCCGTCTATTGGCCTGGGCTGCTGGCACAGGTGTGGTACGCGATGCACGGTGTCTTTGGATCACGATGTCGATGCCCCAGGCCGAAACTCCTCCGGATCAAGCAGAACTTCTGCTGGAGGAAGCTTGGCGGGAGTGGTTTCCTCGGTGGAAGGGGGTGCTCCCTCCGGGCTAAGCCCAAAGCCGTTCCGGATGTTCAAGTTTCAGTCCAGACCGTTCCAGGCCATCCAATCCCAGGCCATCCAGTTCCATCACCTCTAGAAAAATTCTTATGACGCTCGTTCCCATTAAATCTTCCGAAAAAAGCAAAAATCCCTTTGCTGAGCCAGGCGGCGATCTCTCGGGCCGCAGTGCTCGGGCGTTGCGCTGCGTTGGCTATGGTTTGCTGTTGCTGTCGCTGCTGGATTGGATCGTGATCGTGTTTCCGCCCCAGCTGATGGATCCCGCCTGGGAATTTCAAACCATTGGAGCCCTCGTGGAACGGGTACCGGTACCGCTGATTGGCTTGGCGATGGTGTTCTATGGCGAATTTCAGCAGCGCAGTCGTTGGGAGTCCCCCACGCTGAAGGGGCTGTCGTGGCTGAGTTTTGCCCTGGGCCTGCTGTTTTTTGCCCTGGTGCCTCTGGGAGTCATTGATACCAGCCGGTTGTTAGAGCAAAGCGATCGCCAACTCGCCAACAGCTATGAACAACAGTTGGCCCAGGTGAAGCAAGTGGAAGAGCGCCTGAGCAAGACTGAGCCGAGCGAAATCAACAAATTCTTACAAGACCAAGGCGTGGATCCGGGCAAGCTGACCCCAGAAGATGTGCGCAAGCAGGCCCTGGGCGAAATCCAGGCGGCGAAGGGGCGCAGTCAGATACAGCTGGAGGCGGAAAAGAAAAATCGCTTGCGATCGCTGCTCGAAAATTCGGTCAAATGGAACCTTGGCGCAGCAATTGGCGGCGCTTGCTTTGTCTATCTGTGGCGCGTGACCCGCTGGGCGCGGGTCGGGCGGCGGCGGCGCTAGGGCAAAAGAATCTCCGCAATCAGCTGATACAATGCAACTACTTTTCCGTTGGATATTTTCGCTCCAGTTGTCGTCCATCCATGCTCAACGATGGCTCAAAGACGAGATGGCTCAAAGACGAGATGGCTCAAAGACGAGATGGCCCAAAACCCCTTCGACCAACTTGCCAAACAATATCTGGAAGAGTTTCTGACCTCAGCAGGTCAGGTGGTTCGTAATCTGGAGATTCCGGGTGAGGCGAAGTTCGTCGATGTTTTCTTTTCGCCCAATCCGGAAACGACACCACCTACGGATTTGGGCCTGTTGGGGCGAATGACTCAGCGAATGTGCTCGCTGGAGCCCTTTCGCAATGCACCGACGCGCAACGAAGTGAGAACCTGCATCCTGAAACTGTTGTGGTTGCAAGAGGAGGAGCGCCGCAGGGCAAAGCAGACAGGGCAGCGCCTGCGAGAGGAAAATTTGCCGCAGCTCTGGATTTTGGCAGCGACGACGACTCGGCCTGTGCTGGAAGATGCAGGTGCGGTGGCTCATGCAAATTGGCCAGAGGGAGTTTATCGGTTACCTGCACTGTTTAAGGCGGCGATCGTCGCGATCGACCAGCTTCCCGAGACCGACGAAACGCTCTGGCTGAGGATTTTGGGCAAAGGAGCCACCCAGGAGCGGGCCATTCGGACGGTGGTTGCCCTGCCGTCAGATCATCCTCGGCGTCGCAACATTTTGAGGCTGCTGGCGAGCTGGAAAGTTAGAATTGACCTAGGAGAACTTGAGGACTCAGAGGCACGGGGAACGATTATGGTTTTGTCGCAAGCATTTCTGGAATGGGAACAGGCTACCGAAGCTCGGGGACTCCAACAGGGACTCCAACAGGGACTCCAACAGGGACTCCAAGTTGGCGAGCGACAGGTTCTGAAGCGTCTGCTTGCCCGAAAGCTGGGAGTTTTGTCAGAGTCGTTGACTGCTTCGATTGATGCGCTCAGCTTGGAACAGTTAGAGGCTTTAGCGGTTGATCTTTTCGATTTGGAGACAGTGGAGGATCTGGAGGCTTGGTTGCTGACGGTGAAGCGATCGCTTCTAATCAAACAGTTCACCGAGCGTTTTGAGGGTTTGGGTGATGAGTTTGAGTCGGCTCTGGCGGATTTGTCACTGGAGCAGATTGAAAGGATGAGTCGGCAAGTGATGGCGGCGGGTGAGGAGTGGGTGCGATTGGAATCGGTGGAGATGTTGTGGGAGTGGGTGCAAAAGGGGGGATCAAATCCACAACTCTAGGGCATTTGTCCTAGGGTCTGACCGAGGGTTTGGCCGAGCTCGCTGTGCAGACGGTAGAGAATACTGGTTTTATCGACCTGGGCCAGGATGCCGCGAATCAGCGTGCTGGCACCGGTTTCGCCCCAGGTACAACCTTGCTCTAGATAGACCTGGGCAGCCCGTCCGACGACATAGGAGCCGTAGCCCCCGAGGCTGCCCTGGGCGATCGCCGTGGTGCCATAGGCCAAGAGCCCCGCGGGTTCTCCAGGCTGCTGAGGGCAGCGGCGCCCTTACCCAAGCCGAGCAGCAAACCGCTGCCCAGTTCGGTCAACAACAGAGCGCCGCTGCTCAAAATAATTTTGCGCCATAGCGCTCCGGCTTCGTAACTGGTCATGGGCAGGCCATAGAGATTGGCCAGGGCGCGGATCAAGGCCAAATCCGTCACCGCTCCACCCAGCAGGTCGAGCAGCGCGACGGGGTTGGCGGCGATCGCAATTCCCTTCGCACGGGCAAATTTCCAGATCAGCGCCTCGGCTTCTTCCCGTCGCAGGTCAACGGTTTTGCGGGCGATCGCCTGTTCAATTTCACGGCTTTGCACAAGGGCATTGAGCGCCAGCAGGGCGGGGCCTTCTTCCGCGAGGAGGCTGTGGAGCGATCGCGCAGTTCTGCAATTTGGGGCGGCGGCAATTCCCAGGTTTGGGTGATGCGACCGTCGGGCCATTCGGTTTGAACCTTGAGCGGAGCAGGATCGGCGGCCACCTGCAAGATATTGCGTAACTGGACGGAGTCGGTGCGATCGGTGCCGTCTTCAGCCAAATACTGCTGGAGATTTTTGACAATGGATCGGCGATCAGGAGCCGGGTACAGATCCGTTTTGTTGAACACCAGCAGCAGCGGCTTTTGGAACCGCCACAGCCGCCGAATTGCCTGCAATTCCTTGCGGGTCATGTCGCCCGCTAGCACAAACAAAATCAAATCCGCCTGCTCCGCCACGCTTTGTGCCATGTCAGCGCGGGCTTGGCCACCAATCTCGTCTAGCCCTGGGGTGTCGATCAGCTCCACCTGGAGCGGGTCGCTTGATTCAGATCGGCCAGATTGAGCTGGGCCAGATTGAGCGGAGCTAGGCCAAGCCACTGTTTGAGGTTCTAGGGTCACACCATTAATCGGCCCCGTTTCCAGAATTTTTTCGCCCACCAGCGCATTGAGCAAGGCCGATTTTCCCCGGCTGACCAAGCCAAACACCGCAATACGCACAAGGCCTTGATCCAGCTTTTGCAGCAGTGCACCCAGGCGCTCAACCTCCGGCGCAATGGCGTTGCTGAGGCTTTGGTTGGTCGGCGAATCGGGTCTGCTGGTGGCTTGGCGGTGTTGGGCGATCGCCCGTTGGAGGCGATCGCGGGCTTGGGTCAGGACGGGAGTGCGGTTGACAGACATTTTAGGGAAATGATTTGCTGGCACGATGGTCGCACATTCCACCCGTGGATGACGGTCATGGGAGCAGGTTTTGCGCCGTCGGCTGGGGTATTCTTCCGGCTGAGCGATTCTTTGGGCTGAGCTAGTATTTTTTCGACCATAGCTTGCAATGCACTCACGTTTTTTTGCTTCGATGCGATCGCGCCCCCGAGTCCTGGCTGGTCTTGTGGGCGGCGGATTGCTGCTCTGGCTCAGTCTTGCCCTCTTGGATGCCCATCAGGACCTGGGGATCGGCTTTGCTCTGGGCTCCCTCGGAGGTCGCAACACCACTGTGGAACGGTTGCTGGAGAAGGGTGCCCAGGGGCGACTGAGCACATCGGTCAAGCTAAGAGGGCAGGTGATCGGGCGATCGCCCCTACTCGATGGCGTGGTCTACCAAATCGAAGACCGCACGGGCAGCATTTGGGTTCAAAGCAACGATACCCAAGTCGAGTTGGGGCAGGTGCTGATTGTCCAGGGAAAACCTCAGTACCAGGCAGCCGTTGTTGATGGGCTGGACTTCGGTGGGTTTTACCTGGCAGAACAACGCCGCAGGGTCAGCAAGGCAATCTAATCCAGAGCTGTATTCATCCAAAGCCGTGTTTTCCCAAAGCCGTATTTATCCAAAGCCGTATTTTTCCAAAGCCATCTTCATCCGGAAGCATGCTGCTTGCTTGAGCTCTGGAAAGTTTGTCCTGAATTTGTCCAATTTATCAATTTCTCCCTAGCTGTACCCAGATATGCTGGATTTTGCTAGACTGGCAAATGCGTGAAAGCTATAAGGAGCTCGTTTAATCTATGGCACAGGTGACCGTCGGCGAAAATGAAGGAATTGAGTCCGCACTGCGGCGCTTTAAGCGTCAGGTTTCCAAAGCCGGTATTTTTGCAGACCTCAAGCGTCTTCGCCACTTTGAAACTCCAATGGAAAAGCAAAAGCGCAAGGCTCAGGCCAAGCGCCGCCGTCGCAATTAGTCGCTCAGTCTCAGTCTAGGATGGCCTCCGGGGGCTCCGAGTTGGGCATGAAAACTTGAGCACGAAAATTTGGGTACAAAAATTTGAGCGTCAAGCCGCTTCGATCGAGGTCCGCAAACTCCTAGGGGTAGCGGGCCTTTGTTCATTTCTAAGTGCCAATACTCATTCTATGCCAACTCAGCCCTCGGCGAACTCAGCTGTCTGTTAATTCAGCCATCCGACGCCAGCCCCAAACACAGTCCCACTGCCTCGCAGACAGTCGAGGCCGCAGACTGGGCAGCAACGACTCCGCTGGGAAAAACTGCTTGCAAAAATCTAATTTTTTGGGCATTCGAGTTGCGTAAGCAAAAATCAGAGCGACCCTTTCCTGAGTCGGCACTGCGCCATGGTGAAAAATTTGAGTTGTATCAGCAAAAATTACACTGCCCGCCGCTCCGGTTGCTGAGTGCCAGCGATCACGCCCGACAATCTTTTCCATGTTCTCATCGTGACAATACAGCGTCTGATGTCGCCAATATTTTGGACTCAGATAACGATAGGCCGAGTTAAACTGCGACTTCGGCACATATTCAAACGGGCCATGCTCCTGCTCCACGTCGCTGAGGTAGACCAGAATTTTAACGACACAGGTATCTTCACCGTCCAAGTGCCAAAGCCGTGTACCCACCTGCTGGCCATTGGGAATATCTTTGCGCAGATTGACACCCAGATAGGACACCGGCAACTGCACATAGGCTTCGACCAGATCCAGCAGGCGTTCTTCGAGTCCCCAAAGCAGCACCTCTGGATAGTCCCGAACAATTTGTGCAGCATCTCCGTGGATGCAATGGCCCAGATGATCGGTCGCTGAAGACGCCTTAGCCTCTTGGGGATTGGGCAATCGAGCTGCAAGCCGATGGGCAGCTTGCAAAAACTGGGGGTTCATCGGCAAATCTAGGGCCTTCAGGCTGGTTTGAAAACCACCCTGCTGGCGCAGCGATCGCACAATCTGTTGATCTACCCCAGGCAATCGAGCACAAGAGAGCGGAGTGGGGATCCCGCGTAATTTAGCCTGCAAGCGATAGAGCCAACGACGCCAGCGGTGGGACTCAAGCCGGTTCAGCGCTGAAAGCACACGGCTTTTACCTCCATGACCGGGCAGGTGCCGAGAGATACTCTGGCGATCGCCCGTTTCCAATTGACCAGAGCTTGAGCTAAACACCCGATACTCAGAGGCCTGGGGATGCAAAAGTTTAGACATTAAAATAGGAAATCAGTGGAAGAGAAACATGACTCAATCGAGTGTCAACGCAGTCAAAAGCCCTTCTAAAGTTCTCTTCTAAAGTCCTTTTTCAGTTGCTAAAGCCAAGCAAAGACAACATAGAAACTTGAACTAAAACACACAAAATTCCGATCAGGCCGGGGCGTGAACCAGGGCTAAATCGACAAAAGACAGAACCGCGTAGCTCTAGCTAAGAGCATAACTTTTAACAAAATTTGACATCAGAAATACGGAAGACTTTCATTGACTCTTCAAATTAGTCGCGATCTCTGTAAAGCGGATGAGTCGAAGGGGGCTGGTCAGGATTTGTCAGGGATTTGCCAGGGGCTTGCCAAAGTTTGGGCAGAGCTTGGGAGCCGGGGATCGCCAAAAGGTCAGTGCGATCGCTAAAATTCAAGCAAACCCTTCGCGGGCAGATTGCGGGCAAAAATTTCAGGATCCTAGCTAAACTTTCAGGAAATAAATCTTGTGACAGATCGCGTCGAACCCAAGCGTTTTTTGCCCTCCCCGAAGCATTGCCAGATGTCCTGGTGCTCGGTGGTGGTCTGATGGCGATGGCGATCGCCCTAGAGTTGCGGCTACGGGGTGCGAGCGTGAGTATTTTGAGCCGCGATCGCAGCGCAGCAGCGGCCTACGCTGCCGCCGGAATGTTGGCTCCCCAAGCCGAAAAACTCCAGGGGTCGATGGCACAACTCTGCCTGCGCAGCCGCGATCTCTATCCAGACTGGACGGCGAAACTAGAAGCGCTCAGTGGCCTTGAGACGGGCTATTGGGCCAGCGGCATTTTGAATCCAGTCTTTGCCTCCGAGGTTCACAACCACACCCCAGCATTGACCACCGCCCCTGCGGATTCTGAGCAGACTCCTACGCAGTGGCTCGATCGCTCAGCCGTCCGGCAACAACAGCCCGGCTTGAGCCCAGAAGTCATCGGGGGCTGGTGGTTTCCCAAGGATGCCCAGGTGGACAATCGGCGGCTAGTCGCGGCCCTGACGGAGGCTCTTAGGCAAGTCGGCGTCGTTTGGCACGAAGGGGTGACGGTGACGGAAATTGAGGTCGGGCAGGGGAGACAGGTGCGGGCGATCGCCACAGACCAAGGACGATTTACAGCGGCGCACTACGTCTTAGCTGCTGGGGCTTGGTCGAGGCAGCTTTGGGACTTGCCCGTGTCGCCTCGCAAGGGACAAATGTTGTCTGTACAAGTGCACAATCTTCAAGCGCGCGATCTACAGGCCCAGGATTCCAGCTCAATTCAGCCGTTGCGGCAAGTGTTGTATGGCGATCACATCTACATTGTGCCGCGCCAAGATGGCTTGATCGTCGTCGGAGCAACATTGGAAAATGTTGAATTTACAGCGGGCAATACACCCACCGGTCTCCACCAACTCCTCGGTGAGGCCATACGGCTCTATCCCCAGTTACAAGATTTTCCCCTGGTCGAAACCTGGTGGGGGTACCGGCCCACCACCCCGGATGAACTGCCGATTCTGGGGCCGAGCTCCCTCGAAAATCTGACCCTGGCCACTGGCCACCATCGCAACGGCATCTTGCTCGCGCCGATTACGGCTCAGTGGGTGACGGATTGGATTTTGGAGCAAAACGCCGATGCTCTTTTGCCAGACTTTCGCTGGGATCGGTTCTAGCCCCGCAGCAGTTCGGTCAGCGCGACTGCGAGGCTCGGTTTATCACACTGTTGGTTTGGGAAGGGCGATCGCATGATGGATGCATCAACCCAAAACATCAACCCAACTCAAGGCATAACCGCTATGACGACCTTCCTTTGGCAAATTGCACCCGAACTCGAACAACTTCGCCGTCAAATGGATGAGTTATTCGACGGTAACCCAGCCCCGGAACAGCAGCCAGCACCCACCTGGCAACCTCGGGCGGAAGTCTGGGAATCGGGCGATCGCTATCAAATCAAACTCCAAGTTCCCGGCATTGACCCCAGCCAAATTGAGATTGAGGCCAGCCGCGATTCGGTGAGGATTAAGGGCGATCGCAAAGCCCCGGAAGCCACTGCCAAACCGATGCATTCCGAATTCTTCTATGGCCTGTTCGATCGCAGTTTTCGCCTCTCCCAAGCGGTGCAGCACCTAGAGGTCAAAGCCTCCTATGGCCAGGGCATTTTGACGATCACCTTACCCAAATTGACCGCTGCTCCAAAGCACACCGTCAAAATCGAAATCACCTCGCCAGAAGATTCTGGCCATAACCCAGGCCAGAATTCTGGCAAAACCGAGCCGACCATCACGGATGAAGAGACGCTCAAGCCCGTGTGGTAGCCAGCAGCGTGGTTGGATTTGGAGATGATTTACGGTTCACCCCCTGAAGGTGCATGGGCAGAACTGGGGGGACTGGAGGGGGCGGGATACGATCGCAACGCCTGCCGCCCAAAGTAAATCGCCGCCGCCAGCAGCCCCAGATAGGGACTATAGGCCAACAGCCACAGCCCCACCACCATCAACCCCCGGCTAAAGGCCCCCACCGAGCGGGTGGCATTGCCCCAGGCGGATTTAATTTCGTTGCCGAGATTGGGTTCAATTCCCGCAGCGGCCAAGGGTTCTTGAATGGACAGATTGATGGTCGAATAGGCCACACGAGTTTTGAGCGATTGCAACTGGGCGTCGAGTTGCTCGATGCTCTGGCGCACATTGCTCAATTCCTGACTGACGGCCAAAACATCCTTAATCGCTCCAGAGCGCTCCATAATTTTCAGCGTCATCTCCTCCTGCTTGCGCAGATTGCGCAGCCGCGCTTCCGCATCTACCAGTTGCCCCGACACATCTTCTGCGGCGATCGCCCGGTTTTCCACCTGACCCAGCTTGGCCAGTTCATCCAGCGTAAAATCCAGTCGGGCCGCAGGCACGCGCAATTCGAGCTGGGCGCTGCGGGGAGTGGCGGTGCCGGGAATGGTGTTTTCCTGGAGATTCAGCACATCGCCCTGCTGCTTTTCAGCCAGGGTGCGAATGGTTTTGACCGAGGCGATCGCATCCTCCACTTCCAACGACACATTAGCCGTCTTGATCAATTGGGGCTTCCCTTGGGTGGCCCGAGGGGGTTCAGGTGGAGCCGGAACCGTTGCAGAATTTTTCGTGACGCTGGCGGTTCCTGTCGTTTTCTGAGCAACCGCTCCGTTCGCAAAGGCCATATCAGCTTCGGTGCTTTCTCGCGCTGGAGCCGGTGCCGTTGCAGTCATTGCCCCGCCCTCAGCCATGGAACGACTGGGCGCAGCGCTACAGCTCACCAACAAAACGCCACAGGCCAATCCACCGGAAAATAAACCCGCGAAATTCAATCGTGCTGAGCGAGCCATAGTCCATTGCTCCCGAAAAATCTACGAAAACCCACCAGCCGCTAGAGCCAGTCAATTCCCTGCCTCTAAAGGAAACAGCCTTGTCATGCTGATTTACAGATGATTATGGAGGGCTAGTTCAAAAAAATAGTTTCAGTTGCCAAAACTGAAACCCAAGAGGCCCATGGAGTTATAATCCCTATACGTTAAAGACTCGCATATCTCTAAGCTTGTCGCCTCAAAAAGAAGAAAATGAGGATGGTCTCAGTCCAAGCTCGTCTCACAGAACTTTGCCAACTGCTCAATCAGGCGAGCTATGCCTACTACGTCCTCGACAATCCAGTCATGGAGGACTCCGTTTACGATCGCCTCTACCGCGAACTGCAAGATCTGGAAACCCAACATCCAGACTGGATCATGTCGACAGTCCGACCCAGCGAGTGGGCGATCGCCCCGCCAGTCAATTCACCTCGGTTCAGCATCACATTCCCCTCTATAGTCTGGAAAATGCCTTTGATGCGGCGGAACTGCGCAAGTGGGATGAGCGCTGGCGCAAGATTGAGGAAGTGCTGGATGCGGCGTACGTGTGTGAGCTGAAGATTGATGGATCGGCGATCGCCCTCACCTACGAAAACGGCCTCTTCGTCCGAGGAGCCACGCGAGGCGACGGCACGACGGGGGAGGAGATTACGCAGAATATCAAAACCATCCGCTCTATTCCCCTGCGGCTGAGCACCGAGAACTTTCCGGAGTGCAAGATTCCGGCCCATCTCGAAATTCGCGGCGAAGCCTTTATTCCCCTCGATACCTTTGCCCAGATTAACCAAGAGCGGGAAGCCGCCGGAGAAGCGCTGTTTGCTAACCCGCGCAATGCGGCAGCAGGGACACTTCGGCAGCTCGACTCGCGTATTGTGGCGGAGCGGCGGCTGGACTTTTTGCCTACACGCTGGAATTTCCCGATGGGGTGTCTGTGCCTGAGGCGTTCCAACCCCAGAGCCAGTGGGAATCACTGGAATTGCTTCAGCACTTGGGGTTGCGGGTCAATCCCAACCGTCAGCTTTGCCCCAGTCTGGAGGAGGTTCTGGCCTACTTTGAGGCCTGGGATAGCCAACGCCACGACTTGCCCTATATGACCGACGGGGTGGTGGTTAAGCTCAACGGCAAGCGGCTGCAGACAGAGCTAGGGTTTACGCAAAAGTTTCCCCGCTGGCGATCGCCCTCAAATATCCCGCCGAGGAAGTGCCCACGCCCATGCGTCAGGTCACATTCCAGGTGGGTCGCACCGGGGCGATTACGCCGGTGGCAGAGTTAGTTCCGGTGGCGTTGGCGGGAACGACGGTGGCACGGGCGACGTTGCATAATGGCGATCGCATCGCAGAGTTGGATCTACACCTCGGTGACACCGTCATCGTTCGTAAAGCTGGGGAGATCATTCCCGAGGTGGTTCGTGTCTTGCCAGAACTGCGACCCGCCGGAGCCCTGCCGGTTCAGATGCCCAGCCATTGTCCGGAATGCGGTGAACCCGTCGTCCGTCTTGAAGCCGAGGTGGTTACCCGTTGTATCAACAGCTCTTGTCCAGCCATTTTGCGCGGTGCATTAATTCACTGGGTCGGTCGCGATGCTCTGGACATTGACGGCATGGGCAAAAAGTTAGTGGAGCAACTGGTGGACAAGGGGATGGTCAAGTCCGTGGCGGATTTGTATGGGTTGACGATGGCGGAGTTGGCCAGTTTGGAGCGCATGGGCAAGAAGTCGGCGCAGAATTTGGTGGAGGCGATCGCCCAGTCCAAAACCCGTCCCTGGTCTCGTGTGCTTTATGGCTTGGGGATTCGCCATGTCGGGGCGGTGAATGCCCAAGCATTGACGGCGCAGTTTACGGATGTAGTGATGTTGCAGGGGGCGGAGGTGGGGGCGATCGCCCAGGTCTACGGGATCGGCGTGGAAATCGCTCGATCGCTGACCCAATGGTTTCAGCTTCCGGCCAATCAACAGTTGGTTAAGAAACTGCAGACCGCAGGTTTACAATTCGCTGGAGCAACACCCGCCGAACCAATGGGTGCGCAGCCCTTGGCCGGCAAAACTCTGGTGGTAACGGGAACGCTGCCAACCCTTTCCCGTAATGAGGCGAAGGATTTGATTGAGCAGGCCGGGGGCAAGGTGACGGGGGCGGTGAGCAAGAAAACGGATTATGTGGTGGTGGGGGAAGACGCGGGCTCGAAGTTGGCCAAGGCGGACGCCTTAGGGATTGCGCAACTGAGCGAGGCACAGCTTTTGGTGCTGGTGGATGGTATTTAACTCAGCCCAGGACAAAAGCTTGAAAAGATGAAGGCAAACTCATTGGCACTGTCCCACGAGGAGGTTCCAGACATTGATGAAATTTCTCTAGCATCTCTCCTACGCGATCTCACCCGTAGCGGCTCAATCTGCCCCGATACTGGCCGCCCCCCAACCCACCACTTCAGTCGCCGTGAAACCCTCAGCCTTTTGCCAAGACCAATTCCAGCAGAAAGCCTATCGCCACTGGCAAGGCATCCTCCCCTGGCTGAGCACAGAGGTTTCGCCCTCCTCGCCCCTTTCCAGCTCCCCGATGGATCAAATCGCCCAGCTTTTGAGTGCAGCCCAGGGTAATCCGAAACAGATCCAACTGGCGATCGATGATTGGGGCCAGCCGCTCTATACCCTAAGCCGTGCCGAACAGCGGCAGCCAAAGCGGGTCAGCCCCAGCAGCTCCTTCAGATGCCTCAACAACTTGGCCAAACTACCCCTGAGAATCTGCGCCAAATTGACGTCGCCCTGCGGCTCCTGGAATCCCTAGGGGAAAACGATCAACATGCTGCCGCTGTGCCCCTGGCAAATCGGTTGCTCCAGCAGGCCCTGGGCCTGAACGAAGGCCTGGATCGTTGGCCATTCCTCGGTGCGATCGAGAGCACGCTGACACGACGGGGGTTTACTCGCGAAGCACAACAGCTGTAACAGCAGCTAAAAAACAAGCTTAAGGAGATTGAAAGCCCTAGCGATCGCCTCAAGCAATTTCTCAGCTTTTACCAATGGTCTCCAGAGCCACTCGCTATCATCATCGACCGGGCGCAGTGGGCCTAGCCAGTGTTCCAGAGCGGGATGCGGCGTTCAAACAAGTAGCCTGTTTTGAGTAGCCTGTTTTGAGTAGCCTGTTTTGAGTAGCATAGAGAATACTCTGTCAGCGGTGATTTTTCCTGTGACTGCCATGCCTCCAGAAGACCGTGTCGCGATCGCCCCACCCACCTCGATCCCCTGGAACGACCTGTCCCCGGACTGGCGGCACCGGATCACATTAGGCATTACCCCAGCGATCGCTCCAGAACAATCCCCTCCAGAGTTCTTCCAACCCGAAACCCCAGACCAGCTCGCCCAAATTCTCACCCAGGCCCACGAAATCCAACGGTCTGTCTTGGTTTGCGGCAATGGCAGCAAGCTAGACTGGGGCGACTCAGCCCCAGGCATTGACTGGGTGCTCAGCACCGCCAAGCTCGATCACCTAATCGAAAACGCAGCCGGAGACCTCACCTTTACCGCTGAAGCAGGCATGACCCTAGCCCAGGCCCAAACTATCCTCGCGCCCGAGCGTCTCTTCCTTGCCATTGACCCCATCTACCCCCGCTCTGCTACCCTGGGCGGCCTGATCGCCACGGCAGATACAGGTTCCCTGCGCCATCGCTACGGCGGCCTGCGCGACATGCTGCTCGGGATTGAGTTTGTCCGGGCCGATGGGCAACGGGCCAAAGCAGGAGGGCGTGTCGTCAAAAATGTCGCGGGGTATGACCTGATGAAACTGTTTACCGGCAGTTATGGCACCCTGGGCGTGCTCACCCAGGTGACGTTGCGAACCTTTCCAAGACCAGAGGCATTGCGGACAGTGCTGTTGAGCGGGGATGCAGTGGCGCTGGCCAAAGCCAATTTGGCGATCGCCCAGTCCAATCTCAACCCCATTGCCCAGGATTGGTTGTCCAGCGAACTCATATCCCAATCTGGCGAAGGCCAAGCCACCAGCCTTGCCCTTCGCTTTGGCAACCTGGAAGCCAGTGTCATCGAGCAGGTGGAGGAGGTGCGATCGCTCGGGCAGTCGCTCGGTTTGCAGACAACGGTGTTGCAAGGGGAACCTGAGCAGGCCTTTTGGGCGGTGCTGAGTGCAAGGCTTTCGGGGGATGCGAACGACATGAATTCCGACATAGGTGCTGACCCGGCTCCCGAGCAAATTCCCAGCACGATTCTGTGCAAATTTGGCCTGTTGCCCACGGCAACGGGCGAAACTCTGCAACTCATTCAGAACTGGGCTCCCGCCACCCAGGTGAGATTGCACGGTGGGAGTGGTCTGGGCTTATTGCGGGGGCCGGTGGCGGATTGGGATCGGGAAAAATTGGAGAAGTTGCGATCGCACTGCCGCGCCCACAGTGGTTTTATGACCCTGCTCGAGGCCCCCCGCAGCCTCAAAGACCAGCTTGATATTTGGGGCTATGGCGGCAACGCCCTGCCCGTGATGCGACGCATTAAGAGACAGTTTGACCCTCAAAAATCCTGAATCCAGGACGGTTTGTGGTAGGTTAGCCCAGGGGGTGTTGCAAGGCCACCTTTTCAGGCTTGAGGCGTTGGATAGCCTGGGTCACAAAGGCTTGCAATACATTGGTTTGGCGGCTCGTTTGGAAGGTGTTTTGCAGCACCTGCCTGAGTCGCTCCAGGGACTGTTCCTCGGGCAGGGGATCTGCGATCGCCAAGGCCTGGAAATAGTCGATTAAGCTCAATCCCACCACGCGCGTCAGATAGGCTGCACTCGCGCCCTGGATAGCCCCGCCCGCAATGTAGGTCACACCCTGGGTTTTGAGCACCGTGCCCAGCAGTTGCGTTGACACCTCAACACACCCCAGCTTAATCAACAATTCTGCCATGGCCGTGGCCATGGTTTTTGCGTGGTCGAGGGAGAGGGGCTGCTGATAGACCTTGGCCAGATCGACGATCAGTTGGCTGTTGACCGCTGCCGTGGCGAGCAAGTCCAGACTGGGCAACGGATTCACAAATGCCGCGCCCGCAGACACCCACTGGTACTGCTCAACCAGCTTGAGCGACTTGTTCCGCCGCAGCGTGTTCAGCAAAGCCTTGGCCGCCGCTTCGAGCCCTTGGGCTTGGTGCTCCAGGGTTTCCAGACCAATCGTTGGGGCGGTTCTGCCACCAGCAACTGGTCGAGCCGATCCAGCAGCAGCGCCAACTCGGGCTGGGGATGGGTTTGGTGTTGTCGCACTGAGCCATCGGGCTGGGGCTGAACCACCGTCAGCGGCGAGGGCTGGGCCGCGATCGCCACCACATCCCCTGCAGCCAAGGTGGACTGGAGATGCGATCGCACCTGGCTCAGCAGCGCCGCCTGCTCCTGGGGCAGCCGCTGGTCTTGCTGATTGAGCACCACATACAAACGCGGCACCTGTCCCTGGAGCCAGCGAATACAGCGCAATTCTGTCCCGGTCAAATCGCCAGCTATGACGAACAGCACCGCATCCGCCTCAATCAACGACTGGGGGATGCGCCAATCGTCGGTCAGGTCATCATCGCCCTGTCTCTCACCCTGTCTCTCACCTTGCCTCTCATCTTGTCTTTTACCCTGTCTCAAGTCTGGGCTAGCACCGGGCTCTGCCGCAAACAGTCGGGGCGTATCCAAAAGTTGAAGTTTTTCGACATAAGAGGGTCTCCAGGCTTGGGCGATCGCCTGCACCAGCGTCGTTTTGCCCACGCCCTGCCCCCCTAGCACCCCAATCCGCAGTTCCTGGCGATCGAGTTCGGACTTCAGCTTGGCCAACGTCGCGTGCAACGGGGGAAACGAGTCTGGTGGAATAAATTTGAGATCTTCCGGTCGAAGTTCTGCGCCCAGTTGGTCGAGGGTAAGCTGGGCCTGGGCGATCGCGCCTTCGACTTGGGCTCGATCGATCGTCGGCGGATTGAGCGACAGGGGTTCAGTCTGCGGAGAACGCGCGCGTAGCCACCAACCCCAGCCCCAGCGCCAGCCCACCCAGCGAGAACTCATCCGGGATGATATAGTCGCGGGCATCCGTCATCAGGATGCCGAGCAGCAGGGTGAGAAAGAGCGCCGCGCGGAGCGCATGGAGTTCGGAGCCGTAGCGGGACGCCATCCAGCCCCAGATGACCGCGGTGGCCAACTCGGGCACGGACGTGCCAAGAGCGACAATCGTAGCACCGATGAGGAACGCGTCGAGCGGGAACCAGTCGCCGATGAGCAGCCGCGGCGCGCGACGCCGATTCCGAAGCGCATTTGCGCCAACTGGTTCACGTGGTGTGCGTCGGTGTCGATGACCAGCAGGACGCCGGCGTCGATCGCCTGTTGGAAGATCAACCGAGTCTCTTCCAATGCCTCACGTTCCTTCGCTGTGATTTCGCCGAGAGTTGGTTCGGTCTCGCCCATCTTCCAGATTTGCTGATAATCGCTGGGGTGTTTCGCCAGGAAACCTTTTCACGGTATGTGGTTGCAACGGAAAACGATGGTCTTAATTTCAGTTGGGAAACGTAATCAACCGCCTGAACCAGTCGTTCGAATCGGAACACGTAAGGGTGCGGCTCATCGAGATCGACGTGGTCGCTTGGCGTCAATCGTTGGACCAGTTGAAAGTCGAAATGGCGGGCGCCACGGGTGAGCAGCGGACCGTGCTACTGCGTCGGTTTGTCGTCGATGCTGCTGGAGCTATCGGGGGACGGTGCTCTGATACTCACATTTGAGATCTACCTGACGATTTACAGGCAGTTTCTATATATTACCTACGGGGTGTCTGACATAAGCGCGCCATCGCGACCGTCAGCCGGCGAACACCTTGCCTGCGGCGCCGTCGACGGTGATGATGCCGGGGCTGTCGGGAATTCAGGTGCTCGAGCAATTGAAGCTGGTGCACCCGGAGTGCGAGGCGATCATGCTGACCGGCCAGGGCACGATCGAGACCGCGGTGCAGGCGATGAAGCTGGGGGCGTACGGATTACCTGACCAAACCGTTTCCGCTGGCCGAGCTCGAAGTGCTTATTGAAAAGGCCTACGAGCGGCGTCAGTTGCGGAAAGAAAACGTGCAGCTCAAAGCCGTGCTC